>DYFB01000001.1 GCA_020725405.1 Symbiobacterium sp. | reverse complement strand
GCGGGTGGCTGAGGAGCTGGCCGAACGGGCGGGCACGGCCGGGCTGGCGCGGCGACCGGGCGGCCTGCGAGGAGGGTTGGTCATCGATGCCCCTTAGGTCCGCGCATCAGGGCCCGGAACGCTTGGAATGCCTGGTCTGGGACCTCGGCCGTATCGCCTACCCCGACTTCCTCGACCTCCAGGGTCGGCTGGTGGCGCGGCGACGAGCCGGGGGCATCGGCGACACGCTCGTTCTCGCCGAACACGACCCCGTCCTCACCTGCGGTCGCGACGGCGGTGAGGACCAGATCCTGGTTCCAACGGAGACCCTGCGGCAAGCGGGGGTGGCGGTGGTCGCCACCGACCGGGGTGGTAGCATCACTTATCACGGCCCCGGCCAGTTAATGATCTACCCTATCCTGGACCTCACTGGTTTCGGGTCCGATATCCATCTCCACGTCCGGCGTCTGGAAGAAGTCGTGATTCGGGCCCTCGGGGAGTGGGGAGTGGAGGGGGAACGGCGCCCCGGCTATCCCGGAGTGTGGGTGGGGAGGGCGAAGATTGGCGCGGTGGGTATCGCCGTTACCGGGTGGATCACGTCCCACGGAGCGGCCCTCAACCTCGACCCCGACCTGGCTGCCTTCGGCCTCATCAACCCCTGCGGCCTGCGCGGGGTCCCGGTAACGTCGGTGAGGGTGGAGGCCGGCCACGCACCACCGCCCGAAGAGGCGGTACGGGTTCTCAGCCGGCACTTCGCCGAGGTCTATGGGCTGAAAGTAGCACCTTGGTCAGGCGGCGGGCCGACATGGACGGACGGACCGACATGAAGACGAAGAACAAGGGGTGCTGTTCTTATGCCGTACCTTACAGAGCTGCTCAAGGTCGACCACGACATCCACGCGGCCATCACCCGTGAGCGGCGGCGCCAGGAAGACGGACTGGAGCTCATAGCTTCCGAAAACTTCGTTTCTCGCGCCGTCCTCGAGGCCATGGGCACCTGCCTGACCAACAAGTACGCCGAAGGGTATCCCGGCCACCGCTACTACGGCGGCTGCCAGTACGTCGACGAGGTGGAGGAACTGGCCAGGTCGAGGGCCAAGGAGTTGTTCGGGGCCGACCACGCCAACGTCCAGCCTCATTCGGGGAGCCAGGCCAACCAGGCCTGTTATCTCGCTGCCCTCCGGCCGGGCGACAAGGTTCTGGGCATGAGTCTTAGCCATGGCGGCCACCTGACCCACGGGCACCCGATCAACCTGTCGGGTCTCTACTACACGATCATCTCCTACGGGGTGCGGCGTGAGGACGAGCGTATAGACTACGCCGAACTGGCACGCCTGGCGCGCGAGCACAGACCCAAGCTCATCATCGCCGGGGCCAGCGCCTACCCGCGGGTCATCGACTTCGCCCGGTTCCGGGCGGTCGCCGACGAGGTGGGCGCCTACCTGATGGTGGACATGGCCCACATTGCCGGTCTCGTGGCGGCCGGGCTCCATCCAAGCCCTATCGGGCACGCCCACTTCGTGACCACCACCACCCACAAGACCCTGCGCGGCCCGCGCGGAGGCATGATCCTGACTACCCGTGAGCTCGCCTCGAGAATCGACCGGGCCCTGTTCCCCGGATTGCAGGGCGGACCGCTGATGCACGTCATCGCCGCCAAGGCGGTGGCCTTCAAGGAGGCCCTGCAGCCGTCGTTCCGGGACTACCAGTCACAGATAGTCCGCAACGCCCAGGCTTTGGCCGAGGGCCTTATTCGGAACGGCCTCCGCTTGGTTTCCGGCGGCACCGACGTGCACCTCGTTCTGGTCGACGTGCGCTCGGCCGGCCTGACCGGAAAAGAGGCCGAGAGATTGCTCGATTCGGTCGGGATCACTGTGAACAAGAACACCATCCCCTTCGATTCCGAGAAGCCTGGGGTGACCAGCGGCATCCGCCTTGGCACCCCCGCCGTTACTACGCGGGGGATGAAGGAAGCCGAGATGACCGAGATCGCCGATATCATTCACACCGTGCTGACCAGCGCGACGGACGAAAGGGTGCTCCAGCGGGCGAGTAGCCGGGTGCGGGAACTCACGGCGGCCTTCCCAATGTTGTCCATCCCCTAAGGAGCTCTCCATCCCTTGGAATTAGGAAAGACCAGTTATCAAGCGCTGGTGCGGAGGAGGTTGACCGAGGTGGATTTCAAGCTCAGCGCGGAACAGGAGATTCTGCGGCAGGTCGCCCGCGAGTTCGCCGAGACCCGCGTGGCCCCGCTCGTTCCCATCATGGAGAAGGAGGGCAAGTGGCCGGATGAACTCGGCCCGGCCATGGGTGAGGCCGGTTTCCTCGGCGTCACCATCCCCGAGCGGTACGGGGGGAGT
The DNA here is from genome assembly GCA_020725405.1 of Symbiobacterium sp. Lineage (GTDB taxonomy): Bacteria > Bacillota > Sulfobacillia > UBA995 > UBA9673 > DYFB01. The sequence continues at coordinate 17,531 of DYFB01000001.1, read as the reverse complement.
GGGCTTGGTCATCTGGCCCGCATGCTCATCCTGGAAGAGGTAGGCACGGTGTCGGCGGCCGTGGCCATGGCCCTCCAGGTCTTCGTTCTGGGGATCGACCCCATCATCAACGCCGGCAGCGAGGAGCAGAAGGAGCGCCTTCTTCCGGCTCTCGCGGAGGGCCAGCGTCTGGCTACGGTCGCGATAACGGAGGCCAGCGGCGGTTCGGATCCGACCGCCATCACGACCACCTACCGGGCCGAAAAGCGCGACGGCGCCGACGGCTTCGTCCTGGACGGCCGTAAGGTCTTCATCACCAACGCGCACGTGGCCGACGTGCAGGTCGTCCTGGCCCGGACCGAGGAGGAAACGCCCAGGTTCAGTACCTTCCTGGTCGAACGCGGGATGCCGGGATTCCGCCCGGGGCGTGAGGAACACAAGGTGGGCTTCCGGGGCTGCAACACCGGGGAGATCATCCTGGAAGATTGCTTCGTCCCGGTGGCCAACCTGCTCGGAGCGGAAGGCGACGGGCTGAAGCTAGTCTTGAAGTCCATCAGCGAGGTCGGCCGCGCCGGTATGGCCGGATGCGCCCTGGGCCTCCTCGCCGCCTCTCTTAAGGCTGCCTCGGACTATGCGGCCAAGCGACAGCTATACGGCAAGCCCATTAACCGTCTACCGGCCATCCAGGCCAAGCTGGCGGACATGGCTATCGCCCTGGAAACCTCGCGCCTCCTGGCCTACAAGGCCGCCTGGGCTAAGGACAACGGGCTTCGCTGTGACGCCGACATGGCGATGGCCAAGTACCACAGCACCGAGATGGCGATCTTGGCCGCGAAGCTGGCGGCCGAAGTCCACGGTGGCTACGGTTACACGGAGGAGTTCCCGACCCAGCGGTACCTGCGGGATGTCCAGCTGCTGGTCCCGTCGGCCGGAACCTCGGACGTCATGAAGATCGTCATCGGACGGTCGGTGAGCCGGTAGGTGGACGCAGCGGAAGGCAGGCCGCTTAACATCGTCGTCTGCGTTAAGCCGGTACCTGATACTCGACCCCGTGGGGGGGCGGCGGCGATTGACGCGGGTCGCAAGACCGTGAACCGCGAAGGGGTGACCCTGGTCCCGAACCGCAACGACAGGGTCGCCCTCGAGGCCGCCCTGCGGCTCAGGGACCAGGCCGGGGGAGGCACACTGACGGCGGTTCTCATGGGCCCGCCTCGGGCCGAAACGGTGGCCCGGGAGTGCCTCGCCATCGGGGCCGACGAGGCCTGGCTGGTTTCGGACCGCGCCCTGGCCGGCTCCGATGTCCTGGCCACTGCCCGGGCCCTGGCCGCTGCCGTCCGCCGGCGCGGCGAGGTCGATCTCGTCGTCACCGGCATGGAGAGCTCCGACGGCGGCACCGGACAGGTGGGCCCCACCCTCGCCACCCTGCTCGGGTTGTACCACGTAGCGGGGGCCACGGCAATCCGTCTGGCCCGGAGCGGTCCGGGCGGAGGTGAGGGTGTGGTTCGTCGGCCGAGCCCCGGTGCGCTCCGGCTCGAGGTGGACGTGGGCGAGGCCGGACGGGCGGACGGTGAGGGTTCGGGCGGTGAGGGCTCGGGCGGTGAGGGCTCGGGCGGAGAGGGTTCGGGCGGTGAGGGCTCGGGCGGGGAGGGCTCGGGCGGGGAGCGCCGGGGCGGCAAGGGCTCGGGCGGGGAGCGCCGGGGCGGCAAGGGCTCGAGCGGCGTTCCGGCGATGACGCTCGAGGCCGAGACGCCCGTTCTGGTGGCCGTCGCGCGAACCGCCTGTAAGCCTCGGGCGACCACGATGCTCGGTATCGTCAAGGCTAGGTCCCGGCCGCTGGTCGTTCTGGACTGCGAGGCCCTGGGGCTTGACCCGGCCCAGGTCGGAGAGAAGGGGTCGCCGACCCGGGTGAGCCGACTCCTGCTGTACCAGGCTGGCAAGAAAGCCGAGATGCTTCCGGGCGGTATGGAAGAGCAGGCCCAGGGCCTGGCCAGACTCCTAAGGGAGAAGGGTTTCCTCCCGCCGGGAGGTGCCGCCCCGTGATCGGACTTGACCACGCGGCCGGCGTTGGCCGGAACTCCGGCTCCGGCGGTGCAGGCCGGAACTCCGGCTCCGGCGGGCCAGACCGGAACCACGGCTCCGGCGGTGCAGGCCGGAACTCCGGCTCCGCCAAGGGTGGCGTATGGGTCTACGCCGAGCTTGACGGGACGCGGCCCACGGTCGAGACCAGGGAGGCTTGCCTCGTTGGTGCGTGGTTGGCGTCCAGAATCGGCGGGGAGGTCAAGCTGGTCTTTGTCGACGGCCCTAGCCTGAGCTACCACGAGCCGCGAAGCAAGGCGCTGGCCATGGGCCTGGCTATGGAAGGACCACAACGTACGCTCGGCCGCCCATACGCCGTGATCTTCCCTGAGTCGCCGCGGGCCTCGGGCGTGGCCGCCACACTGGCCGCAACTCTCGAGACCGGTCTCGTTTCGCACTGTCTAGAGATGGTTATAGACGACGACGGAGAGCTCGAGATGCTCGTGCCTGCCTTCGGGGGCCTCGCCGCCATCACTTGCCCCGAAGCGCGGCCCATTCTGGTCTCGCTCTCGGCAGGAGCCGCGAGGCGCATGGGTCTTGCGGAGGCCGACGCTGCGGTTGAGGTCGTGCGACTGGCCGTGGATGAGCGGGTCCGCCGATTGGCCCTAGGCGGCCCCAGGCCGGTTGCGCGGGCCGAGAAGGCTGAGGGCGCCACCGGGGCCGATAGCGCGGCCGAGACCATTACCGCTACTGTGCCGGACCTCTCGTCGGCCCGGGTCGTTGTCGGAGTGGGAGCGGGGGCGGCGACCGCCGACGTCTGGCCGCTTGTCCTTCGCTTGGCTCAACGACTCGGCGCGGCCATCGGGGCCACCCGCCCGGCCGTGGACACGGGGATGGTCAGCGAGGAGCTCATGATCGGCCAGAGCGGCGCGCGGATTTCGCCGGATCTCTACATCGCTCTGGGCGTTTCCGGCGATCTTCAGCACACCGTGGGGGTGGAGAACGCCAAGATTGTTGTCGCCGTGAACCAGGACCCGGCGGCGCCCATCTTCGGCCGGGCGGACTGTGGGGTCGTGGCCAGGCTGGAGGGTTTCCTGCCCATGCTTCTGACGGAGTTGGACAAGGCTCGTCGGCGGTAAGGTGCGGCATCTCCCCGCCTGCGGAGCCCCCCTGGCGCGCCCGGCGATACCATGCGGTCGCGGCCCGGCGACACCATTCGGTCGCGGCCCGGCGACACCATTCGGTGGCGGCCCGGCGACACCATTCGGTCGCGGACCCGCTTGACGCGATGGTATGGTGAAGACGGATAGGAGGTGGGCCTAGTGTACGTAAGCGACGCTGCCGACATGGCCATCCGCATCTTGCTTGAGCTGGCCGAAATCCCGCGGTTCCGCAGCCAGGCCCTGAGCGCTCCCGTACTGGCGGAGCGGTGGGAGGTCCCGGTGGGTTCGATCCGCCGGCTGCTTCCAACCCTGCGGGACCACGGCTGGTTAGAGGTCACCCGGGGGGTCTTGGGCGGGTTCAGCTTACGGGTGCCGCCGGACAGGATATCGGTGTGGGACGTCATTGTGGCGGTCGACGGGGAGAGGGCCTCCCGACCCTGCCTTCTAGAGGAGAACGAATCATGCTGGCAGGCCCCAACCTGCAGCCTGCGGAACGCCTTTCTGAAGGCGGACTTGGCCTTTAACGGGACTTTGTGTGGGGTGAGCATCGCCCGGTTGGTCGAGGAAGAGCGCTTTCTGGTGAAGCTGATCTGTAGCCAGCGTCCGAAGGGGACGTGAGGCCCGGTTGTGAGGAAGTGGCAGCTCGGCCCGCCTGGCAGAGATGGGCGGGAGCGCGGGCATCTCTATCCCTTCCCAGAAAACATACTTCCCGTGCGGAAGTATGTTTTCTCTGACATGATGGGCTCGGCCCTCCGCGCGAGGAGGGCCCCTCCACCGACCGCCGCTCCCGAACCGGCCCGGCGGCTCGGCCCTCCGCGCGAGGAGGGCCCCTCCACCGACCGCCGCTCCCGAACCGGCCCGGCGGCTCGGCCCTCCGCGCGAGGAGGGCCCACTCGCCCGACGTGGTGTCCGTCTTGCCCGGCGACACTGGGCTTCTCTATGATGGGGGCGGGGACAGGCCTCACCCCCCCGGACCCTCCGCGGAGTCCGGGCTAACACGCAGGGGGGATGAGCGTGGCGCTGAAGACGGGAAGGGAATACCTCGAGAGCCTCCGCGTCCGCGACCTTGACGCGCGCTACCTTGGAGAGAAGGTGGTCGACCCGGCCCTGCACCCGGTCATCGGACCGTCGATCAACTCGGTGGCCGCCACCTACGACGTCGCCCACGACCCGGACCCGACCGTCCGCGAGCTCGCCCGGGCCCGCTCCGAGCACCCGACCGGCGCAGGGGGCCAGGGGCCCGGCCGACCGGCGCCCGAGGGTGAGGTCATCAACCGCTTTACCCACATCCACCGCTCGGCGGAGGACCTGGTCAAGAAGGTCAAGCTCCAGCGAGTCCTGGGCCGTCGCACGGGCTCCTGCTTCCAGCGCTGCGTCGGGTGGGACGCCCTGAACGCCCTCTACATCACGACCCACGAGATGGACGCCGCCCTCGGGACCTCGTACCACAGAAGGTTCCTCAGGTTCCTGGCCTACGTCCAATCCGAAGACCTCGTCTGTCAGGGCGCCATGACCGACGTCAAGGGCGACCGCGGGGCTCGTCCCGGGGCCCAGGAGGACCCCGACCTCTACCTCCGGGTCGTCCGGCGGGGCGACGACCACATCGTGGTGCGGGGGGCCAAGGCCCATCAGACGGGCGCCCTCTCTTCGCACGAGATCATCGTCATGCCGACCCTGGCCCTGGGCCCCGGGGAGGAGGATTACGCCGTCTCCTTTGCCGTGCCCTCGACGTCGAAGGGCGTCGTCTTCATCGTCGGCCGCCAGGCCGCCGACCTCCGCTGCCTCTACGACCCGCCCCTGGACCGCGGGAACCCGCGTTTCGGCGGGCACGAGGCCCTGACCATCTTCAACGACGTGGAGGTGCCGCTCGACAGGGTCTTCATGTGCGGCGAGGCGGCCTACGCCGGGAGGCTCGTGGAGCGGTTCGCGGGGTTCCACCGCCAGAGCTACGGAGGATGCAAGGCCGGTGTCGGGGACGTCCTCATCGGTGCCGCGGCGCTGGCCGCCGAGTACAACGGAGTGGCCGGAGCCTCCCACGTGAAGGACAAGCTGGTGGAGATGGTCCACCTCAACGAAACCATCTACGCCTGCGGCCTGGCCTGCTCGTCCGAGGGCCGCAAGACCCCGGCCGGCTCCTACATCATCGACCTTCTCCTGGCGAACGTCTGCAAACAGAACGTCACCCGCATCCCCTACGAGATGGCCCGCTTGGCCCAGGACCTTGCCGGCGGTCTCGTCTGCACCCTGCCGTCTGCCCGCGACCTGGCCAGCCCCGAGACCGGGGAGTTCCTCCTGAAGTACCTGAAGGGCGTCCCCGGCGTGGCCGCTGAGGACCGGATGAAGGTCATGCGCCTCATCGAACACCTGACCCTGGGCCGTGGCGCCGTCGGCTACCTCCCCGAATCCCTCCATGGAGCCGGCTCGCCGCAGGCCCAGCGCCTGGTCATCGGACGCCAGGCGCCCCTGGAGGAGTGTAAGCGGGCGGCCAAGACCCTGGCGGGGATAGCCTAGGAGAAGGGCTACTCTCGCCTCCCGGAGGGGTTTCACCGTGACCGCGACGTGCAGGCCCCAAAAGCTGGTCGCCGGCCGGGGCTACACCAGGTTCCGGGGTCCGTGGCCCCCTACGACCGACGGCCCGCGCGCGGCCGCGGCCGAGAGGCCGTGCGGGCGGCCGGCCCGCCTACGGCGTTCGGTGTCCCGGCGGGTAGATTATGTAGACCGTGCCTTCGGCTCTTCCCTGCCAGGCGCGCTCGAGTTGATCCCGGTTGTAGACGATCCGGACCTTTTCACCCTGGTCCCGTCTTGACGCCGGGTCGTTGGCGATAGGGTTGCCTCTCCGGTCGAAGCCCCGGATGACGATGATGTGCCCGTCGCTCTGGGGCATGGGCGCTCCGTCGAGTTCGCCCGGACCGAACTCGATGTTGATGGCCACCGGAACGCCGGCTGCGATCCACCGCTCGATCCCGGCCAGGGAGTCGTACCGGGTCACGTAGGCGTCGAAGCCCAAGCTGGCTGCGTAGGCGGTATTGAAGACCCAGTTCCCGGTGCCGCCGTACTCGTAGTCCCTCACACCGGCGGCCGTCTCCGGAACGCTCCGGCGCCAGTCACGCTTCTTGTAGAGGTTGGCCCAGTAGGCTGTCAGCATCGCCACCGAAGTCGGGCTGCACCAACCGGCCCCGTCCGGGAAGTCGTTCTGCCGCATCTCCGGGACGGGCAGATCGACCCCCCAGGCCCGCCGGAAGGGCTGGGTCGTTCCCGTCCGGTCCGCCCTCTCTTCCAGACCGGAGCCGGGCCCGGTGGCCACCACCGAGAGGCGGCGCACCCTCGGAGTCCGGCTGGGGTCCGTTGTGAACAGGGTGACCCGCAACTGGACGGCTGAGGCGGCGCGCGTCAGCCGGAGGTCGTCGGTGTCGACAAAGCCTCCGGCGTCCGCCTGCTCGCCGGCGCTGTGGCGCCTGACCGTCGATGTTCCCGAGGCCCAGACCCCCATGTTGTAGTATTTGGTCCAGGTGTCACCCTGCAGGGCGCGGGCCTCCACCTGGAGCCAGGTGCCGTCGGGGGTGTCGGCGCTCCAGGAAGCGACGACGGAGTTCACGGCGACGGCGCTATTCCACTCGGGTGATAGGTAGGTCCCGTAGAAGAAGCTCCCGCCGTTGTAGTCCCCGGTCGTGTCGGTGCCTGTCGAAAGACCGGCGGCCGGGTCGAGGACCAGGGCGCCACTGGCGTCGACTGTCACCCGGTCCAGCGTCCCCGTGGCGAAGTCGGCCGCGCCGGCCAGGGTCTGGAACATCCCGTTACCTGGAGCGGGTCTGGCGAAGGGACGGCCGAAGTCGCGGGCGATGGCCAGGGACCTCGCGGCGAGGGCCGCGACCAGGAGGCCGGTCAACGCCAGGGCCGCGAGCCCCCGCTGCCGGGGGCCCCATTCCCGCGGGTTCCAGTCCCCGAAGTCCCAGCGTCGCGGGTCCCACGCTCCGGAATCCCATCGCCGCGGGGTCCGGCGTCCGAGAGTCCATCGCCTCGGGTCCCATCGCCTCAGGTCCCACTGCCTCGGATCCCATCGCCTCCGGTTGCGCACCGGCCTCAGCTCCTCCAGCCTGCACGGGGTCGGGTCTCGGGGGCTCCTGGACCCTCCTTGTCGCCGTCCTGCGGGACTTGCATTGCATCGCCCGCAGGACGGTCACCCCGCGAAGGGGCTTCGACGTGTAGTGTCACCAGGGGTGGGGGGCTCTAGCGCCCCGACCAGGCCCTTCATCGGTCTTCGTTCCCGCCCGGGAAACCAGAAGCCGGGGGCCGGCTCTCCCCTACTCCCGCCCAGGAGTCCAGGGCCGCAGGCGAGGTATCCACCGCGGCACGTTCCGCTTGTAGGCCCGGTAAGCCTCGCCGAAACGACGTTCCAGCCCCGGCTCCTCCAGGACCGGGATGTAGATGAGGTTGAGGAGGACGAACCCGAGGAACCAACCCAGGAGGGGGGTCGAGCTCAGGAGTATGACCAGCCGGGCCGGGTCGGCCCAGGGCGGAAGGACCCAACCGGTCGTCGCGGGGCCGAAGCGCAGGACAAGGGCAGGCACCAGAATGGCGACGGTCACCGGGAGCGCGACTATCGCCCGAAGATGGTTCATGGGAAGGCGTTACTCCGGACCTTTCCGGTTTCCCTGCCGGGGCCCGGCCGGCACGGGGACGCCGGCGAAATCCGTGCAACCCGCCGAGAGGGTTCCTCCCGTGCCGGACAGAACTGGGACAGAACCGGGACTGAACCGCGTCTCCGCGCGGCACTCTCCGGAGGGGGTAGGGACCATGGGGGCACTCTCGTACGGGCTGGAGGGTAAGGTGGCCCTGGTCACCGGGGGAAGCCGGGGCATCGGCCTCGAGCTCGCCAGGCAGCTTCTCGAGCAGAAGGCCAAGGTCGCCATCTGCGGGCGGAAGCCCGACGGCCTGGAGGCCGCCCGGAAGACCCTCGGGGCTGGCGACGACCTGCTGGCCGTCCCGGCGCACGTCGCCGAGGAGGACCAGGTGGACCGTTTGTTCGGAGCCCTTCTCGAGCGCTTCGGACGCCTCGACGTCCTGGTCAACAACGTCGGGATGAATCTTCCGGGCCCCCCGGCCGTCGAGGCCGACCTCGGACTCTGGCGGAAGGTCCTCGACACGAACCTCACCGGGACCTACATCTGCTCCCGGCGGGCGGCCGCGATAATGCGGGCCCAAAGGAGTGGAAAGATCATCAACGTCTCCTCCGTCGCCGGCCGGAAGGCTTCGCCCGGGATGGGGATTTACGGGGTGGCCAAGGCCGGGGTGGAGATGCTGACGAAGGTCCTCGCCGCCGAGCTGGCCCCGGATAACATCCAGGTAAACGCCGTCGCCCCTGGGATGGTCCGGACCGGGTTCAGCGCTCCCTTCTGGTCGAGTGAGGACCTCTACCGGCGGATAGTGGCGACCATCCCGGCCGGGCGGATAGCCGAGCCGGTCGACGTCGTCCACGCCATCTTGTTCCTGGCCTCGGACGCCGCAGCGTATATCACGGGCCAGACACTGGTCGTCGATGGGGGAAACACGGCGGTCTGGGCCGGGCTGTGACGGGGAGGCGAACGAAGAGAAAGAAAGGGAGAGCAGGGAAGGGAGCGGGGACGGGAGAGCGGGGACGGGAGAGCGGGGAAGGGAGAGCGGGGACGGGAGAGCGTGGAAGGGAGAGCAGGGAAGGGAGAGAAGGGAAAGCGGAGAAGGGGAATGGTCACCCCGGGAAAACATACTTCCGCACGGGAAGTATGTTTCCGGAAGATGAGCCATCCTTCACCGACATGCCACCCTGCCATCCCGGCATTCGCCCTGCGTTCCCGGCATTCGCCCGGCATTCGGTGCGTTCGCCCTGCATTCTCGAGCGGGCGACCCCGATGGGGACGGGAGGGACCGGCGGTGCCCATTCGTCGCCTCGGCCCGCACCTTGACGCCTCGGAGGAGGTCCTGGCGGCCCTGGACGAAGGCCGCGGAGTGGTCGCCCTGGAATCGACCCTCATCGCCCACGGCCTGCCGTACCCGGCGAATCTCGAGACGGCCCTGGCCCTCGAGGATATCGTCCGCCGGGGAGGCGCCGTCCCGGCCACCATCGCCGTCGTCCGCGGTGCCGCCCGCGTCGGCTGCCTCCGAGAGGACATCGAGCTCCTGGCCGGCGGTCCCGGCCGCCCGGCCGTCCCCAAGGCCTCCCTCCGCGACCTGCCGGTCCTCTACGCCCGCGGCCTGACCGGGGCGACCACCGTCGCCGCCACAGCCAGCCTCGCCGCCCTGGCCGGCGTCAGCGTCTTCGTCACCGGCGGGATAGGGGGGGTCCACCGGGGCTGGCCGGAGACTCTGGACGTCTCGGCCGACCTCGCGGTCCTGGGCCGCGTATCCCTGGCCGTGATCTGCGCCGGGGCCAAGTCCGTCCTCGACGTCGCGGCCACCCTCGAGTACCTCGAGACCGCCGGGGTGACCGTCCTCGGCCTGGGAATCGACCGCTTTCCCGGGTTCCACGTCCGCGAGACGCCCTACCCCGTCGACGCCCGGGTGGAGAGCCCGGCCGACGCGGCGGCCGTGTTCGCCGCCCGCCTCAGGTCGGGGCTCTCCGGCTCGGTCCTCGTCACCGTTCCGGTCCCCCGGGAGGCAGAAGTCCCCCGGGCCGACCTTGAGAAGGCCCTCGAGCGGGCCCTCGCCGCCGCCGCCGCACGCGGCGTCAAGGGCAAGGCCTTGACCCCGTTCCTCCTCGAGGCCCTGACGACCGAGACGGGCGGCCGGAGCCTCGAGGCTAACCTCGCCCTCATCAGGAACAACGCGGCGGTCGGAGCGGCCGTGGCCGTCGAGGTCGCACGGAGCCTCTCCTCCGGGCGGCAGGGCTAGCATGGCTCCCCACCCGTCACGTCCGAGTCTCGCCGTGTTCGGCGACATAGTCCTCGACATCATCGTCTTCCACGGCGAGGACCTGGCCTGGGGGAGCGACTCGCGAGCCCGCATCCGGATGTCGCCCGGCGGGTCGGCGGCAAACGTCGCCGCCTGGGCCGCTCGACTCGGGGCGGACGTGGGCTTCTTCGGCCAGGCCGGCGACGACCTCGCCGGGCGCCAGCTCAAGGTGGATCTCGCCGCCGAGGGCGTGGCCGTGGACCCACCCGGCGGGAACCTCCTCCTGCAGGCGGGGGAAGCCACCGGCATTGTCGTCGTCAACGTCCAGGGCGGCGAGCGGACCATGGTCACCGACCGCGGGGCGAACCTCACCGTGCCGCCCGACGTCGTGGGAGAGGAGGCCCTGGCCCGACGGCAGTGGCTCCATCTCACCGGCTACTCCTTCTTCGAGTCCGGTCCGAGAGAGGCGGCCCTGCGGGCCGTGACGCTCTGCCGGCGGGCCGGGCGCCCCTTCAGCGTCGATCCCTCATCCTACCGCCTCCTCGCGGAGTACGGGCCGGAGCGCTTCCTCGAGGAAATCGAGGGGGCGGCCGCGCTCTTCCCCAACCGGGAGGAGGCGGCGACGCTCACCGGCCTCGACGACCCGCGTCAGGCGGCCGCGGCGCTGGCTGCACGCCTGTACGGCGGCGCCGGCCGGGGCCGGGTGGGGGTGCCGCCGGTCGTCGTGGTCAAGCTGGGCCCGGAGGGCTGTGTCGTTGCTGTGGGAGATCGGATCGAGCCGGTGCGGGTTGCCGGGCGGCGGCCGCTGGCCGACCCCACCGGGGCCGGTGACGCTTTCGCCGCGGGTTTTCTCCGGAGTTACGTCCCGCCGCCCGGCTCATCCGTCCTGGAGCGGGTGGTCCGCGCCGCCCGAGCCGGGGTCCGGGCCGCTTCGCTCGCGATCGGCGGCGTGGGCGCCCGCCCTCCGCTCAGGCCCCCAGCCCGATGAGCCCCGCGACCTGGTACGTCGCCGCGGCCAGCAGGTATCCGGCCAGGGTCAGGACGACCCACTGGAGGATGGCCCAGCGGCGCCGCCCGGCCTCGCGGCGCATGACCGCTAGGGTGGCCACGCAGGGGCTGGCGATGAGGGTGAAGACGAGGGCGGCGAGCCCTGTCGCCGGCGGGTAGGTCGCCCGGAGAGCCTCGGCCAGGCTGTCGGTGTCCTCGGCCTCCACCGCGTGGATGATCCCGAGCTGGGAGACGAAGAGCTCCTTGGCGGCCAGGGCGCCGATGAGGGCGGTATTCAGCCGCCAGTCGAACCCGAGCGGCCGGAAGACCGGCTCGAGCCACCGGCCCAGTCGCCCCGCGAAGGAGTACTCCAGGGCCTCGGCCGCCCTCAGCCGGGCGATGGTCAAGGGGTCGGCGACGGAATCCAGGCCGCCGGCCGGGCCTCCGGCCGGCGGAGCGTCGACCGTGAACTCGGCCTTCTGCGGGAAGGTGCTCAGCCCCCAGAGGATGATGGAGAAGAGGAGAATGACCGTGGCCGCCTTCTGGAGGTACAGGCTTGCCCGCGTCCACACCTGGCCGGCGATGACCTTGAGCGACGGCCAGCGGTAGGGGGGGAGCTCGAGGAGGAAAACCCCGGCCGACCCGCGCAGGGCCGTCAGCCGGAGCAGACGGGCCGTCGCGGCCGCGAGGCCGAGCCCGAGGAGATAGACGCCCATCAGGGCCGGCGCCCGCAGGGTCTGGGGCAGGAAGGCCGGGATGAGGAGGAGGAAGATGGGCACCCTGGCCCCGCACGGGACGAGGGGGACGACGAACATGGTCGCCAGGCGGTCGCGCTCGTTGTCGAGCGTGCGGGCGGCCATGATGCCCGGCACCGAACAGCCCAGCCCGACGAGCATCGGGACGAAGCTGCGCCCCTGGAGCCCCACGACCCGCATCAGGCGGTCCACCAGGAAGGCGGCCCGGGCCATGTAGCCCGAGTCTTCGAGAAGCGACACCCCGAGGAAGAGGAGCACAATGTTCGGGAGGAAGACGAGGACGCTGCCGACCCCGCCGAGGACCCCCTCGAGGAGGAGGGACCGCAGGAGCGGGGCGGTCGCTTCGGGCCAGAGGTTTCCGACGGCCGCGGCCAGGGCGGCGATGCCCGCCTCGATTCCGGCGGCCAGGGGTTCGCCGGCGGCGAAGGTCACCCAGAAGACCCCGTACATGGCCGCCGCGAAGAAGAAGAGCCCCCAGACCCGGTGGGCGACCACGCGGTCGATGCGGTCCGAGAGAGTCTCTCGTTCGGGACCGGCCGGGTCGGTCGCCTCCGAGCCGAGCGTGAGGGCGGCGATGAGACGGGCCCGGGCAAGACGGCGGACGAGCTCGGCTTCGGTATCGTCCCGGGTGGCCGCCCCAGCCGCCGCGCCCGCCGCGGGCCTCGCTGCCGCCGCAATGTCCCCGGCGGCCGCAGCCGAGGCGATAGCCGCCTTGAGCTGGGCCGCCCCGACGCCGCGGTGGCCCTCGGTCACGACCACGGACACGCCGCCGAGAGCCTCGGACAGGGCCTGAGGGTCGGGGGCCATTCCGGAGCGGCGGGCCTCGTCGGCGAAGTTGAGAACGACCACGAGACGGAAGCCCCGTTCGAGTAGCTCGAGCGTCAGAGCGAGGTGTCGGGCCAGGTTGCCGAGATCGAGAACGTTGACGACCACATCGGGCGAGCGGTGGAGGAGATAGTTGCGGGCCAGCCGCTCGTCCTCCGAGCGGGGAGCCTCGAGGCTGTAGGTCCCGGGGAGGTCGACCACTTCGTAGAGCCGACCGTTGAACTCGTAGGACCCTTCGCGGACGTCGACCGTCACCCCGGGGTAGTTGCCCACCCGGTGTCTCAGCCCGGTCAGGGCGTTGAGCACCGACGTCTTCCCGGAGTTCGGGTTCCCGGCCAGGGCCACGCGAACGGCCGGGGAGACCGGCCGCGGCCTGGAACGCGAGCAGAGCCGCAGCCTCACAGGCGAGCCGCCCCTCCACCGGCCGGGCCGTCCAGGCCGCCGTCGGCCTCGTTCTCGACGAAGATGCCCTCGGCCTCTTCCCGGCGGAGGCAGAGCCGGCACCCTCTCAGCCTGAGGCGGACGGGGTCACCGAGCGGGGCTACGCCCTCGAGCTCGACCCGGGTGCCGGGTAGGAGCCCAAGCTCGACCAGCCGCCGGCGGATTTCGGGCACCGCCCGCAGGCGCGAGATGCGCCCGCCTTCTCCTTCTCGGAGCTCCACGACGCTCCGGCCGCACGGGTAGTCGGCGACCGCCGCGCCGGGGCCTCGAGCCTGGCCGTGGTGGCACTCACCGGCCGGCCCGGTCTCGCCCGAGGCGCAGCAGTCGCGGAACTCGCCGACGATATCGCGGCCGACGCCCCGAGGGCAGCCCTTGATGTACTGGTAGAACCCGGCGATACGGTCGAGGGTCTCGGGGCTCAGTGAGTGCTCGAGGGCACAGGCGTCGCGCTCGGCGGTCGCCGGGCTGACGAGGAGGACCTCCCGGAGGAAGCGTTTCAGGAAGGCGTGCCGCTGGGCCACCCTTTCCGCGGCTTGCTCGCCCTCTGGGGTGAGGTCGACGTATTCGCGGGTCCGGTAGTCGACGAGACCCTCGTCAGCGAGACGCTTCATGGCGCTGGCCACGCTCGGCATGCGGACCCCCTTGCGGGCCGCGATGTCGCGGACCCGGGCCACCCGACCTTCGGCCCGGAGACCGCGAATGACCTCGAGATAGTCCTCGAGGCTTTCGGACAGAGCCGGCGGTATCTCGGTCGGGGAGCGCTCAGGAGACGGACGGCCGGTCGGGCGTCTTTCGATTCGGGCCACGAGGTGCACCTTCTTCACTTAGCCTACGGTTTTTTTGTTAGGCTCGCCTAATTATAAAGGTCGGGGCCAGTTCTGCGCAAGACCTTGTCGGTCCCGACCCGTGACCCACAGGTCCACTTGGCACCACGCCCCGCGAGAGGACCTTAGCACCGGAGCGGTCGGGCACCCATAAGAAACCCGCTCCAGGTCGACCAAGGAGCAGGAAAATTGCCTCCACTATCCGAACAACAGTCGGAAAACCTCTAAACTTCTGACTACGGCTTTGCGTTCTTGTCTTTGGTCATTCCGTTTCTGCATCCCGTTTGGGCTCAAGTCCCCGGCCGCGGGCGGGGCGGGAGGGGTATCCGGGCCCGACCCCAAGGGAGGTATGTCGTTGCAGGCAAGAGACATCTACCTATCCCGGCCGTGGCTCCGCTTCTACCCGGCCGGACTCGGGGACGCCGTCGAGGTACCCCGGGTGGCCCTTCCCCGGCTCTTCGAGGAGCGGGCCGCCCGGTACGCGGCCTCCGTCGCTGTCAACTTCTACGGCAACCAGGTGCGTTACAGGGACCTCCTCGACCAGGTTCGCCGCCTGGCGAGCGCTCTCGCCGGCCTCGGGGTCAGGAAGGGGGACCGGGTCGCGGTCTACCTTCTGAACACGCCCCAGTTCATCATCAGCTACATGGCCATCCTGCGCCTGGGCGCCATCGTCACGCCGATAAGCCCCGTTTACACCAGTCTCGAGGTCAGGCACCAGCTCACCGACAGCGGGGCCCGAGTGGTCATCTGCCAGGACATCCTCTACGACAACGTGGTCAGGAGCGGGGTCGCCCTGGACGCCGTCATCGCCACCGGCATTAGCGAGTATCTGCCCTGGGTGAAGCGGGCCCTCGGGAAGAGCCTCCTGGCCAAGGTCGCCCGGGACATCGAGATCCCTGAGGTGGACCTCCGCGGACGGGAGGGCGTCCACCAGTTCCAGGACCTCCTGAAGGCCCACCCCCCGACCCCGCCCGACGTGGAGATCGACCCCGAGGAGGACCTGGCCGTCCTGCCCTACACGGGCGGGACGACCGGCCCACCCAAGGGCGTCATGCTGACTCACAGCCAGGTCCTACACACCCACTACCATACGACGGCCTTCTGGCCGGTCATGGAGGAGGGGAAGGAGGTCGTCATCGCCTTCCTGCCCTTCTACCACATCTACGGGCAGGTCGTGGCGATGATCAACACCCTCTTCCTCGGGGGGACGGTCATCCTCTTCACCACGGTCGACCTTGACGACATCATCGACTCCGTCGACTTCCACCGGGCCACGATTCTCTTCGGCGTCCCGACCTTCTACGAGTACCTGAAGGAGCACGCCCGGACCAACCGGGCCAACTGGCGGCGGCTCAAGCTCCTTACCTCCGGCGCCGACACCCTCCACGAGACCACGGTCAAGGCCTGGACCGAACGGACGGGCTCGACGATCATAGAGGGCTACGGCCTCACCGAGACGGCCGCCGTCTCCCACGCGAACCCGATGGGCCGCCACAAGACCGGCTCGTTCGGCATCCCCGTCCCCAACGTCTGGGCGGCCGTCGTCGACCCGGACACCCACGCTTTCCTCCCGGTCGGCGAGGTTGGCGAGCTCGTCCTGCGCGGTCCGAATATCATGAAGGGCTACTGGAACGCTCCGGCCGAGACAGCCCGAGCCCTTGTCGAGATAGACGGCGACGTATGGTTCAAGACGGGGGACCTCGTCCGGATGGATGAGGAGGGCTACTTCTACTTCTTCGACCGCAAGAAGGACCTCATCAAGTTCCGCGGATACTCCGTCTTCGCCCGGGAGATAGAGGACTACCTCTACCAGCACCCGCAGATAAAGGCGGCCGGCGTCATCGGCGTTCCCGACCCCAAGGCGGGCCAGCTGGTCAAGGCCATCATCGTCCTGCAGAAAGAGGCCCGGGGCAAGATGTCCGAGGAGGACGTCCTCGCCTACTGCCGGCAGGGCCTCGCCCCCTACAAGGTGCCGAGGATCGTGGAATTCCGCGGCGAGCTCCCGCAGACCGACGTCGGGAAGATCTCCCGGCGTGAGCTGCGCGAGGAACTGGAGGACGTGTGATGGGCGGCGGGCGGACGGCGGCGGCGGGGACCGGAGTCGCGGGACCGGCGGGGAGACCGGCGGCCGGGGCGGCCGCGGGCCCGGTCCTCCTTGAGATCCGGAACCTCTCGAAGCGCTTCGGCGGGCTCGTCGCCGTGAACGACGTCTCCTTCGACGTGGGTCCGAGCGAGGTCGTCGGCCTCATCGGGCCGAACGGCGCGGGCAAGAGCACACTCGTCAAACTGATCATGGGTATCCTGCGGCCCGACCAGGGTTCCATCCTCTTCAAGGGGACGGACCTCCGGGGGAGGGCCCCCTGGGACATCGTGAACCTCGGCGTGGCCGGGACCTTCCAGAACACCCGCCCTTTCAGGCGCCTCCCCATCATCGCCAACGTCATGGTCCCCTGCCTGGCCCCGCGGGGCCGGAAGCGCGGGGAATGGGTGAAACGCATCGAGGTCAAGGCCAGGGACGCTCTGGAGTTCGCCGGGATTTCCGACCTCGCCCTGGAGCCGGCCTACCAGCTGTCCCACGGGGAGCTGAAGCGGCTCGAGATTGCCCGGGCCATCGCCACCGAGCCGGAGCTCCTCATCCTCGACGAGCCCTTCGGGGGTCTCAACCCGACCGAGTCGGACCTCCTGGCCAAGTCCATCAAGCGCCTCCACAAGGGCGGGCGCTTCGGCCGCCTCCACAGCGAGGGCATGGGCATGATCATCATCGACCACAAGCTGTCCTATCTCCTGCAGATAGCCAGCCGGGTCCTGGTGATGAACTTCGGCCAGCTCATCGCCTCGGGGACTCCGGACGAGGTGGTCACTAACCCGCAAGTCATCGAGGCCTACCTTGGAAAGGAGGGGGCCTAGATGCTTCTCGAGGTCAAGGGGCTGACCGTCTGCTACGACACGGCCATGCTCCTGAACGACGTGAGCCTCCATGTCGCCGAAGGCGAACAGGTCGGCCTGGTCGGGCCCAACGGGGCTGGCAAGACGACCCTCCTCCGGACCATCGCCGGGCTCGTCCGCTGGGAGCGGGAGACGAAGCGGGGGACAAGGGCCGGGAACATAACCATCGAGGGTGGGATAATCTTCGACGGCCGGCGGATAGACGACCTCCCCCCGGACGTCATCGCCCGTCTCGGCCTCGTCCTCTGCCCGGAGCGGCGCCGGCCCTTCCGCGAGCTGTCGGTCCTCGACAACCTGCGGGCCGGGGCCTACCTCCTCCGCGACCGGAAGAAGTTCAACGAGGCCCTCGATCTCGTCTACCACATGTTCCCCATCCTGAAGGACCGGGCGGCCCAGGTCTCGGGGACCCTCTCCGGCGGCGAGCAGCAGATGCTGGCCATCGGGCGGGCCCTCATGACCCGGCCGCGGCTCCTGTGTATCGACGAGCCGTCGACGGGCCTCTCGCCTCTCGTCCGGACGGAGCTCTTCGCCCGGATAAGGGAGATAAGCCTGACCGGGATAACCATCCTCCTCGTCGAGCAGGACGTGACCCTCGCCTTCTCGCTGACGAGCCGCAACTACATCCTCTCCCACAGCCGGGTGGTGGCCGAGGGGACCGGGGACGAGCTCCTCGGGGACGAGAAGCTCCGCCAGTCGTACCTCGGACTTGCCGCCGGGGCCCCGAAAGCAGG
>DYFB01000097.1 GCA_020725405.1 Symbiobacterium sp. | reverse complement strand
TCGAGATGGTGTCGAGGCCGAGGCGGTTACAGGCGTCCCCGAGGACCTGGACGGCGGCGAGGTCGCTGACGAGGAGGTTCGCGCCGAGCATGGCCAGGGTCTCATACTCCGCCCCGGCCTCGTTCCTGACTTCGCGTCCGAGGCTCGAGACCGTTACCTTCCGGTAGCACCCGATCGGGCAGGCGTAGCAGGAACTCGTCCCCGTGAGCTGCTCGGAGTACGGCGCGGTCCCTAGCTTCTCGAGCCCGTCCCAGGCCCCGCGCGTCCAGTTGGCGATGGGGACGTCGCCGATAAGGGCGCCGATGTCCATCGAGGCGATGGTCCCGACCTCGGACATGGTCTTCACCATCATGCTCTCCCGCACCCGGGCCAGGAGCTCGCCGGCCAGCTTCTTCAGGGCCTCCCCGTCGGCCGGCGGCGGCAGGCGGCCCTCGGCGCCCCGGACCACCACGGCCTTGAGGTTCTTGGACCCCATGACCGCGCCCATCCCGGTCCGCCCGGCGGCGTGGTGCTTGCCGTGGTGGATGCAGGCAAAGCGCACAAGGTTCTCTCCGGCCGGCCCGATGACCAGGGCCTGGGCCCGCCGCCCGCCACCCCCCGACCGGGCCGTGAGGAGGTCGTGGGTCTCGTAGGTGTCCTTCCCCCAGAGAGATTCGGCCGGCTCGAGACTCGCCCGCCCCTCCTCGATAAGGAGGTACTGCGGGGAAGCGGCCCGCCCGGTGATGACGACCCCGTCGTAGCCGGCAAAGCGGAGTTCCGCGCCGAAGTGGCCGCCCGAGTTCGCCTCGCCCCAGACCCCCGTAAGGGGAGAGCGGGCTGAGACGGTGAACCGGGCGGCGGCCGGAAGGCGCGCCCCGGTGAGGGGGCCGGCCATGATGATGAGGGGGTTGTCCGGGCCGAACGGGTCGGGGTAGCCGACGCCCGGGTCCGGGCGGCGCGGACCGGCGGCGGCCGCGCGGAGGCTGCCGCCCTCGAGGGCCGGGGCCACCTCCTCGAGGAAGACGTGGGCGGCCACGCCGGAGCCTCCGACGTAGGCCCGGGCGACGGCCGGGTCCAGAGGCACGTCGGTGGCCACGCCCTTGTCGAGGTCCACCCGGAGCAGCTTGCCGCAGTAACCGTTCATGGTCTCTCCTCGTCCCTCAGATGAGTTTGTCGGCCTTGCCGATCTTCTTGAGATACTCGGGGTAAAGCTCGTAGGCCGGCTTGATGGCCGGAAGGAGCTTGAGGATGGACGGGATGGGACCCTGGGCCTTCATCTCCCCCTTGGCCAGAGCCTGGACCAGGTTCACCTTACCGAACCAGAAGCGGTGGGCGATGTCGGCCGACATGCTCATCCTGACGTCCGGGGTAAGGTCGGTCGGCCCGGTGATGATGGTGAAGAAGTCGCCGGGAGCCGCAGGGTTCTTGGCGTCGACCGTGATCCGCGAGTCAGGGGCGCTGTACTCAAAGGTGATAATCAGTTTCGACTCTCTGATCTTCGGGCCCATGTCGGGGTCCTTAGCCGCTTCCTTGAAGAAGCCGCCTATGCACTCGTACAGCTCGGCCGCGTCCTTGAAGAACGCCATCACTACCAACCTCCTCTTGTTCGCCTGTAACTGCTCGCTGCCTCCCGCCCCTGGCTAGAAGGCCTTCCGCAGGACCTCGAGGAGCTCCTCCGGAGTCGCCTCCCGCGGATTGGTATAGATGGCCGCATCGATGCAGGCCGTCTCGGCCGCCTCCTCGAGCCCGTCCTCCGGAACCCCGGCCTCCCGCAGACAGGACGGCAGGCCGACCCGCGCGACGAGCTCGCGCACGAACCGGATGGCCGCCGCGGCATCGCGCGAGCGCTCGCCGGTCGGCCCGACCCCGAAGGCCGCGGCCAGGTCGGCGAGGCGCTCCTCGACCGCCGGGAGGTTGTACTCCATCCCTCCGGCCAGGAGAAGCGCGTTGGCCAGTCCGTGCGGCACGTGGAACAGTCCGCCGAGAGCGTGAGCCAGGGCGTGGACGCAGCCGACCATGGCCGCGCTGAAGGCCATGCCGGCCACGCAGGAGGCGGTGAGCATCTGGTAGCGGGCCTCGAGGTCGTCCCCGCTGGATACGGCCGCGGGAAGCCAGCGGGCGATAATCCGGCAGGCGTGGAGGGCGAGCCCGTCCGAGATCGGCTTGGAGTTCGTCGAGAGATACGCCTCCACCGCGTGGGTGAGAGCATCCATGCCGGTCGAGGCCGTGAGAGCCGGCGGTAGGCCCAGGGTCAGCTCGGGGTCGAGGACGGCGAGATCGGCAGCGAGGTAGGGGCTGACCAGCGACTGCTTGGACCGCGTGGCGTCGTCCCGGATGACCGCGTAGGCCGTGACCTCACTTCCCGTCCCGGCCGTGGTCGGCACGGCCACCAACGGGCGGAGGGGTTCGTTGATGAGTCCGAACCCCTGGTAGTCGGCTATGTCGCCTCCGAGGCAGAGGACGATGTTCATCCCCTTGGCCGTGTCCAGCACGCTGCCGCCGCCGATGGCGATCAGGATATCGCCGCCCGCGGTCCGGCAGGCCTCGACTCCCTGCATGACCACGCCGAAGCCCGAATTCGGCGGGATGTCGTCGAAGGTCCCGACGACGTCGAGCCCGCCGACCGCCAGGCTCCGCACGACAGGGTCGAGCAGGCCGAGGTCCCGCACCACCCGGTCGGTGACGATGAAGGCCCGCGACCCGCCCAGACGCCCGAGCTCGTTCCCGAACCCGGCGGCGAGCCCCGGCCCGGCCACGATTCGCGTCCGGCAGTAGAAATCGAAATACTCGGGAAGCACGCGCGCCCCCCCTATCTCCCGATTGGGTTGAAATAGGCAATTGTTCGACAACTGTTTGACAGAAAGACCTGGGTTCCTTGTTGTCTTCTCCAGCGGCCGCGGAGCCGGCCGCGAGTGGCGGGCCGCCTCCGGCTATGATAATTGTAGTAGGGGCCATCCGACAGGAAATGAGCCGGGAAGCGGGAAACCGTCGGCCGGAAGGCAAGAGGCGAGATGGGTCCAGGGAGGATTCCGATGATGCGGCACACGACACACGAGTCCCAGTCCAGAAGGCCGGCGCGGCCGAACGGAACCCGCGTCCCCGCCGCCGTCACGGCCGTTCTCATCACGGTCGCGCTCGTCCTCGGCAGCTCCGGCTGTGCCCTGTTCGCGCGGCCCGACGACGGGCCGGGCGAGAACGGTTCCGGCGGGCTCCCGACCTTCGAGGGGTTCGCCGTCCTTGACCCGGCCGACCTTGAAGACCCGGTCATCATCGCCTGGTTCGAGGCCTGCCGCCTGGTGCCGGGCGTCCACGTCGCGACCTTCGACGCCGAGAACACGTACATCCTGGCCGCGCGCGGGGAGAAGCCCACGGCGGGCTTCGACGTCCGCCTCTCGGCCGTTACCCGGGGCCAGGAGGGTGTCTCGTTGACCTTCGCGACGACCGACCCGACCGGCCCGGTGGCCCAGGTGGTCTCGTTCCCGGTCGCCCTCATCCTGATGACCGGCCGGCCGGAGACCATAGCCGAGGTCTCGTCGACGGGCTCCGAGTCCCTGCCCTGGCCGGCTCCGAGCCCCGCCAACGCCTTTCTCGTCCCCGTCACCCCCCTGCCCGGCGACGTGGTCACCGAACTCACCCTGCGCCTGGCCGGATGGGCCCGGTGCTTCGAGGCCACCTACCAGTACTGCCTCGAGGACGGGCATAACGTCCTGGCCGA
The DNA here is from genome assembly GCA_020725405.1 of Symbiobacterium sp. Taxonomy (GTDB): domain Bacteria; phylum Bacillota; class Sulfobacillia; order UBA995; family UBA9673; genus DYFB01. The sequence goes on along the minus strand of DYFB01000097.1, from coordinate 27,794 downwards.
AGGCTTCGATACGGCGACGGCCGGCGGCCCCGAGTGGGGCCGGTTCGACATCGAGATAGAGTTCGAGCGGCCGACCAGCCCGGGGCTGACTCTCAGGCTCTTCGAGTACAGCGCGGAGGACGGGAGGGTCATCAACGAGGTCATCATCCCCCTTATCTGGGGCGGGTGACGGCGGGAGCGGTTTCCGTGTTCTTGAGTGACGTGGTGTCCAGTGTGGCTCGACCGGCCCGGTACGCCGAGTTCGCCCGGCAGCCGGGAGGGCGCGCCCTTGCTTACCTCCTCCTCATCGCCCTACCCCTGGCCGCCGTCGGGGCGGTCCGGATGGCCGACGCCGTGGTCCTGAGCAGCGACATGCTGGCCCGGGCCGTGGCGCGGTTCCCGGACTTCCGCATCGTCGACGGCGTCCTGGAGTTCGACGGTCCTCAGCCGTACCACCTCAGGCTCGACAACGGGACGGTCGTCGGCATCGTCGACACCACCGGAGCAACCGACCGGTCGGCCCTCGCCGGACATCAGCAATTCATCCTCGTCCTGCGCGACCGGATCATCATCCGGAACGCCGTGCGCGTGGAGGAGATCTTCTACGCCGACCTCGGCATCCCGCCTGGAGAGGCCGTCACCCGGGCGGGGGTTTCCGGCTTCTTCAGCCGCCTCGCCGCGTACGGCCCAGCCTTCGGTGTGGTCTGGGCGGCCGGAAGCCTCCTGGCCAAGGTCTTCGCCGCCCTCTTCCTCGCCGTGGCCACCCTCGTCGTGGCCCAGGCCCGGGGACGGGCGGCGACGCTGCGGAACACCTGGGGTATCGCCTGCCACGCCCTGACCCTGCCCCTCCTGGCCGCCTTCGCCCGGGTCCTCGCCGACGTGCCCATTACGGCCTTCGGCCTCTTCTACTGGGGTGCAGCCCTGGTCTACTGCCTGACGGCCGTCGGGCTCCTTCCCGGCCAGACCGCCGGAGCGCAGGCGGCGGGGCCGGCGGCGCCGCCCGGCCCTCAGTCCTGATGTTCCGCGCGGCCCGGGCGAGCGGCGTCGCGAGCACCGCGCCGACCGCCCCGGCCAGAGCCACGGCGAGGGGAACGGCTGCGGCCCAGAGGACCCCTCGGGCGAGATGCCGTGCGAACAGAGCCTGACCGGAAGCGACCTGGGCCGCGCTCACCGGCTCGGAGGCCGGAGCGGCCCCCAGGGTCAGGGGCACGAGGACGACCGTGAAGACGGCGGCGAAAACCGCGTGAAGGAGGCGGGCCACCGCGTAGGGCCCCATCCGGATGTCGGTCCCGGTTATCACGCTTGCCACCTGCCCGTGAACGGAGAGACCGCTCCAGGCGATGATAGCGCTGGCGATGAGGGCCTTCTGGACGAAGGGCGCCGCGGCCTTGCTCGCCCCGAGGGTCCCGAGGTCGATCTCGAACAGCCCGGCCACCGTCGCGGGAACGAGCGACTCGTGGATGCCCAGGGCGGCGAAGAGGACCTCAAAGGGCCAGCCGAGGATCCTCGCCAGGCCCACCTTGCCGGCGATGGCCACGAAGGCCGAGAAGAGCATGATGAAGCCGCAGATCATGAGGAGGGTCTTCACCGAGTCGTTGACGGCGTCGCCGGCCATGCGCCCGAGGGCGCGGCCGTCCTCCTCCCTGGCCTTCACCAGCGCCCGGGCCGCCCGGACGAGGATGTGGCCGCGGGGCGTGTCCTTGTCCCGCGTCGAGGGCTCACGAAGGCCGTGGTAGCGGAAGATGATCCCGACACTCACGGCCGACATGTAGTGGGCCAGAGCGAGGGTCCCGCCCAGAGCCGGCATGGCGAACATCCCCACGGCCACCGCCCCGAAAATGAACAGGGGGTCGGCCGTGTTGGTGAAGGCCAGGAGGCGCTCGCCCTCCACCCGGTTGCAGAGCTCCATGCGCCGGAAGCGGGCGGTGATGACCGCGTCCATCGGGTATCCGGCGGCGAGTCCCATGCTCATGGCGAAGGCCCCCTCGCCCGGGACGTTGAAGCACGGCCGCATCAGGGGTTCGAAGAGGACCCCGATGAAATGGACCACCCCGAGGCCCAGCATCACCTCCGAGAGGATGAAGAACGGCAGGAGCGAGGGGAAGACGATGGTCAGGAAGAGCTCGAGACCCGAGCGGGCCGCCTCGAGCGAGGCGTCCGGGTAGAGGACCAGCGAGAGGGTGAGGCAGGCGGCGAGCAGGGCGATAACGTAGATCTGCGCCTTGCGCACGGGCAGGCCTCCTCCAGCGGGCTCCTTGCGGTGGCGTCCCGGCGGGTCCCTGCAAGTATATACGGCCCGGCGGGGCCGGCATGACATGCCCCTCATGCCCCTACCGAATAGTCGTACGGGAGCTCTGGAGGAGGCAGAAAATTGCTAAACGAAGTTAGCAGCGTAGCGGCCTGACGTGATCGAAGGGCGCGGCCTGGCGGGCCGCGGGAGGTCTGGACCCGCCCCGGCCGGTCGCGCCGGAGGCTACCCGTCTTCCAGCACCTGGGTCCATGGAGGGATGCGTGTGCCCACGAGAGAGATTTACTGGAACATCGCCGGCCACCTGATTCTTTACCTCTTCGTGGCCGCCGGCGCCGTGGCCTTCGTCTACGGGGTCTACCGGCATTGGCGGCTCTGGTCCCTGGGCCGACCCGAGGTCCGCTGGGACCGGCCCTGGGAGAGGCTGAAGTCCGTCCTCGCCAACACGTTCCTCCACGCGAGCGTGCTCAAGGAGCCCTACCCGGGACTCATGCATTTCCTCATCTTCTGGGGCTTCGCCGTCCTGGCGGCCGGGACCGGAATCGTCCTGCTCCAGGCTGACCTCGGGCTCCGGGTCCTCTACGGCGGCTTCTACCTCTGGCTGTCGCTGGCCCTCGACCTCTTCGGCGTCGCCGCCGCGGCAGGCATCGTCGTCGCCCTCTTCCGCCGGTACGTCCAGAGACCGTCGCGCCTGGACTCGACGGCCGACGACGCTCTCGTCCTGGTGGGGCTCCTGGTCATCCTCCTCTCGGGCTTCGCCCTCGAGGGCCTGCGGATGGCCGGAGCCGGAGACCAGTGGCCGTACTGGAGCCCGGTGGGCCTCCTCTTCGCCCGCCTGTTCGGCGGGGTCCTGAGCGGCGGGGTGCTCCACCCCGCGCCCGAGCTCACCCCCGTGGTGGCCAGCTACCGGTTCTTCTGGTGGGGGCACATGCTCCTCGCCGTCGGGCTCATCGCCTACATGCCCTATTCGAAGCTCTTCCATGTCTTCGTCTCCCCGGCGAACCAGTTCCTGCGGAACCTCGCCAGCCGCGGCGCCCTTACCCACGTTGACATCGAGAACACCGAAACCTTCGGGGCCTCGCGCCTGGACGAGTTCACCTGGAAGCAGCTCTTCGACACGGACGCCTGCACCCGCTGCGGGCGCTGCCAGGACCAGTGCCCGGCGCACTTCGCCGGGAAGCCCCTGACGCCCAAGGGCGTCATCCAGGAGATGCGCAAGGCCCTGGCGGCTCACGGCCCGGCCCTGGCCGAGGTCAAGGCCAGGGTCAGGAAAAAGCTCCTGGAGGAGGCCGCCGCCTCCGCCGGCGACGGCGGGGCCGGGGAGCGGCCGGTGATCGACCCGGCCCGCGAGTACGAGGCGATGGAAGAGGCCGTGGCCGAGCTCGAGATGCCCTCGCTCATCGACGATATCATCACCGAGGACGTCCTCTGGGCCTGCACGACCTGCCGTTCCTGCGAGGAGCAGTGCCCGGTCTTCGTCGAGGTCATCCCGAAGATAGTCGAGATGCGCCGCTACCTCGTCCTGATGGAGTCGCGCATGCCGACCGAGGTCGGGCGGACGCTGCGCAATCTCCAGAACAACGGTAACCCTTGGGGCCTGGGCCGCACCCAGCGCGGCGACTGGCTCGGCAAGGTCGAAGTCCGCCGCCTCGCCGAGGGCGAGGAGGTGGACTACCTCTACTGGGTCGGCTGCTTCGGAGCCTTCGACGACCGGTCCAAGGCCATCACCGAGGCGACCATCAAGCTCTTCCAGGCGGCGGGGCTCGACTTCGGGGTCATCGGCGAGGCCGAGACCTGCTGCGGCGACTCGGCCAGGCGCCTGGGCAACGAGTACCTCTACCAGACGATGGCCATAGAGAACATCGAGACCCTGTCCAGCTACAGGTTCAAGAAGATAGTGACCCACTGCCCGCACTGCCTGAACGCCCTCAAGAACGAATACCCGCAGCTCGGTGGGGACTTCGAGGTGGTGCACCACAGCGAGGTCATCGCCGGGCTCCTGGCCGAGGGGCGCCTCAAGCCGGCGGCCCCCCTGACCGGGGAGGCCGCGCGGGTCACCTACCAGGACCCCTGCTACCTCGGACGCTACAACGACGTCTTCGACGCCCCGCGCCGGGCCCTGGCGGCCGCCGGGGCGACCGTGGTCGAGATGTCGCGCAGCGGAAGGACAAGCTTCTGCTGCGGCGCCGGGGGCGGGCGCATGTGGCTCGAGGAGGAGGCCGCCCACAAGGTCAACGCGAGACGGGCCGAGCAGGCCCTGGCGACCGGGCCGCACACCATCGTCACGGCCTGCCCCTATTGCCTGCAGATGTTCGACGACGGCCTGAAGGCGGTGGGCAAGGAAGAGGACATCACCAAGGACCTGGCGGAGGTAGTGCTCCGGGCGCTCGGCTGAGGCCGCCGGCTTTCTCAGGCCGGCCGGAAGTGCTGCCCGACCCCGACCCGGATGACGCGCTCGAGGTGGGCAAGGGTATAGCACTCGTGCATGTCTGAGTGCCGGGCGAAGAGAACAACGCTCCGGTGTTCGTCCCACTCCTCCCGGGGGAGGGTGTTGAGCCACAGCACCCCCCGCACCCGAGGCCGGATACGGCCGAGGAGCGCGGCCGCCTTACCGGCGCCCAGGGTCTTCGTGTCGCTGACGATAATCAGGACCGTGTCCCGGGTGAGGAGCCGCTCGTGCTCGTCGACGAGAGTCTCGAGAGCCCGCCCGAGGTCGGTTCCCTTCCCCCACACCCGGCTCTGCCGGACTATCCGCGCGGCCGCTGCCGACAGACCCGACCTGGTGTCGGCGGCGCCCGCGGAGGAGCGGCCGCCCCCAGTGTGCCCGCCGCCCGCAGTGTGCCCGCCGCCCCCACTGTGCCCGCCGCCCGCAGTGTGCCTGCCGCCCGCGTCGGCCCCGGCCGGCGCGACCGCCAGGCGGCTGTCGGTCACCCGCTCGAGCTGCTCGGAGAAGACGAAGGCCTCCACCCCGCTCACCGCGGCCGAGAGGCCGAAGATGAACTCCAGGGTAAAGGCCGTGTAGCGGGCCATCGACCCCGAGACGTCGGCCACAAGGAGGAGCCGCGGTCGCGCCCGGCGCCGCTCACGGTAGCGGAGGTCGAAGAGGACGCCCCCGTACCTGATATTCGACCTGATGGTCCGGCGCATGTTGAGGCGCCGTCTCCGGCGCGAGTCCCGGTAGCGGCGCGAGAGACGCGTGGCCAGGCGCCGGGCCAGACGCCGGATGACCTGGGTCGCCCGGGCGAGGTCGGCGTCCTGGATGTCCTTCATGTCCAGGTGAACGAGAGGGTCGGTCTCCGACCCGCCCAGCGCGCCCTCGACCACAGTGTCGATCTCCTCGTCGCCGCTGAGATGGTCCTCGAGGCGCCGCTCGACGTCAAGGTTCCGCCGCCACCGGTCGAGGTGGCCCCGGACGATGCTCTCGATGAGAGGCTGGAAGCTCGCGTCCACGTTGTGCCCGGCCGACGACTCGGCCAGGAACTCCCGGAGCTTCTCCCTCTGGGCCTCACCGAGGCGGGTGTAGGCTTCGAGCTGCTCCGGAGTGAGCTCCAGGAGCTCGCCCTGGAAGACCAGCTCGGTCCTGGCCCTCTCCAGTCGCTCCTGCCGCTCGAGCCTCGCCCGGCGGCGCCGGGCCACGGCTTCCTCCCGCTCTTCGGGAGGAGCGAAGAAGAGGTCGAAGGCCCGGTCGAAGAGGGACCCGTGGGGCTCGGTCTTGACCAGGGTCGCCCGGAGGGCCGCCTTCACCGCGGCCCGGTCGCCGAGGTCGACAAGGCCCAGGGCGGCCAGGCCGTCCAACGTCTCGGCGGGGTTGACCGGGATCCCGAGATGGCGCAGGACGTGGACGAACCGGATAAGGTTCTCCTCGAGCCGGGCCCCCGGCGCCGCGCCGCTAGCCACGCCGCGAGCCCGGCTTCCCGGCGTCTCCGGCCCGCTCCAGGGCCGCGGTGACGAAACCCCCGGGCTCCGTCGCCGCCCGCCGCAGGGCGAGGACGTCGTCCCTGCTCTTCAGGAGAACGCTTGCGGTCTCGGCGAGGAGGGCGTCATCCACCTTCTCCGCCCCGAGGGCGAGGAGGGCCCGGGTCCAGTCAAGGGTCTCGGCGATGGAGGGCTGCTTGCGGAGATCCATGCCGCGGACGGCGGAGACGATCCGGGCGACGTCGGCGGCCAGGCGCGCGGACACCTCGGGGACGCGCGAGCGGACGATGCGCAGCTCCTTTTCGACACTCGGGAACTCGATGAAAAGATAGACGCAGCGGCGGCGCAGGCCGTCGGAGAGCTCACGCTCGTTGTTGCTGGTGAGGACGACGATGGGGACCTTGCGGGTCCGAACGGTGCCGAGCTCGGGGATCGAGACGGTGAAGTCCGAGAGGACCTCGAAGAGGAAGGCCTCGAACTCGGGGTCGCACTTGTCGACCTCGTCGATGAGGAGCACCGGGCGCCTCTTCGCCCGGATGGCCCGCAGGAGAGGGCGCTCGAGGAGGTACTCCTCGGAGAAGAGGTCGCTCTCCGCCGGGACCTCGCCGGACTCGCGCAGGAGCTGGATCCTGAGAAGCTGTTTCTGGTAGTCCCACTCGTAGAGCGCCTTGTTCTCGTCGAGACCCTCGTAGCACTGGAGCCGGATGAGATCCGTCCCGAAGACGCGGGCAAGGACCTTGGCTATCTCCGTCTTCCCGACGCCCGGGGCACCCTCGACCAGGAGAGGCTTCTCCAGGCGCAGGGAGAGGTACACCGATACGAGGATATCCTGGTCCATGATGTAGCCGTCCCGTTCGAAGGCTCTTCGGAGCCACTCCATGCTGACCTCGGTGGCTTCCAAACCCGCCTCTCCTCCCAGGGGCGCCGCCTGATTGCGCCCGCCCCGTCCGACCGCCGGGCCGTCGGGCCGCCGGGCTGTCCGACCGCCGGGCCGTCGGGCCGCCGGGCTGTCCGACCGCCGGGCCGTCCAGCCGTCGGGCCGTCCAGGCTATTCTAGCACAAACGCTCTGGTCGGCCGTCTTCGGGAAGAAGGGGGGTGACTGTCAAGCCAACGTTGGCGGAGCCCCATGGGACCTTAGGTTTCAGTCTTCCATGGCCCACCCGTCGAGCGGGCGGAACGGGATCCGAAGCTGTACGACACGTCGGACCCACCGGGGCCACGGTCCCGTGTTCCGACGTTCCTCTCTCCGCCGACGTTAGCCTACGTACAAGAAGAGGAGGATGGCGCTCGCGGACCGAAAAGGACCTGACCAGAAGACCCCGCAGCAAGGGACCCTCTCAAGGGAGGATGACAATGGCCGTCTTCAAGTGCAGCGCGTGCGGCACCGTCACTGAAGGCCGGTGTAAACCCCGGAAGTGCCCGAAGTGCGCCGGCGAGGGAACGATGGTCAAGCAGGGCTAGACCGGACGGCGCGAACAGGCCGGTAGCGGAACGGCCGCTCTTCCCCCCGATCTATCGGGTCCCGGCCGGATCGGGCGGGGCCGCACAGGGACTTGTGGGGCCGCACAGAGCCGGCGCATACGGGCGGGGCTGTTCAGGGCGCAGCCGGCTCGCCGTGGTCCGGCCGGGCCCTCTCCTTCCACCACGCCTCGTACCTTTCCCACCACGCGTCAACACGCTCGAGGAGCCTCACCGAAGCCGGACCGAACCGCGAGACGAAGAGCTGGCGCTCCCCTTCTCTCAGGCGGTCATCGAGCTTCTCCATCACCGATGCAGCCACGAGGTTCACCACGTGGGCGTCGTGCGAGCCGGCGGCCTCCTCGATGAAAGCGAAAGCCCGGTCGAGAAGGTCGCCGTCGAGCGCGGGATTCGCCCGGCCCTCCCGGAGGGCTCGACTCCGATCGAGAACGAGCCCGAAGAGCCGGTCGAAGACGGCCTGCGGCAGGTGGAGGTCTCGCGTCCCGAGATGAGCACGGATCTCCGGCACCCGCTCGAGGAGCTTTGACACCACGTTCCCGTAGGTGACGAGCCACTCGCCCTGTCCCCGGTAGACGTGCCCGCTGTAGAGCTCTTCCTGGAGCCGGCGGACGAGGGCCCAGGCGGGCTCGTCTCGCCCGTCACCACTGGCCGTCCCGCCAGCCGTCCCGCCGGACCCCCCGCCGGGCGGCCCGCCGGATCTCCCCCCGGACGGCCCGCCGGCCGTCCCGTCATCCTCCCCGCCAACCGCAATCCGGTGCAGAGCGGCGTGAGCGGCATCCCGGACCAGAACGCTTTCGGCTTCGTTGGCCAGGACGGTCAGGAGCATCCGCAGAGCGCGGGGGTGGCCCGTGCCGTCGAGGAGCTCGGCCAGGCCGGTGGCTCCCGCCGCCCGGCCCCGTGCCTCCCGAGCGGCGAAGAGCCGGTCCATGGCCGTCCGCACCTGTGCGGCGAAATGGTCTCCGCCGGACTCGCCCACCGCGGGGAGGGTCGCGGGGTCGCTGTGGGCCGGGACGGCCGCGGAGTCGCTACGCTCCGGGGCGGCCGCGGGTTCGAGCGCCGGCCCGGCGGCGGACCCGACCGCCGGGCCGGGGAGGGAATAGAGCTCGGCCTGGAGATCGCGGATGAGACCGGTTGTCGGGCCGGGGCCACGGCTCCCGGCGATGAGCTCGACGGCGTGGTAGGCCTCGCCGCGCACGAGCGGGTGCTCGACCCCGTTGGCCATCACGCCGAGAAGCATCCTGAGGGCCTTGGCGTCCCGCGTCCCGCGAAGGTGCAGGGCAAGGTCCTGGGCCCCTGTCTTTCGGTCGACGACGTGCGCGCTGAAGAGGAGTTCCTCGCTCCTGGCCCGCCAATCGTCGGTCACCCCGCGCATCCCCCCGGATCGCGGCGCCCGTGTCCGGTGTCTCCCACTGCTGGCGGCGCCGTCAGGTCACTTCCGGCTCTTCGACAGCCTCTCGCGGCCCTCCTCCGACTCCGGCGCGCCGGCGGAGGCGAAGTAAAGAAAGACCCCGGGCGGCGATGCGCCCGGGGCGGGGAGCGTACCGGGACCGGGCCTCTGGCCCGGAGCCGGCGCTGTCAGCTTAGGTTCAGCGGCCGATGGCCTGCTGCACGCACCACTGGTGAGCGGGGTCGAGCGTCGGTTGGCCGTTACTGGTGTAGCTGGACCCGTGGGTCGTGCTCCCCAGGAAGTGCACGCAGAAGTGCCCGGGGAAGTTGTTGTTGTATATGGTGTAGCCGGCGTGAGGCATGCCGTTCTGGGAGGCGGCGATGCGCTGGCCGCCGACGACGACCACGATGGGTCGCCTGTTCCAGCTCCAGGAGCCCCCGTAGTTGGCCTTCATCGTCGCCGTGTCCCTGGCCGTCACGGGCTCGACGTCGGCGTGGGCCCATCCGCCGATACGGATGACGTAGAAGATGCGGCCGGTCCAGACATCGGTGACCTGCGCGACCTGTCCGATCTTCCAGAGGCGGTCGACCGTCGACCACGGGACGGCCTCGGCCTTCAGCTTCGGCTCGACCTTGGCCGGGTCGGTCGTCGGCACGCGCAGGATGATTCCGGGGTAGATGGTGTCGGTCGGGCTGAGACCGCTTTCGGAGGCGATGACCTCGGGCGTCGTGCCGAACCTCTCGGCTAGCTTCGCAAAGTCATCCCCGCTGCGGACGGTGTAGTTCATGAAACCAGCGATGCCGGTCGAGCCCCCCGGAGTTGAGGGCAGCTGGGGCGACGGCGGAAGAGCGGGGGCGGGCACCGGTGTAGGAGACGGCGTGGGCGTCGGAGCAGGCGCCGGCGCGGGAGACGGAGCCGGAGCGGGAACCGGCGTGGGCGCGGGGGCGGGGGCTGCCGGCGTCGCCGGGGCCGCGATGGGCGCAGGCGCCGGAGTCGGGGCAGGCGCTGGCTCGGGAGCCGGGGCGGCGGGCGGGGCCGAAGCGACCGGACCCGGGTCCGCGGGAGCGGCCGGCCCGCTCGAAGCCCAATCCTGACCGGCGGCGATGGCCGGACCGGACAGGTCGGCGACGAACGAGTCCCCGAACAGCACTCGGCCGAACTCGGACGGGACCATGGCGGCGCCGAGGGCCGTGTCGAGACCGGGGAGAGACGCGGAGGCCTGGCTGAGATGACCACCCTGGAGCGAGGCGGCAAGGAGCAAACCGAGGAGGATACCGGCGACGATTCGACGGGCGGGCAAGGTGTTTTGCACCTCCGGTGCGCCGGCGGGCAGGCCGGCCGTGTGGTCACGTTATGTTAACGTGATTTTCACCGGAAACGCTAGCAACACCTTGTGGTACTTTCTGGTTAGTAGTGATTGGTTAGTTGGCTAACCGTCACCTTAGGCGTCGTACCCTGGCTTAGGCGTCGTACCCTGGCTTAGGCGTCGTACCCTGGCTCAGGCGTCGTACCCTGGCTCAGGCGTCGTAGCCTGGCTCAGGCGTCGTAGCCTGGCTCAGGCGTCGTAGCCTGCCTCCCGGAGAGCATTCTTCATTACCTGGATGCCGGCCGTCCGCTCGTCGTGGGTGACCCGGACCTCCGCGCGCTCGAGGTCGACCTCTACTTCACGGACGCCATGAAGACGCGAGAGCGCGGCCGTCACCGCCCGCCGGCAGTGCTCGCAGCTCATCCCGCCCACTTTGAGAATCGTCTCGACGATCATGTCGTCACCTCCGTCCCCGACTCCGAACCGGGGTCGATAGCGGCGGAGCCTGAGGGAGTTCGCTACCACGGTGATTGAACTCAGGGCCATCGCCGCCGCGGCGATGGTCGGGTTCAAGAGACCGGCGCGCCCCAGGACCGGGTAGAGCACGCCGGCCGCGATCGGGATGCCGGCCGAGTTATAGGCGAAGGCCCAGAAGAGGTTCTGCCGGATGACCCGCATCGTCCGGCGGCTCAGGTCAATGGCCGTGACCACCCCGCGCGGGTCGCCGGTGACCAGGGTGATGTCCGAGGCCTCCTTGGCCACGTCCGTCCCTGTCCCGATGGCGATGCCGATATGGGCCTGGGCGAGGGCGGGGGCGTCGTTTATGCCGTCCCCGACCATGGCCACCACCCGGCCGCCCTCCTGAAGCCTGCGCACCGCCTCGGCCTTGTCGCCCGGCAGGACCCCGGCGAGGACCTTCACGATGCCGAGGCGCCGCGCGACGGCCTCGGCCGCCCTCCGGGTGTCGCCGGTCAGCATGATGACCTCGAGGCCCATCTCCTCGAGGGCCCGCACCGCCTCCCCGGCGGTCGGCTTCGGTTCGTCGGCCAGGCCGAGGACCGCACGGGCCGTCCCGTCGACGGCCACGCAGACGACCGTGCGACCGTCCCGTTCGAGGCGGTCGGCCGCCTCGAGCACCGGCGCCGTGCCCACGCCCTCTCCCTCAAGGAGGCCGCGGTTGCCGACGAGAACCGCCCGGCCCTCGATCCGGGCCTTGACGCCCCGCCCGGGCAGGGCGGCGAAGTCCTCGAGGGGCGGGAGGCCGCCCACACCGGCGTCCTCGGCCGCTCGCCGGACGGCCTGGCCGAGAGGGTGCTCCGACCCGGCCTCCGCGGCCGCCGCCAGCCGGAGAAGCTCGCGGGTCGCCTGCGACCCACCGGAACCGAAGACAACCACGTCGGTGACCCGGGGGCGTCCGGCCGTGAGGGTCCCCGTCTTATCGAAGACGACCGTCCTGAGGTTCCGGACAAGCTCCAGGACCTCGCCCCCGCGGATGAGGACACCCTGCTCGGCACCCCGTCCGGTCCCGACCATGATGGCCGTCGGTGTGGCCAGACCGAGGGCGCACGGGCAGGCGATGATGAGGACGGCGACGGCGTTCAGAAGGGCCAGGGTGAGCGAGGGTCGCGGACCGTAGAGGTACCAGGCCAGGAAGGTCGCGATGGCGACGGCGATGACCGCCGGGACGAAGTAGGCGGAGACGGTGTCGGCGAGCTTCTGGACCGGCGCCTTCCGGCCCTGGGCCTCCCTGACCATCTCGATTATCTGCGCCAGGGCCGTGTCCCGGCCGACTTTGGTCGCCCGAACGACTAGGTATCCGGAGAGATTGATGGTCGCCCCGATGACCTCGTCTCCCGGGGCTTTCTCGGCCGGAACGCTCTCTCCGGTGAGCAGCGACTCGTCGACGGCCGAGCGCCCCTCGACGACCTCGCCGTCCACGGGGACACGGTCCCCTGGACGGACGGCCAGGCGGTCGCCGGGCTTGACAGCCTCGGCTGGAACAACCGCCTCCCGGCCGTCCTCGCCGATGACCCGCGCCGTGAGGGGCCGGAGCTCGAGGAGGCGTCTCACCGCCTCCGAGGCCCGGCCCTTGGCCAGGGCCTCGAAGTAGCGGCCGAGGAGGATGAGGGTGATGATCATCGCCGCGGAATCGAAGTAGACCTCAGGGTGCAGGCCGGCGGCGGCGAAGGTCCCCGGGAAGAGGGCGGCCGCGGCGGAGTAGCCGTAGGCGGCGGTCGTCCCGACGGCGATGAGGACGTTCATGTCGGCCGACCCGTGACGGAGGGCCTTCACCGACCCGCGGTAGAAGCGCCACCCCGCCCCGAACTGGACGGGCGTCGTCAGGCCGAGAAGAACGACGGGGTGGGTGAGAAGGTCAGGAACGCCCGGGACCATCCGCCCCATCGTTCCGACGAAAACAAGAAACGAAAGAACACCACTTAGCGCGACAATGGTCCTGAGCTCCCGGAGTTCTCTCGCCCGGGCCCGGCTCTCCGGGTCTCCCTCCGCCGGCGAGCCCTCCTCGCCCCGGGTGGTCTCCGGCTCTCCGGGGCGGGGCTTGGAACCCCGCCGGCTGGCGGCCGCCAGGATGGGCTCGTAGCCGATGGAGCGGATGACCTCGGCCAGGCGCTCGGGGCCCGTCCGCTCCGGGTCGTACTCCAGGCGAACCCTCTCCGCGGCAAAGTTGACCGAGGCCGAGAGCACCCCGTCGGCCGCCCTGAGACCCGTCTCGAGCCGCCGGACGCAGGCGGCGCAGGTCATCCCCCGGACCGGGAGATCGAGAACGGCGCCCCGCCTCTCAGCGCCCGCTGGCTCCGCACGGCCGTCGGGGCCGGTGCCGTCCCCGGGCTCGGTACCTTTCATCCCGCCACCCCTTCCGGGCCCTTTCTGGTCCGCGGCCCGTCGCCCCGCCGCCGGAGCCGGGCCGGCCGACCCGAGGACCGGCGGGTCCCGGCTAGCTTTCCCGCCCCGGGACCCCTCTCCTCAAGGTTACCCGACCGGCCGCACCTCGTAAAGCCTCAAGACCCGACCGCCCCACCCCGTAAAGCCCCTAGACGGCGGGTCCGACGACACCGACGGCCGCCGCCGCCCCGGGTGGCCCCGCCGAGCGGGCGAGCCGGGACCGGCGGCGGCCGGTCGGGTGCGCCGGGGGCCGGGGGGCCCCCGGGGACGTCCAGCTACTCGGTCAGGCCGGCGGTGAGGACCTCCACCGCGGCAACGACGACGTAGGTGTTCCAAACGGTCAGGCGCCGCTCCGGGAATTCGTAGCTCTGCTTCACGGTTATCGCCGCCCGGACCTCGAAGCGTCCCGGCTTCTCCCAGACGACGTCGAAGGTCCAGCCGGGATAGGCCCGGACGACCTGTCTCCGGGTGTGCGGCGGCCAGCCGACCTCGGCCTCCAGCTCGAACCGCGCCGGCTTTCCGGTCACCCACTTCACCGGCCCCTTCAAGGCGAGACGGACCTCCGGCTCCTGGATGGTCTCGGCCTCGAAGACCACGGGCTCACCGCCCGCGTCCTCGGGACCGACCTCGATGTCCCAGGATAGCTCCCGGAGGAGGCGCCCGTCGTTGGCCCACGAGACAGCCGTGGCCTTGAAGGTGCCGGCCGTGCGGTAGACGTGCTCGACCCGGGCCAGACTGTGGGCGGGGTCCTCGTCGACCAGCCGTTCGCCGTCGCCGAAGTCCCACTCCCAGCGGGCGTGGACGACGCGGCTCTCGCGTCTGGTCGTGGTCATGCGCGTGACCCGGACAACCTTGATGAGGGGCGGGGGGTCGGGCCCCGGGACCAGCTCCGCCCGACCGGAGGGCGCCCCGCCGGCGGAGCCGGACGGACTGCCGGGGTCTTCGTCCGGATCCCCCCCAGGTTTCCCGGTGGGCGCGTCTGCGGCGGCCGGAGGCCTGGCCGCGGCGTCCGGTGCTCCGTCCCTCTGGGCGGCGGTCCGGGTCGTAACCGAGTAGCTGAAAGGAAGTCTCGTGTCGCGGCCGAGGTAGCGGCCTAGTGTGAGATAGGCCGGCCCCGCCGCGGGATCGGGCGCGAGTCTCACGCCGAGAAGCAGCGCTCTCCCCGGCCCGGGAGCGGGAGCGCTGAGGAGAGCGGTGAGGACCAGACCGTCGGCGGACCGGCCGGCCTCCTCGAAGCTGAAGCGGGCCTCCGGCGAGGGCGGCTCCCCCGGGACCGGCCGCCCGTCCGGTCCGGTCGGGACTGCGGCGACCCAAGCCAGGGCCGACAGGCCATCAAGGCCGGCCGCGACCGGGTCGGCGACGGAGACCTCGACAATGACAGTGCCGGCTGCCGAGTTCCCGCCCTCCCCGGGGGAGACGGTCGCCAGCGTCTGATAGGCCGGACCCCAGAGGTGACACACCCCGCTCCCGGTCCCGCCCCCGCTCCCGCCGGTCTTCGAGCCCGGCCCGCCGACGCCGGGCCCCCCGGCGGTCGCCTGGCCTCCATCAGACTCCGGTCCCGCGCCGGCGCCGAGGGCCGCCAGCACGGCCGAGACGACGGCGCCATCTCCGGGCAGGGCCCGGTGAACCGCCAGGAGGCCCTCCCTGAGGATGAAGGAGTCGGCCGGGTGAGGAGCGGTCAGGGCCGAGACGACCTCGACCACGAGGTCGTTCGGTCCGACGCCGAGGCCGGCCGCTCCGAAGAGGTTGGGACAGGAGCCGGCGATGGTCACGTGTCTTGCGCCTCGACCCCGCGCGGCCGCTTCCCGCTCCTGCCACTCGCGGAGGAACCAGTTGCAGAGCAGAACCCGCCCCGAGCCCGGGGTCGCGCCGAGGCCGGCCGCCGCCCCGGCGCCTCCCGGTCCGGGGAAGACGAGGTGCTCCGGCACCAGGCGGCCGAGTCCGGCGGACCCGGCGTCAAGCCCGGTCAGGAGCTCGGCCAGGCCGAGCCCGGCTCCGGCCCGCTCGCGGCTTAAGAGCTCCCGGGCCTTGCCCACGCCCCAGTCGAGGAGGAGCCGCTTCAGGTAGGAGACGAGAGCCTCCCGCCAGCCGCCCGCGAGGATGTCCTCGAGCCCCGGTAGGGGGGGCGGCCGGCGGACGGTGACCGCGTGGGCCAGGTGAAGGTAGCGCCCCACCCGGAGCGAGAGGAGCTCATAGTAGGCCAGGGTGAGGCCGCCGTCACCCGGGCCGGCCGGGACCTCGGCCGCGTAGATGGCCTCCTCGACAAGGCTTGGCCGCTCGCGGGCGAGCCAGAGCTCGAAATCCGGCGGCGGGGCGGCCGAGCCAGCGGCGCCGCCCGCCCCTCTCGAACCCTCCGGCCCGGGACCGCCCCCGAGAAGGCGGGACCACAGAAGGTACTCCGCATAGAGCGAGCGGTAGTCGCCGGCGCGCCGGCCGACGTACTGCGTCTCGCTCAGGAAACGGGGGCGGTCCGCCTCGCCGGCCGGGCTCGGAGTCGGCCCGGGCCCGGTCCTTGTCAGCCGGTGGGTGTGGTAGAGGACCTTGATGAGGTCCGCCTGGAGAAGGCCGTGGTTCGGCGGGGCGATCATCACCAGGTTCCGGAGGAGCGCCGGGCCGTCCCGGACGGCCGCCCAGTAGCGGGCCGCAAGGGCCCCGCTCCCGAAGGTCACGATGTCGACGCGCTCCTCGCCGCTCGCTTCGAGCGCCCGCCGGACGACCCTCTCCAGGCCGACCTGGGCCAGGACGGCGTAGTCCGGACCGCCCGTCTCGGCATAGTCGTAGGTGAAGAGGGTCCGGCCCGGGGAGTAGCCGGCCCCGATCAGCCTCCCGTAGAGCCCGCGACCTCCCGGCCCCCGGTCGCCCCAGACCTGAGGCCCGCCGCCGGTGAGGCCGTGGACGAGGACGACGGGAACGCGTGGACCCGTCCCGCGCGCAGCGGACGGAGCCGAGACCCCCGGCGCGGCGAGGGCGGGGGCGGCTCCGGTCCGCGGGGACAAAAGGAGCAGGACGGCCAAAACGACCAGGGAAAGGAGACGTCTTCCGCCGGCCATGAGTTACCCTCCAAAGCGGTTTCGAGACTCTATCCTGTCGGTATTCCCGCTCGACTGGAGCCTGCCCCGGCGGCCGCTGCATCCTGCCCCGGCGGCCTCTGCATCCTACCCCGGCGGCCGCTGCATCCTACCCCGGCGGCGGGCCGGCCTCTTCCGGCGTAATCCGCTCAGCCTCCCAGACGCCGAGGTTCGTTACGCTGAGGACGCTGATGGGGCGGTCGTCATAGAAGGCCTGGCGCAGGCTGTCCTCGTAGCCGGGGTCGAGAGGCGAAAGAAGCCGGACCCCGCCGGCATCGAGGACCGCCGCGAGGCGCCACTCCTGGCCGGGTCCGAGGACCGCCGGGAGCCTCGACCCGGCACCCGCCCCCGCCTCCGGGACGAGACCGGGGGCCTCAACCCGGACCGCGGGGGAGGCTCCGCCGGCCGGTCGGGCCAGGTCGAAGATGAGGTCCAGCGGCAGGAGAGTCGAGCCGGGATCGAGGCCCGTCGGCAGCCGGGCCGAGCCGAAATCGAGGCCCGCCCCCTCGCCCTGCGCCGGGCTCGCGGGCTCGGCCCCGGACGGCCGCCCGCTGACGAGGACGGGCCAGCGGCGGACGAAGACCACCCGCGCCTCGGCCAGAACCCCGGCGCAGTAGGTCTCCCTGAGGACGAGCGCCCGGGTTCCGGCCGGCACCCCGCCGCTCGCGGGGGCGCCGGCGGGCAGGACCAGCCGGCCGGCGACCGGGTCGAGGCGCGAGGCCGCCCCGGCGCCGGGCGGGGGAAGGGCGGCCAGCCCGAGGGAGTTCTCCTCCCTGACGTAGACCACGAGGACCTCGCGGGGCCGGCCGGCGAGGAAGACCCGCACGGTGGGGACGGCCCCAAGAAGGACGGCCACGATAAGGATGGGGACGAACCCGGCCGCCCTGCCGGAGGACGCCGGCCGGCCCCTTACGCTCATCATCGTTACTCACCCCCTCCGGGGCGCGCTCGGGCGCGACACCCGCGGGGCGGGCAGGTTCAGGGACGGACGGGCCTTGTCCTTCGGGAAAGCCGTCGCCCTCCGGCTTTTTTATCCGAGCCGCACCGACGACAGGCGACAGGCCGGGCGGGAGCTCCGGCCGCTGGGCGAGCCCCTCCGGGCGCTACGGGAGGAAGGGGGTGCGCCGCCCGATGGGGAGGGTGAACTCGAGCCCGGCTCCCGGCTCCTCCTGGGCGGCCTGGGCCGCCTTGCCGGGGTCGACGAAGAGGTGGACGCGGTAGTCGGCTACGATCATGTCCGTCATCGCGTAGGTTGCGGCCGCGTCCGAGCCGGTCTTCGTCACCTCCAGGGGAAGGAGGCGGACGGAATCAACCCGCACCAGGCGGTTCATCCCCTCCAGGCGGGCAAGGAAGGCGACCTGGGCCTGGTAGGGACCGTGGACGGTGAAGCGTATCTCGTGCTCCTGGTAGGCGCCGGCCGTGACCGGGTCGGCGAAGGTGAGGTTCCTGACCCGCGCCCCCGTCTCCCTCTCCCACTGCCAGCAGTAGTAGAGGAAGTGCGCGACGCGGTTGTCCCCGGGGACGAGGAGGTCGAGGTTGGCCATTTCCTCGCTGAGCTCGCTGATGCGGGCCTCGATGTCGCGCAGGCGGTGGTACACGCTGCGAGCGGCCTCGAGCTTCTCCCGCTCCTTGGCGAGCTCCGTCCGGAGCTGGCCTATCCGCTCGGTGTAGGGCTGGTAGACGATGAAGATGAAGGCCACCGAATAGAGGACGAGGAAGGCCACGACGAGGAGCGTCCTCTCCCGGGCGCTGAGACCCCTCCGGAAAAGACCTGGGGGCATCTCGGGCCTAGCCACCGGCGTCGCCCCCTTTCGCCTCGCAGGTTATGGAGAAGACGAAGCTCGAGATGTCAGCGTTCCAGGTGGCCTGGTGGATGTCGGGTTTGGCCAGGTAGACGGCGGCCTGGATGTTGACCATGAACTGGGAGATGGCCTGGAGGCTCCCGGCCCGGCCGTTGATGCTGATGGACTTGACCCCGTCGTTGGTGACGGTGTCGAGAATGACGGTCCGAGGTATTATCCTCGCCAGTTCGTCCATCACGAGGTTCCACCTGACGCCCTCGCCCGACAGCCGCTCGATGAAGCCGCTCTTCTGGGAGTAGGTCTGCTGGAGCTGGTCGAGAAGGGCCTTCCGCTCGAGGGCCGCGGCGTACTTCTGGTAGTCGGCCCGCGTCGCGGCTATCTCGGCCTCGATGCTCTGGACCTGGCCCTCCAGGGCGAGGTAGAAGATGACCGTTACCCCGCCGAGAAGGACGAGGCCCAGGACCGAGAAGATGAGCTGCCAGTTCGGGCCGGTCCTCTGGGCGTCCTGGTACGGGAGAAGGTTAATCTTCATGGAGGATCTCCTGTCCCCCCAGGGCCAGGCCGAGAGCGACGACGAACTCGGGACCGATGAGGTCAGCCTGCCCGACGATTCTCGGACTGAGGGTGATAGCGGCCAGCGGGTCGAGGATGTCCACCTTCACGGCCGCGCCTTCGGGCACCCGCTCGTCGAGGGACGGGTTCAGGTAGCGGGCGAGGGCGTCGGCCAGTCCCGGCATCCGCGCCCCGCCGCCGGCGAGGTAGACCTGGCGGACCGTCTGGCCGAAGTGCCTGGAGGCGAAGAACTCGAACGACCGCCGTATCTCGAAAAAGAGGTCCTCCAGCCCGCGGCTCAAGGCCTGGAAAACCCGGCCGCCGTCGGGGCGGACCCCGTGCTGTCTCTTCAGAATCTCGGCCTCTATCTCCGTAACCCTGAGCTGCTGGGCGAGAGAGGTCGTCAGGGCCCGCCCGCCGACCGTGAGGGTCCGGCTCAACTCGAGAGCCCCGCGGAGGTAGACGCTCAGCTTGGTCCCCATGTGGCCGAGGTCCAGGACGGCCTGGGCGTAGCGGACGCTATCGTCAAGGGCGTAGCCGGCGGCCTCCACGACCCGGAAGCTCGCCAGGGCCTCGACGTCCAGCCCCTCCGGGGCCAGCTTGGCCGCCCTCAGGGCTTCGACGTAGCCGTCCACGGCGGCCCGCTGGGCCCCGACAAGCATGACCCGCATCTGGCGGTAGCCGCGCTCGTCCAGCTCGCCCTCGCCGGGGATGATGGTGAAGTCGATGACGGCTTCGCCGACCGGGATGGGGATGTGGTGCTCGGCCTCCCAGCGGACGACCTCACGCAGTTCCTCGTAGGGCATCTGGGGGAAATGGACGTGGCGGACGATGACTCCCTGCCCGCCGAGGGCGGCCACGGTCCGGCGCTGGATGATGTTCCGGTCGGCGAGCAGCTTCTTCAGGGCCGCCCCCAGGGCCTCCGGGTCGGCCACGCCGGCCTCGGTCACGGCCCCGTGGGGCGTGAGGCAGAGGCCGAGGTTGTGAAGCTCGAGCCCGCGCCGGGAAACGGCCGTCTGGACCACCTTGATCCAGGCCGAGCCGATATCGACCCCTACGGCCGTCGTGTTCTGGCTCCAGGGGATGAAGATGGACGGCTTGGGCACTTCCGCCCAGGGGAAGGAGTCGGGGTGCTCGAGCTCACCGCTCGCGGCCCCGCGCCGCGGAACGGGGGCGAGGGCCGGAGCCGCGGCCGCCGGACGTGGGGCCGCCCGCCCGCCGGCGGCCTTTCCCGGGCCGTCCCCCGGCGACCCGGCCGCCGAGACGGCGACGCGTCGGGCGACCGGCCGCATGGGCCCGAGGGCGAACCAGGTCGCGGCCAGAGTGCTCACCACCCCCGCCGCCCCTCCCAGGATGAGACTGGCGTATGGGCTCGACGTGACCAGAGCCGCGTAGGGCGTCTGGAGCCCGTAGGCTCCTCCCGCCCCGGCGGCGATCAGGAGAAGGCCGGGGAGGGCGAACTTCCGGAGACCGGTTCCGAGGCCCGGCCGGCTGGCTACGACCATCTCTTCCGGCCGGGTTCGCCGGGCCGGCCCGGGTCCGGGTGCGGGCAGGGGCTCGAACGTCTCCCGTGCGGGCGGAGCCTCGAACATCTCCCGTGCGGGCGGAGCCTCGAACATCTCCCGCCGGGCGGCCGGCGCCGGCCGGGGGTAGGGATCACGCGGAGCCGGGTAGTCCGGGTAGTCCTCCAGCTCCTCCTCGCCCCGCCCGCGGTAGGCGGGGGGCCGCCCGGGGGCCGAGTACTCCGACCCGCCGAGGGCCGCCGTGCCGCCGTGGACCGGCGCGCCGTAAAGGCCCGGCGCGGGACCCGGCCCGGGTCCGGGAGGCGTCTCAGCCGCCGGCACCCAGGAATCCTCCTGGACGGGGGGAAGTCCCGAGCCGCTCGCCTCCGCCTCCTCGAGGGCGGCCACCGGTCGCTGGGGCTGACCCTCCCGGAAGAGGGGGGGCTCGGCTGGGGCTCCGACCTCGGGTCGCGTCGTCGTCCGGGCCTCGAGATCGGACCCCGCCTCCACCGCCCCTCCTGGCGCTTCGTCGTGCTCCAGGAACTCAGGGGCGAAGGGAGGCTCCTCCGCGGGACGCTCCAATCGCGCCGCGGCGATCGGCGCCTCGCTCGCGGCGGCGACCTGGGCCGCCGCGGCGACAGCCGGGGCCGCGGCGACAGCCGGGGCCGCGGCGGTGGAAAGGGGCCAGGCGTCTCCCGTCGCAACCTCCGGGAAGCCGAAGCCCTCCCGGGACTCGGCGGGGTACCCGCCTTCCGGCCGGGCCCGCGCCGCCGGTCCCACCGGACCCGGCACCGCGCCGCCGGGGCGGCCTCGCCACGCCGGCTCACCGGCGGCGGCTCCGCCCTGCGGCGCGTCGGTCCGAACCCGGGCCTCGAAGGAGGCCGGCTTGTGGTCGTAGGGCCAGTAGGGGCTCCGGGCGGGCCTGGCTCCGGGCTCGAGCGGGTCCGGCCCGAAGACCTTCCCCGCTTCCTCTTCCTCATCGTCCTCCCGGGCCGGCCGGGAGGTCACAGCCATAATCCGGATGCAGATAACGGTCAGGAAGAGGAGACCGACACCCACCAGGGCGGTCTCGAGGTTGAGGCCGAGGCGGGCAAGGTGCGGCTCGGCGAACCGGCGGACGCCGCCGAGGGGGCCGCTCTCGGCGAAGACCTTCGCCACTGCGGACCTGAGCCCGGTGGCAAGGTCGTGGAATTTCGGGGCCGCCTCCCCGGGGACGAGGTAGGCGAGGTCGGGGTCGATGACCAGCGCGCCCAGGGCGGCGCAGACGAAGAGGGTGGAGAGAAGGAAAAGGACAACCGTAAGACGCAGCAGACCGCCGCGCCGGGGTCCGGCGTCTTCACCACGGAGACGATCGGACGGCGACATCCCCTGGCCTCCTGTTTCCCCCTTTTGCTGCAATCTTCGCCGCTGTCCCCGCCGACTTCCTGCTTGACCCATGACTATCAGGTCGCAAGGCTCGGCTGCCGCTCCAGGCTCTCCCTCCGGGAAACCCTCCGGGTCCTCCCTCGCGACAGGCAGGGGGCGGTCGTCGGGGACCGCCCCCTCTTGTCGGTGTCCACACTTACGCCTTTCTCCAACCCCGGCGCCCAGGGGCGTCCGGTCAGCCTCCGGGCCCGCGATCGGGCCCCGCTCAACGCTCCACCTACTGGCCGGTGTAGACGATCCAGTTGCCGCTCGGCTTGTCCACCTGGATGTAGTATAGGGTGGCTTGCATCCTCCATGGCTGGTTGCTGATGTTCACGGCCGTGTAGTCGACAGCAACGCTAGTGACCCCGGCCCCGGGGTCGTAGCCCCAGAAGTAGGCCTCGTGCGTGTTTTCACGACGAGGGTCTAGGCCCTCGCACGACTTGTCACCCGTAAGGCCCCCCGCGACCCAGTCCGCGAACGCCGGAGGATTCTGACCCGGGTCGGCCAGGATGTAGTCCTTCAGAGCGTTCGCCGTGGGGGTACCGGAAGCGTCCACTTCCCAGCGAACGGCGTAGAAGTAGCAGTTCCCGTAGCTGTTGGTGAAGTCGAAGTCCGGCCCGAAGTCGCCCTGGTCGATGAGCTGGGCGAGGTCGGTCGGGAAAACGCCGTACTCGAGGTAGAACCTCTCCAGAGCATTGCGGATGACGGTGAGGTCGGCGAGAGCCTTCCGCTCACGCGCGTTGTCGATGGCGCCCATCACTCGCGGGACAGCCACCGCCGCCAGGATGCCAAGGATGGCCACAACGACGAGGAGCTCGATGAGGGTGAAACCCTTCTGCCCGGTTAGATGCCTGCGAAATGCCATCTCTTGTGTCACCTCCTGTCTCATCAACGGTAGCCCGCTAGACGCTGGAAGTTAAAGGGTAGAAACCAGAACAGTCTAGCAGCGCAGCGCTTACCCTGTCAACCAGTTTCTCCGGATTTAGCCATGATTCCTCTCTCTTGGTCGGTATTTACACCCCCTTCGCCCCGGCCCGCCCGGCGCCCGGGCGGTCGCCGGTCCGCCCTACAGGTTGAGCTGGCTGTAGATGTCGAACATCGGCATGATGAGGGAGAGCATGATGAAGCCGACGACCGCCCCGAGGACCACGATGATCACCGGCTCGATCAGGGACGAAAGCCTCTCCACGGTCACGTCTATCTCCTTGTCGTAGAAGTCGGCCACCTTACTCAGCATCTGGTCCACGGTCCCGGTCTCCTCGCCGACGACCATCATCTCGATGATCATCTGCGGGAAGAGGCGCGAGGCCCGGAGGGGTTCGACAATGCCCCGTCCGGCCCGGATCTCCTCGCTGGCCATGGAGATGGCCGCCGCCACCGGTAGATTCCCGACCGTCCGCTCGGTCACCGACAGGGAGACGAGGAGGGGGACGCCGCTCCGCAGGAGCGTGGCCAGGGTCCGCGAGAACCGCGAGACGGCCCGCTTGAGGATGAGCTCCCCGAAAAGCGGGAGGCGGAGGGCCAGGGAATCGAGGGTGTAGGCCCCGTTCGGAGTGGAGCTCAGGAACTTCACCGCGATGACCCCCAAGGCGAGCAGAGCCGCCAGAAGGTACCAGTTGGCCCGGATGAAGTCGCTGACCCCCATGACCAGGCGGGTCGGCCAGGGCAGCTCCGCGCCGATGGAGGCGAAGATGCCGATGAAGCTCGGAAGGACGAAGACGACCATGAAGACGATGACGCCCAGAGCCACGATGGTGACGATGGTCGGGTAGGCCATGGCCGTGCGGACCTTCTGGGTTACGGCGTACTCTTTCTCGAAATGGTCGGCCAGGCGCTCGAAGGATTCTTCGAGGGTGCCGCTGGCCTCGCCGGCGGCAACCATGTTCACGAGGAGCGCCGGGAACACGTCCGGGCGGCTCCGGAAGGCGTCGCTCAGGGACTGACCCTGCTCGATGAGCCACCGGACCTGGGCCACGGCCGACCTCATCCTCTTGGAGGCCAGCTGGCGGCTCAGAATGCCGAGGCTGGCCAGGATGGTCACCCCGGCGTCGATCATCGTCGCGAACTGGCGGCAGAAGAGAGCGAGCTCCTTCTGGCTGACCCGGACCTTCCGCGACGGGCGCGCGTCCGTCCGGCCGAGACCCCGGCCGGGGGCCGCCGGCCGGCGAGTCTCCCGGGCCGCCCTCAGCCCCGGCCCGCCGGCGGCTGTCCGCGACTCGCTGAGCACAGTCACGAGAAGCCCCCGGCCGCGCAGGATGTTGGCCGCCTCACGCTGGGACGGGGCGTCGACCGTACCCTCGAGCGTCCTTCCCTGCGGCGTTCTGGCCCGGTAGTGGTAGAGGACCACCCTCAGCCCTCCCTAGCGCGCAAGCCTCAGCGCCTAGACCTCGACCCGCCCGGCGGAGGGCCCTGGTTCGGGTGCCCGTAGGGGTTACCCCCCACCCGGGACCTCGATCCCGTCAGGGGCCCGTCCCCGGCGCCTCCGGAGCCGCCGGCCGCCGTGTCCGCGTAGGCCGGCCCCGAACCGGTCCCCAAGGCCCCGTAGTTCGCCTCGCCGAAGAAGCCGGCCGCCGACGTCGGGACGTGGGCCCCGCTGGCCACGAGGTGGCTCATCTTCCGCCGGTACTCGTCCTCGGTGATGACGCCGTCGTTCATGAGCCCCCGGAGGGCTCCTTCCATCGTCTGCATCCCGTAGCGGGCCCCCGTCTCCAGTTGGATGGGTATCTGGTGGGTCTTGCCCTCCCGGATGAGGTTCCTGACCGCCGGAGTGGCCACCAGGATCTCGAAGGCCCCCACCCGCCCGCGGCCGTCGGCCCGCATGACGAGCTGCTGGGCGATGACTCCCTGGAGGGTCCCGGCGAGCTGGACCCGGATCTGCCCCTGCTGGTGCGGGGGAAAGACGTCGATGATCCGGTCGATGGTCAGGGCCGCGTCGCAGGTGTGGAGAGTCGACATGACGAGGTGGCCGGTCTCGGCGGCGGTGATGGCGACGCTTATCGTCTCCAGGTCGCGGAGCTCGCCGACGAGGATGACGTCGGGGTTTTCCCGCAGGGCGGCCCGCAGTCCCGTGGCGTAGGTCCGGGTGTCCTTGCCTATCTCCCGCTGGTTGACGATGCTCCTCTTGTGCCGGTGGAGGTACTCGATGGGGTCCTCGAGGGTCACGATGTGGTAGGGGCGCTCCTCGTTGATGAGGTCGATCATCGCCGCCAGGGTGGTCGACTTACCGCTTCCGGTCGGGCCGGTGACGAGGATGAGCCCGTTCGGCCGCCGGGCGAGGGAGGTGACCACGTCGGGAAGGCCCAGCTCGCCGATCGTCCGGATGCGCGGGGGGATGATACGGATGACGATGCCGGTCGACCCGCGCTGGCGGAAGCCGTTGACCCGGTAGCGGCCGAGACCCGAGACGCTGTAGGCGAAGTCGACCTCGCCGTAGCGCTCGTACTTGGCGGCCATGTCGGCCGTGAGCATCTGGTAGAGAAGGGCCTCGCAGTCGGACGGCCGGAGCCTGGTCGGGATGATCGGGTGGAGCTCCTCGTCGACCCGCATCGTCGGCGGGGCCTCGGCGGTGATGATGAGGTCCGAGGCCATCCGGTTGGTGGCCGTCTCGAGGAAGGTATTGATCACGTACTCGGTGCGGCCGGCTTTGGCCTCCAGGGCGGGGTCGACCGACCGGGCCAGGCCCCCGGCCCCGTCCGGGGCTCCGTCGGGCCTGCGGGGCACCGTCACCTGATCGAGCTCTGTCCTCACTCTTCCAACTCCTCGGTGTACGTGACCCGCGTCACTTCCGAAAGACTCGTCAAACCCTGGAGGGCCTTCCAGACGCCGTCCTCCTGCAGGGTCCTCATACCGGACCGCAGGGCCTCCCTGCTGAGGTCCTGGGCCGGAGCCCGGCCCGCGATGAGCTGGCGGAGGCGCGGCGTCACGCTGAAGAGCTCGAAGATGGCCGTCCGGCCGCGGTACCCCGTGCCCCCGCAGTGCGAACACCCCGGGGCCTCGTAGACGGTCACCGGACCGCTCTCCATCATCTTGAGGCTTATCCGCCCCGGGTCGCCCTCGGGAAGCTCGATGGGGATCTTGCACTTGGGGCAGAGGGTCCGGGCCAGCCGTTGGGCGACGACGGCGATGAGGGTGGAGGCGATGAGGAACGGCTCGATGCCCATGTCGAGGAGGCGCGATATCGACCCGACGGCGTCGTTGGTGTGCAGGGTCGAGAGGACGAGATGGCCGGTCAGGGCCGAACGGACGGCTATCTCCGCCGTCTCGGAGTCCCGTATCTCGCCGACCATGATGATGTCCGGGTCCTGCCGGACGAAGGCCCGGAGGCCGCGGGCGAAGGTCAGGCCCGCCCTCTCGTTTATCTGGACCTGGTTGACCCCCTGGATCTGGTACTCCACCGGATCCTCGATGGTCACGATGTTCTTCTCGGGAACGTTGAGCTCCCGCAGGGCGGCCGTGAGCGTGGTCGTCTTGCCGCTCCCGGTCGGGCCGGTGACGAGGATGATGCCGTGGGGCCGGGCGATGGCCTCCTTGAACCGGGCGAGGTCCTCGGGGTGGAAGCCGAGGTTCTCGAGCTTGGTTATCGTCCGGCGCTTGTCGAGGATGCGGCAGACTATCTTCTCCCCGAAGATGGTCGGGGCGCTCGAGATGCGCAGGTCGACGTCGCGCTTCTGGTCCCGGATCTGGATGCGCCCGTCCTGGGGGAGCCGCCGTTCCGAGATGTCCATGGAGGCCATTATCTTTATCCTCGACGTCGTCGGGGCGTGGAGCTCGAGGGGCCGGCTCATGACCTCCCGGAGCATGCCGTCGATACGGTAGCGGACCCGGAAGAAGGTCTCGTCGGGCTCGATGTGGATGTCGGTGGCCCCCTGCTCGATGGCCTGGTCGATAATCTGGTTCACCAGGCGGATGATGGGCGCGTCGTCGGCCGCCTCTGCTTCGGGCTGGGCTTGGGCCTGGGCCTTGGCCGCCGCAGTGGCGGCCTTGAAGGCCGCCCCGCTGAGCTCGGCCTCGATGTCGGCGAATCTCCCGCCAGCCTCCGGCTCGGGGGTGAGGGCGGGGCCGCCGGCGGGCGGCTGGGGCATGGGGATGACCGTTCCGTCCGGACCCGGACGGCCGGTCGGCCCGAGCCTCGGAGCCCGGGTGGCCGCCACCTGGGCGGGGCTGCCGTCGGCCGGGAGCGGGCCGGGGTCGACGGGCTTCCGGCGGGCCAGGGCCTCATGATATTCGGCCAGGTCGGCCGGGTTGGCCCGGCGGTAGGCCATGTAGATGGCGCGGTCGACGCCCTTCTCCGTGGTGACCACCGGCTGGACCTCACAGCCGGTGATGAAGGCCACGTCGTCCAGGGCGAAGACGTTCTGGGGGTCGGCCATGGCCACGATGATGGTCTGGCCCTTGCGGTCGATGGGCACCGCCCGGTAGCGGCGGGCCGCCTGCTCGTTGAAGAGGGCGGCGGCCTCGGGCCTCACCTCTATCTCCCGCTCGGCCACAAAGGGGAGTCCCAACTCCTGGGCCAGGACCCGGGCCAGGCGCTCCTCGTCGATGAGGCCCATGCTGACGATGACCTCGCCGATACGCTTACCCGTGGACCGCTGGAGCTCGATGGCCCGGGCGAGCTGCTCGGGGGTGATGAGGCCGGCGCTCACCAGGGCTTCGCCGAGTCGCTTCTTGGGGACCTTCACCGCCGGTCGTCCTCCAAACCATGGCTGCCGCACTAACCAGCTCTAGTTCGACGGCAGGATAGCCTTCCCTTTCCTGGGTCGGCAAATCCTGAGGTCTCGTCCATTCGACGGCGGGTGGCCCGGAACCTGCCGTTTGAGGACGTTAGCGGCCATTTAAAGGGCTTTCTGGCAGATGCGGTAGGTCTTGTAGTGTAGGCCGCCGGACCTTTCGGCGTCGCGCCGGGAGGGGGGGTCGGACATGGCCTCCCCGCGGTAGAAGTAGGCGAAGAAATCCTCGAACTTCTCGAAGCCGTAGCGCTCGAAGAGCCCCACGTAGTAGGGCGGATTATAGGAGTTCATCAGGACCGGGGGACGGTCGAACCCGTGGACGAGGAGCCCCCGGTCCGGCCCCCCCCCGCGGCAGGCCAGGGCCAGGGCGTGCGGACCCGAGGTAGAGTCGAACCCGAGCGCCGTGGCGGTAGGCCGGGCCTATCCGTTGGCTCCCCGTTTCCTCTGGGAGTGCCTCACTAGCCCGTCCATGACCCGGTTTCTCGGACCCGCTCATCGAACCGGACGTGCGGTTTTCCCGC
>DYFB01000096.1 GCA_020725405.1 Symbiobacterium sp. | reverse complement strand
TCATGGCCGCCATCATCGAGTGCGTCATCTACTGCCTCGTGGCTCTGGTCGTGATGAAGCTCAGAAAGACCCGCCCGGAGGCGGAACGCCCCTACCGTGCCCCGGGTGGCCTCGCCGCCCCGCTCGTCACGGCCGTGGTCTTTGGGTTGCTGGCCGTGGCCGTCATCTTCCCGCCCTCGCCGGTCCTGGTCGGACCGCTCTTCCTCCTCGCCCTAGGCCTCGCCTACCTCTACGCCCGCTACGCGGTCCCGTGGATACGGGAGCGAAGCGGGCGAAAGACATAACCAGGACTCCCGGGCCCTCGGGGTAAACATAAGGCCGGAAGAGAGAGGGCCCGGTCCGGTCCGACGGGGTTCCGGGTTCAGGGAGGGCGGAAGCGGCGCGTGCGGTGGGTTGAGGTGCGGGCGGCCGTCCGGGCGGAGGCCGTCGAGGCGGTCGCCGGCAAGCTTTTCGAGCTGGGAGTGCAGGGCGTCAGTCTTGAGCCGGGCGGCGGGGACTTCCAGATCCTCGTCAGCTACTTCCCTCCCGTAGAGCCAGCCGGACCCGGCCGCGAGGACCCGCGCCTTCTTGAGCTCCGAGCCTTCCTCGACAAACTCCCCGCCTGGGGGCTTGATCCCGGCCCGGTCCGGCTCTCGGCCCGCCCCGTCGAGGACTCCGAATGGCTCGACCAGTGGAAGGCCTATTTTCGCCCGGCCCGCGTCGGGCGGCGGCTCCTCGTTCACCCCCCGTGGGCTCCTCCGGACCGTCCGGACCCCGGCGTCGTGCCGGTGGTCATCGACCCGGCCCAGGCCTTCGGGACCGGGACCCACGCGACGACCCGCGCCGCCCTCGAGCTCCTGGAGGTCGCCGTCGAGGAGCTCGCCTCCGGGAGCGGGGGGCCTCCCGCGCCGCAGCCGGATTCTGCTCATCCAGCTCCAGCTCTTCCCGTCCGGGCCCTGGACCTCGGGACCGGGAGCGGCATTCTGGCCATCGCCGCGGCGAAGCTCGGGGTGGGTCGAGTCACGGCCGTGGACTCCGACCCCGTCGCCGTCGAGGCCGCCCGGGAGAACGCCCGGCGCAACGGGGTCGAGGATCGGGTGGAGGTGGTCGAGGCCGACGCCCTGGCCGTCGTCGCCGGCCGTCCCCGGCCGCCCCGCCGGCCTCGTCTCGTCCTGGCCAACCTGACGACCGACCTCGCGGCCGCCCTCGTCCGGCCGCTGGCCCGCCTGCTTCCGCCGGGAGGGCTCTTCGTCTCGGCCGGCATCTCCACCGGGGAAGGCGCCGAGAGAATCGCCGCCGCCGCCCGCGGGGCCGGCCTCGAGGAGACCGGCCGGCGCGAGGGCGAGGGATGGACGGCCTTTGTCTTCCGGAAGCCCGTCGGTGGAAGAGCCGGGGCCCGGTCGGGCTCGGCCGAGCGCCGGGCGGCCCGCCGCCGGCCGATCCGCCGCCAGGCGGCTCACTGCCGGCCCGTCCGCCTGCGGGCGGCCCGCCGCCGTCCCCGGGCGGTGTTCTACACCCTCGGCTGCAAGGCCAACCTCTACGACACGGCCGGGATGATGGAGGATCTCCGGCGGGCCGGCTGGGAGGTCTCGGCCGGCGACGCTTCCGGGGATACCGGCGACGCTTCCGGGGATACCGGCGACGCTCGCGGGGATACCGGCGACACTGGCGGGGACGCCGGCGGTGCCGGCGGGGGCACCGGCGATCCTTCCGCGGCTGCCCGCCGCGACGGGGTCAATCTCTGCGTTGTCAACTCCTGCGCCGTCACGGCCCGGGCGGAGGGCAAGTCCCGCCAGCTCACCCGGCGCCTCCGGCGGGAGCACCCCGGGGCTATCGTGGCGCTCGTCGGCTGCTACCCCGAGCTCCGCCGGGCGGAGGCCGCCGCCGCGGCCGGGGCCGACGTCGTTCTCGGGACGGGGGACAGGGATCGGCTGGCCGGGCTCCTCCGGGAGCGGGGTCTCCCCGCCGCGGGGCCGGAGGCAGCCGCAGCCGCACCCGTCCTGCCGGGAGCCTTCGCGGGG
>DYFB01000095.1 GCA_020725405.1 Symbiobacterium sp. | reverse complement strand
GGCGCGGGTCCGGCGGGCGCGGGTCGGGCGGGCGCGGGTCCAGCGGGCGCGGGTCCGGGCCCTCGGGGCTGTCGCCGGCCACGGGGCGCGGGGGACTCCCGCCGGCGGGGCCGAGGTCCCCGGCGCGGCGCCCCGTCTCGGCCGCGAGGGCCTCGAGGGCCGGCCAGGGACTCCCTTCGCCGGCCAGGACGGCCAGGGTTTCCGAGAAGAGGGTCCCGCCCGGCTCGAGCGGGCGGCCGTCGGCGAGGGAGTGAGCCTCAAGGCGCACCAGGGGCGGCCCGCCGTCGCTCGCGCCAGGGTCAGGACCGGCCCCGGCCGGGGCTATCTCGATGCGGCCGAACTGCTCGCTCCCGGTGATGAAACCGAGGGCGAGCCAGGGGTGGCCGTCGAGCACGGCCAGCCAGTCGCTGGCCACGGTCGGGCCGCCGGAGGGTTGGCCGTGGCGGGGGCCGCTCCACTGGCCGGCGGCGTCGGGGTCGGGCGAGCCGAGGGGAAGGCGGCCGGCGTGGCTCCAGGACTGCCACCCGGTCCGGAAGAGGCTCCGCCCGCCGGGCCTGGCGGCGGCGAGGAGGCGGAACGAGGCGACCCGGACGGCGCGGCGCCCGTGGTTGGTGAGGGCGAGGGAAACGAGGACGCCGGGAGGCCCGGCCCCGCCGGGGGCCACCGTCTCGAGCTCGACGCGGACCTCCAGGTCGCCCGTGCGCCCCACCCCCAGGGCTGTCCCGCTCTCGAGAAGGACCTCGGGCCGGACGCCCTGGAGGAGGTAGGTCTCGCCCCAGAGGAGGTCGTAGGCCCCGGAGCACGGCCACCAGCGGAACCCCAGCCCGGATGGTGTCTTCAGGGTCATCACCCTCCCGGCTGCGGTAATCTCCTTGGCCGCCGAAGACTTCATCACCGGCCCGGTCCATCCTGCCTCGCGGCCGAAGGCCGGCCCGCGGGGCCGCCGGGAAGGAGGCTGCCGGGGCCGGCCGCGGGGCCGCCGGGAAGGAGGCTGCCGGGGCCGGCCCGCGGGAAGGAGGCCCGCCGCAACGGACGGAAGAAGAAGAGAGCCAGCACGGGCCGCCTGCCGGGCCTCCGGCGGGTGGGAGAAACGAGCCTGAACGGTCACTCCGGGAGGGAGCAGCCTTGCACGGTGCCTGCGCCCAGAAGTGCGCTTCCTGCCCCCTGGCTGGCGCGGGGGCCGGGTTCCCCCTTGTCCCGCGGTACCGCCGGGCCGTCGAGACCTACAGCCGCCTCATAACCTACCCGCGGGGGGCCCTCATCGTGGTCCAGGGCGAGCCCATCGACGGCTGGCACATCCTCCGGCAGGGCCAGGCCCGGGTCTACCTGACCGACACCGAGGGGCGGGAGCACACCGTCCGTTTCGCCGGGCCCGGGGACCTCATCGGCGGCTGCGCCGGCGACGCTCTGGGCGACGAACACGGCGCCTGCTATTCGGCCCAGGTCCTCGCGGACGGCACGGAGGTCTGCCACTTTCCCACGGGGTCGATGGGGCGCCTCTTCGCGGACTGCCCGGAGCTCGCCCGCGTCTTCCTGGGTCTCATGGCCCGCCACCTCTCGGACTCCTACCGCCGGCTCCACGCCTTATCGACGACCACGGTGCGGGAGCGACTCGTGGACGCCCTCGTCCGCCTCGGCGACGCCCACGCCCCGGCCCCCGGTGGGAGGATTACCATCCACCTTGCCCGCCAGCAGCTGGCCGATATGCTCGGGGTGACCAAGGAGACGGCCGTCCGCGCCCTGACCAGCTTTAAGGAAGCCGGCCTTCTCGAGACGAGAGGACAGGCTATCACCATCCTAGATCTCGACGCCCTCCGGCGGCAGTCCGGCCCGGCCCGCGACCCCGCCGACCGGTGCCATCGACGCGGGCCAAACCCCGGCCGACCGGCGCATTGACGTAGGTCAATGCCCTGGCCGGAGCCTGGCGCTAACATGTGGTTGTGGGGCGTGTCGTAGAATCCGCCGGACCACCCGCCAGCCGGTCGAAGGCCTGCCGGAGCGGCGCCTTCCGGCGGCGGAGCGTCCGGCAGGATGCGGAAAGGGAGGGGTGACAACCTTGTCAGCCGTCGCGGGCCTCGGCGCCCGCCTTGAATACCTCTTCCGCTCGACCAAGGGGCTTGTCCTCCTGGCCGTGGGCCTGACGTCCCTGGTCACGGCTGTCTGGGGGATGCTCTCCGGGCCGGCCATCGAGTGGGGCATCAAGGACGTCGTCGTCCGGGTCCTGGGGATGCGTCTTATCGAGGCCGAACGGGAGGGCCGCATCATCATCCTCTACCACGCGCTGGCCATGCCGGTGATGGCCATCCTGGTCTACCTTATCACCGACGTGGTCAGGATGAAGCCGCGCCAGCGGTCGGTCATCAACACCACCGTCACCGCCGCCTACCTCCTGGTCATGTTCGGCGGACTCGGCTTCGCTTACTTCGGCCGGAGCTGGCTCCTCCACGCGGTGTTCCTCTTCGGCCTGGCCCTGATGTTTTACGGGGGCTGTCTTCTGGCCTCCGCCCTCTGGCCCTGGAGCCGGGAGTACCGCGTCCGCGACCCGGCCTACGCCCACACCCGGAGTGGGGTCGACCTCGAGAGGACGGCGTTTTTCACCATGACCCTGGCCGCGCTGGGCTCGGCCCTTTTCGGCGCGGCGGCCGGGGCGTACTACGGCAACGGCTTTCAGACCTTCCTCGCCGAGAACATCATCCGGGAGACCCACAAGTCCGTCCTCCAGTACGCGGTCATCGGGCACCTCCACATCATGGTCGCCCTGGTCGCGGTGGGCACCACCCTCGTCATCGGCCGCTGGTACGACTTCAAGGGGCTCTGGCACAAGCTGGCCATGCCCCTCATGATTTTCGGGACCGTGCTTCTCACCCTGGGGGTCTGGGGCGTGGTCACCCCGCTCCAACCCGTCGCCCACACCATCATCTACGTCGGGGCGACCCCGGCCATGCTGGCCGCCCTTTTCCTCATCTTCCACGGGTGGCCGAAGATAATCCGGGAGCGGCTGGCCGAACAGGGCCTGACCCGGGCGGGGTTCGGGCGGAAGCTCGCCGCCCTCCTTCACGACCCCCTCAAGTTCGGGGTCACCTGGCAGATGGTCTTCATGAACTTCACCGTGAGCGGCGTGGGTATTTTCATGGCCGTGACCCTGAACGAGACCATGCGGGTCTGGTTTTCCCGGGAGGAGCGGATCACGCTCACGGGCCACTGGCACATCCTCTCGGTCCTCACGGCGAGCATCATCCTGTTTTATGTCGCCGACCAGTTGGGCCTGGCCGGCCGGGCCCGCAAGTGGTTCGGATGGCTCATCATCCTCGGCTCCGACCTTGCCTTCGCGGCGGTCACGGTCTTCGGGATGAAGCGTCTCTTCGTGAGCGAGTACGCCCAGCAGCCGGTGGTCGACCTGACCATGATCCTCACCGACGTAGGTCTCATCCTCTTCCTGGCAGTTCTGGCGTCCTTCCTGGTCTGTCGGCTCGTCGATCTCTTCAAGGCCGAAGGGCGCTGGCGGGCCGAACTCGCCGAGGCCGGGCTCGAGGACGAGGACACGCCCCCCGACCCGGGCGGACCGGCCCGGACCCGCAGGCGCAAGGGCGCCGACGTGACCGTCGCGACGCTGGTGCTGGCGATCGCGGTCCTGGCGGGGGCCGTCGGAGCGGGCGGGTGCGCCGCACCGGCGGTGGACGGCGACTGGCCGCCCGTCTTCGATACGGGCGTCTCTCCGGGGACCTGGACCCTCGTGCCCGCCGGCGGGTTCCTGTCCGGCCAGTTCCTCGAGCCGACGGCGGTCGAGGCCGACTTCGAGATCATGGTCACGCCGGTCACGAACGCGGAGTACGCCGCCTTCCTGAACGAGGCCCTGGCCGCCGGCTACGTGCGGGTCAGTGGGCCGCCGGCGACCCGGCCGGCGGGTCCGGAGGAGGGCGCCGTGGACTTCACGGGCGGGTTCACGGGCGACCGGGTCGAGGTCTGGTACCCGGGTGACGAGTTCCACGGCTACAAACACGAGAAGCGGGTCGACGCCGGATGGTGGCTTGTCATGCCCCTCGGCGAGCCCGTCTCCCGCATCCTCTTCGACGGGGAGTCTTTCTCGGTCAGGCCCGGCTACGAGCGGCACCCGGTGACGATGGTGACCTGGTTCGGGGCCAAGGCCTTCTGCGACTTCCGCGGCTGGCGGCTCCCCACGGAGCTCGAATGGGAAAAGGCTGCCCGGGGCACCGACGGTCGCCCCTATCCCTGGGGCGACGGCATCGGACCGGGCTACGCCAACTACTACAAGAGCCGCGACCCCTTCGAGAGGAAGGGTCGGATCGGGGACACGACGCCGGTGGGCTTCTACAACGGCCGGCGCTACGGGGGGTTCGAGACGGCCGATTCCCGCAGCCCCTACGGCCTCTACGACGCCGCCGGGAACGTGGGCGAGTGGACGGGGAACGTCTACGCCGGAACCCATCTCCGCTACGTCCGGGGAGGGAGCAAGGGCGACTACGGCTATGACCTCAGGGTCTGGACCCGCTTCTCGGCCCTGCCGACCTACGCCAGCCCGAGCGTCGGGTTCCGCTGCGTCCGGACTCCCGCCTCTCCGGATGGCGGACGGTAAGGAGGTGATAACGTGACTCTACTGGATCGACTTCTCCTCGCGGCCGCGGGGGTCGTGGCCCTCTACATGGTCATCCATTTCCTTGGGACGCGGCGCAAGACCGCCGGAGAGGCCGCTCCCGCCTTCCCGCTCTACTACGCCACGAGCTTCGCCGTCATCCTGGTGGCCGGTCTCCTCCTCATCGCCTTCGGCTACGGTTCGCTGGCCAACCCGCTCGTGGTCATCGCCGCGGCTCTCATTCCGCTGGCCCTGTCCCTCGGCCTGGTTGGTGAGCTCCACCCGGATCGTGAGAAGGCCTATCTCCTCTTCGCCGCGGTCGGCCTGGCGGCCATTGCCGTGACGCGCTTCGTGGGACCGGCCGGTCTGGCCACGGTCGTGCTGGCCGCGGTTCACAGCGTTGCCGGTCTCGTCATCTTCTTCCTACCTCTCGCGGCCTGGCGCGGCGGCCGGCGCCCGGCTGTCTTCGCCCTCGTGACGGTGGGGGGCACCCTCATCGGCATCGGAGGGATCGCCCTGGCTTTCCTCAAGGTCGGCGCGCCGATCCTCCCGGCCGCCGTCATCTTCGCCATCCTCGCTCCCGTTCTCTTCCTTATGACGGCCAGCTTCGCCTGGGGCCTGCTCCGCGGGGGCCAGGCGGCCGGTCTTCCGGTGACGACAGAAGAAGGAAAGGCAAGGGCGCCGGGGGCGGGCCTTCCTCCGGCGTAGCCCCGGTTTGCCTCCCGGGAGACGCCGGGACTGCTCTGTGTCCCCTGGAAGCCGGGGACGGAGGGGGGCCGCCCCGCGAGGCGGCTCCCCTCCCCCAGGAGGTGACCGGGTATTCGACGGTAAGGCGGACCAGGGGCCGCCAGGCGTAAGGCTCAGTAGTGTCCCATGAGCCCTCTATCCCGGGCTACGTTGAGGAGGTAGGCGAAGCCGCCGTAGCCGAGGGCCAGATAGCCCACCCCGACGGCGGTGGCCAGGCCGAGGTCGGACGCGGACATCTGCCAGAGACGCGCCCCCTCGACCATGACCTCCCGGAGGAGGCTGTTGCCCATCGCCAGCGGGAGGTACTTGATCCAGGGGAACTGACTCATGGGCGCGGCGATGAGGGCCACGAAGACGAACTGGAGAATCTGGAAGGAGGACTGGATGCGCTTGAAAACGAGGGCGAGGCCGCCCATCAGAAAGCCGAGCCCGTAGCACGGGATGACCGTGAGGACGAGAAGCGGGACGAGGCTGATAAGGTCGAGGTGGAGCCAGCGCCCGGTGGTGAGCATCATGACGAACAGGATGAGGGAGATGATGACCATGTTCACCACGAAGCGGGCGGCCATGTGGGAGGCGTTGACCCAACCGAAGCCGGCCGGGGAGAGGTAGAGCTGCTCCAGGGTCCCTATTTCGGCGTCGCTGGCTATCTGCCAGGCGAGATCCTGGTAGGCGAGGAGGGAGAGAATCCAGATCGTGTAGCCCACGATGAGCCCCTCCAGGTGCCCGCCCGTCTGAAAGGCGCTTCCCCCGACGGCCTTGGCCCCGAAGAAGAGGAGTAGGAAGATAAGGTACATCGTGACGAGGCCGGAGACCATGTTGAAAAGGTAGCGCCTCATCTCAATGAGGGTCTTCTTGAAGACGGCGACGAAGACCATCCAACGCTTCACTTGAGACCACCATCCCGGATGACCCTCAGGAAAGCCTCTTCGAGGTCAGGCTCCCGCTGGGTTATGGTCTCGATGACCGCTCCGCCCTCCCGGACGAGGTCGATAACCTTGTAGAGCCCCTCGGCCGAGGGTAGGCTGAACTCCAGCTCGGTCTGCCGGCTTTTTCGGGCGACGCTGAGACCGGCCGTCACCTTCTCCAGTTCCTGCAGGACCTCGCCGCCCAGGCCGTCGGAGAGGACGATGCGGTAGGAGCGGGTCCGGAAGAGATCCAGGAGGCTCTCCACCGTGTCGTCGGCCACGACTCGCCCCTGCTTGAGGATGATGACCCTCCGGCAGACGTCCTGGATGACGTCCATGTCGTGGCTGGAGACGACGATGGTCCGGCGCGTCTCGCGGGCCATCTCGCGCAAGATGCTCCGGAGCTCGAGGGAAGTTTCGATGTCGAGGCCCAGAGTGGGCTCGTCGAGGAAGACCAGTTGCGTCTGCTTGGCCAGGGCGCAGACGACGGCGACCTTCTGCTTCATGCCTGTCGACAGGTTGAGGAGCAGCTCGTCAGCGCGCTCGCTGAGGCCGAACCGTTCGAGCAGGTTCTCGAAGTGCTCCCGGTGGGTCCGCCAGTCGAGGCCATGAAGCCCGGCGAAGAACCTGACGTTCTCCCGGGGGGTCATGCGCCAGTAGGTGTTCCGGGCGCCCTCGAGGACGGCCGAGGCGTGCTCGATGGCCCGGGAGTGCTCGGTGCGGACGTCATGGCCCGCGACCCGGATGACCCCGGAGGTCGGGCGGACGAGGCCGAGGACGCACTTGATGATAGTGGTCTTCCCGGCCCCGTTGGGCCCGAGGAGGCCGACGACCTCTCCGGCTTCGAGCCTCAGGTTGAGGTTGTCGACCGCGGTGACAGGGGGTTTCCGGCGTCTCCTGAAGAGCTTGGTCAGTCCCTGAATCTCCAGGACCGGAACCGCATCGACAGCGTGACTCAGGTCTGGGGCCTCCTTCCAGGGCCGCGCCGGCTGCGGGCGACCCGCGACCAGTCTACCGTCTCCTCCCGGCGGGAGCATCGAACCTGAGGACGGGGGGCGGTTGGACCACCGGACAGTCCACGGCCGCCGGTCGCGCCCGGGCTCCCGCTCGGGCTCTCCGCCAGCGGGGCTCGCCGGCGGCGGTGCCCGCTGGTCCTCATTCTTAGCGCGACGGCCCCGCCGCCTGCCGGGAGCCCGCGAAGGCCAGGCCCGCCGCTCCAAGGCCCAGAGCCACTACGATTAGCCGGATGGGCCAGCCTACGTAAGGAACGCGGGTGAGGGCGAGAACGACGGCGAAGCCGAGAAGGAAGGGCAGGAACGGGCTAACCCGACCCTCCCAGCCCAGGCGCCGGGCGAGGGTTCGGCCGAGGGCGTCGCCGGCGATAATCTTGGCCGTCCAGAGGAGGGCGATGTAGACCGCAAGGAGCGCCAGGGAAAGCGGGATGCCGACGATGGTCGCCATGAGGAACAGAGCGACAAGCGGGTTGGCCACCAGGAGGACAAGACCCCAGCCGATACTGCGCCAGAACGAGCGCCGGACGGTCTCGTCGAGTCCGGTCCAGAGGCGGGGGAAGAGGAGGGTGACGACCCCCCAGACGGCGGCCCCGGCGACGAGGGTCACCAGTGTGGCGAGCCAGTTCGCGCCCCGCGGCCCATCACTCTCGGGCGCCTTCACCCGCCAGGCTAGTCCTCCGTCTATCTCCGCCCCGGGGGCGACGGCGGCTTCGGCCGCGGACGTGTAGGTCAGTTCGCCTCCGATCCGGGCCGACTCCCTGACTTCAAGGGAGCCGGCATCGACCAGGACGTTACCCCCGGTGTTCCCGCTCAGGCTGATAAAGCCGGCCGAGCCCACGACATGTCGGTCCACGTCTCCCTGAATGCGGACCTCGCGGGCCCAGACAACGACGTCGCGGCCCACACGGGCGACCGGAGAGACGAGGACCCAGTTGGCCACTGCGGTCAGGGTCCTCTCGACTTCGGCATCGACGTCAAGCTCCGCGGCCAGGCAGCGGATATCGCCCTCTATCCGGCCCGTCACGCCGACCACCCGGCCGGCGACGAGCACGTCGCCCGTGACCCGGCCGCTGATGACCACCAGTCCCCCGACGGCGAAGACGTCCCCGTCGACGTCGGACTCAATGAGGACGGTGGTCCCGGCGGCAAAGAGCGGGCCCTGAATGGGTCCGCCGGAGACGGTCACCCTGTCACCCCCCCTGACCTCGAGGGCGAGGGATCGAACCTGGGCGTCCTGCGTCGCCGCTGCGGCGATGGCCCAGCCGATCAGGATGGGGGCGAGAAGGACGGCGAGGAAGGCGGTTACCTCCGCCCTCACCCGGAGGTCGGGGCGCGTGCGGCGTGTGCGGGCTCCCGGTTCCAGGGCTGCTCCTCCCCCCTGCCCCGACCCGGGTTGCGGCGCGCCGGCCCGGGTCTTCCAGCCTTCCCGTCTTCTTCTGGGTGGGGTTTCCACTCTGACCGGCCCCCTTCCTACCAGGGCCCGGCTCACTCCCTCTCTACTTCCCGTATTCACGCATCGGCCTTGACACAGTCTCGCGGATCGGGTAGGGTGGAAGCACAGGAATACAGAAGCACAGAGCTATGTAGGACCAAGGGAGCCGTATGAACGGTGGAGGGAGGGTAGCGAGGTGGACGCTGACGACCACAAGGGAACGGGGCGGCGGCCACCGGGGGAGGAACGTCTCACGGGGCTGGAAGAGAGGCTCGCGGCCCTCGAGCGCGCCGTGGCGGCCCTGAGGTCCGGGCCGGAGCCCGGTGGGCCCGCAGGCGATGGCCAGGAGGACTCAGGACGCAAGACACCGCCTCTGTCCGGAACCGCGCCGCGGGCGGAGGCGGCGCCGCGCTTCGCCCGTGACCTGACGGACAACCTGGCCGCTCACGTCGGTGACGTCGACGAGGTGCTGGCCGGGCTGAACGCGGTTCTCGTGAAGCGAGGCGGGCGAGTAAGAAGCGCCTCGACCCGGCTGGCCCGGATAGACCCCATCGCGGAGGACATCGCCGGCCCCGAGTTCGCCGCTTTCGTGGCCCCCTTCGCCTCCCCGCAGCGGGTGGCCATCCTTAACGCCCTGGCCCGGCGAGGAGAACTCACGGCCCAGGCCCTCTCCGAGGTCACCGGGCTCGTCGGGGGGCAGTTCTACCACCACCTCAAGGAACTCGTCAGGGCCGGTCTCGTCAGCTCCGACTCGCGGGGCTCGTACCGGGTGACGGAGAGCGGGCTGGGCCTGTTCGTGGCCCTGGCCCTTATCTGCCGGGAGAGGTAGGGGTCGGGCCTTGCTCGAGACCCGCGGCCTGAGTAAGGCTTTCCGAGGCCGTCCGGCAGTGATCGACCTCGACCTCAGCCTTCCCGGTGGAGTCGTCTTCGCCTTCCTCGGTCCCAACGGGTCGGGCAAGACGACCACCGTGCGGATGCTGACGACCGTCCTGCGCCCGAGCGGGGGAGAGGCCCGGGTGATGGGCTTTGACGTCGTCCGGGAGGCCGAGCGGGTGCGGCGCGTCGTCGCCGCCGTGCCCCAGGGAGCCGTCATGTCCTACCACCTCGACCTTGTCGGGAACATCACGACCTATCTCGTCCTGGCCGGGCTCTCGCCCCGCGAGGCCCGGAGGCGCACGGAGGAAGCGCTGGAGCGCTTCGGTCTCCGGGAGCACAGGCGGAAGAAGCCCCACGAGGTCTCGGGCGGCCTCAGGCGGCGGGCCGAGCTCGCCAGGGTCCTCGCCCGGCGTGTTCCTGTCCTTTTCCTCGACGAACCCACCGCGGGTCTCGACCCCGGGGCCCGGAGAGAGCTCTGGGAGGAAGTCCGCTCTCTGGGCCGGGAGGGGTGCCTGGTCTTCCTGACCACTCACTCCTTCGAGGAGGCCGAGGCCGTCGCCGACGTGGTGGGCATCATGAGCGGGGGGCGGCTCGCCGCCTCGGGCCGGCCGGGCGAACTCGCCGCCAGCCTCGGGGCTCTGTCGCTGGAGGAGGCTTACTTCCGTGTCATCGGCGGGGCTGGGGGCGGGCCGGGATCTCCTGGCAGCTCTCTACCTTGAGTGGCAGGTCCGGCTGAAGTCCTGGCGCCTGGCTCTCCAGTGGGTCGCCGGGCCTCTCTGGACCCTCGTTCTTTTCGCTCCGGTCATGACCCGGGCCGTCGGCGGGGTGACCTGGCGCGGGGCCGAGGTCAGCTACGCGGCGTATCTCGTTCCCGGGCTCCTGGTGATGAACGCCTTCTTCGCCGGCCAGGCCGCCGGTTTCCCGCTGTGGATAGACCGGAAGACGGGCGAGCTCGAGGTCCACTTCGGCCTCCCGGTACACCGCGGAGCGCTTCTGGGCGCCCGTGCGCTCGGGGGTGTGGCGAGCGCCGTGGTCCAGGCCGCCCTGGCCCTCGTCCTCGCCAGGCTGATCATCCCGGAGGCTGTGCCCGCGCCGGACTGGCGGTGGGCGGCGGCGGTCGGTCTGACCGCCCTGACCGCGGCGGGTGTGGCCCTCTTCTACCTCGGGCTTTGCTGCCGCATCGAGAACCAGGAGACCTTCAACGTAGTCATCAACCTCCTGAACACACCCCTCATTCTCACGTCGTCCATCTACTACCCGGTCGGCCGCATGCCGGGCTGGCTGCAGGCCGTCTCCGGGGTCAACCCGCTGACCCACGGGGCCGCCCTGGTCCGCACGGTTCTCACGGCCGGCCGGGCGAGCCCCGCCGCGGGGGTCGGCGAGGTGGGGCTATCCGCTCTCTTCCTGGCTCTCTTTGTCTCCCTGGGGTGGGTGGAGACGGGGACCGGCGGGCGGCCGCCCGCCTGGGGAGCGCTGGGTTTCTGGCCCTGGCGGCCTGGATGATCGTTTTCCTTATGGGCGGGCGCGAAGCGGCCGCCGCTCTCGGGCTGGCCACCGCGGCCGGGTTAGGAGTGGTGATCGCCCTGGTTGCCCTGGGCGCCCTGCGGGGAAGGCCAGGGGCCCGGGACCGGGGTCCCAGACCGCGGTCCTGGCCATGCTGGTGCTGGTGGGCGGCTGGCTGGTGGACAGGTTCAACCGGAGGCTTCTCTTCTGCCTGACACCGATTCTGGTCGGGGTGGCTTCCGTTCTCCACGCCGCGGCGCCGTCGTGGCCCTGGCTCATACCCGGGCTCTGCGTCAACATGCTGAGCATGTCCATTGCGGCCCCTATCTTCTTCTCCATGACCAGCGACATCGCCCCGAGGGACAGGCGGGCGGCCTTCTTCGGCTATCAGGCCATGGCCTTCAGCGTATGCGGTATTGTCGGACCGCTGCTCGGTGGCTTCTTTTTCGAGCACATCGGCTACCGCTGGTTCCTGGTGGCCGGAGCGGCCCTGGCTTTTACGGCGAGTTACCTCAGGTATCTCATAAAGGATCCTCGGGAGAGCCCGGATTGGGTGCCCGAAGGCGGTCGCCAGACGGTGTCCGCGGCGGGCCGTGGCCAGGCCGGCCGCCGCGGCCTCCTCGGCGACTTCTGGGCGAATCTCGGCGTCTTCCTAGCCTGGGCCCGCCGGACTCCGGGTATCGTCGTCTTCATCATCCTCATCAACATACCGTCCATATCCGGCAAGTTGATCGAGTCGTACTTCTCGGTCTACATGAACGAGGCGGCCCTTGTCACCCCGGCAGCCCTCGGGATCCTCTTCGCCATCTCCGGGGCCGTGGCCATACCCTCGAACCTTGTGGGCGGTCGCCTGGCCGACCGGATCGGTCGCCGCGTGGCCGTCTCGGCGGCATGGATTCTGTCGGGGCTGTGGGTTTTCGTGCTGACCCTTGCCGGGGGCTACCGAGCGTTCATGGTGATGTTCGTCCTGGACGGACTGATCCACGGTGGGCTCTTCCCGTCGGTGGACGCCTGGAACGCCGACCTTTGCCCGTCGAGGCACCGGGGGACGTTCGTCGGCATGCTCCGGCTCGTCGGGATGATCATCGCCCTGCCGGCTCCGATCCTGGGGGCGTGGCTGTGGGGGACGGTGGGGCCGACGATCCTGCTCTGGACGGTGGCGGGCATAAGCGGCTTCACCGGGCTGCTCCTTTACCGGTTCGGCCCAACCGGGATTCCGGCCGACGATGGCGAAGTCGCCCGGCGCTGAAGGAACGGAGGGTCGCTCGTTGACCGCGACAGAACTGACGGACCGTGGTGAAGCGGGCATGACGGTTGCTTTTGTGCTGCTGGAGGAGTCGCACATCCCTCTCATGGAGAGGTGGCTGAACAGCGGAGAGGCGTTCCGCTGGTACGGGGGGCGGCTCAGAACCGAAGAAGAGCTCCGCCGGAAGTATCTGGTTGAGAAGCCGCGCACGGGCACGCACTGCTTCATCATCGAGTACGGGGGTCGGCCCATCGGCTACCTCCAGTACTTCCGGATTGCCGACTACCCTGACTACTACTCCCTGCTTTGCGCGGAGCCGCATGACTACTGCCTTGACCTGTTCATCGGTCGTGACGACTGCATCGGACGAGGCATCGGGACGCAGGTCGTAAGAGCCGCGCTGGACCGACTCATCTTCACCCGGCCTGACGCCGGACGCTGCCTTCTGGGCCCGTCACCGGAAAACAAGCGAGCCATCCGGTGCTACGAGAAGTGCGGGTTCAGGCATATCAGAACCGTTACGTCCGACTCCGGGGAAGTCGAGTACGTGATGGCGGTCGAGAAGGCTCCGACGGCACTGGAGACCTGCCCCTGAGAAGGATGGAGACCGGGCCGGTCAGCACGGGGCAGCCTCTTGCTTCGTTGTGGTCCGGCCGGCCGGAGGGGGATACTTCAGGAGCAGGATGGGGCTGATACCCCGCGAATAGGCGGAGAGGTAGATGGAGGGAGCGGTAGCCATGCCCGTTAAGGCCGCCGTCGGCGTCAACTGGGGAGATGAGGGGAAGGGCCGCATTGTCGACTACCTGGCCGCTTCCGCCGATATGGTTGTTCGCTACCAGGGCGGCAACAACGCCGGACATACGGTGCTCAACGAGTTTGGCACCTTCAGACTGCACCTTCTGCCCTCCGGGATCTTCCGTCCCCACGTTACCAACGTTCTCGGGACCGGGATGGCCATAGATCTCGAAGCGCTGGGCCGGGAGATCGACGATCTCGCCGCCGGGGGCGTCACGGTGCGCGAGCTCAAGATCTCCGACCGGGCGGTGATCCTTTTTCCCTTCCACCGGGAGCTCGACGCCCTTGAGGAAGAGCGCCTGGAGTCTCGACAGCATGGGTCCACCAAGCGCGGGATCGCTCCAGTCTACGGCGACCGCTATCTCAAGAAAGGCGTCCTGGTCGGAGAGGTACTCTACCCCGATTACCTGCGCCGGCACCTGAACGAGGTCGTTGAGTGGGAGAGCCTTGTCCTGTCCCGGATCTACGGACGCCCGCCGATCGACGCTGAGACGGTCTTCGAGTGGACCATGCGGCACGGAGCGCGGATTCGGGACTGGATCTGCGACACGGCTGAGGTGGTTCAGGCCGCGGTCCGGGCCGGCCGGACCGTCCTCTTCGAGGGTCAGCTGGGGGCTTTGCGGGATCTCCACTACGGGATGTACCCGTTCGTCACCTCCTCTTCCTGCCTGGCTTCATTCGCCCGGGTCGGCGGCGGCCTGTTCGAGACCCCGATTGACTCGGTCATCGGGGTGATGAAGGCCTACTCGACGGTCATCGGCGAGGGGCCCTTCGTGACCGAGCTTCGCGGGGAGGCGGGCGACCGCCTGCGGGAACGGGGCGGGGAGTACGGAGCGGCCACCGGGCGGCCCCGCCGCGTCGGCTGGTTCGACGCCGTCGGTTCCCGCTATGGCTGTGCCGTTCAGGCCGCGACCGAAATCGCCCTGACCAAGCTGGATGTCCTTTCCGGTGAGCCCGTCCTAAAGATCTGTGTGGGCTACCGGGTCGGGGACCGGGTCGTCGACCGCTATCCGCTCAACCCGGCCCTCGAGGCGGCCACCGCGGTTTACGAGGAGATGCCCGGCTGGTCCGAGGATATCAGCGGGGTTCGTGAGTTCGCCGACCTACCCCCGGCGGCCCAGGCCTACGTCCGCCGCCTGGAGGAGCTGGTCGGGCGGCCGATCACCCTGATATCGGTCGGGGCGGAGCGGGAAAGCATCATCGTCCGTGGTCACCCGACCGGGGGCTGAGACGGGACCAGGCAACCTGGCTTCGCTCAAGATGTTATCGCGGGTGCGCTTGTCAGGTGTGCGTCAGCGCGCGTCCCATACAGTCTCTCTCCTCCGTTGAGCAGGGCATTGAGTTCCGCGTGGCGGAGTTGACTGCGTTCCGCTCTGTGCTGCGCTCGCCCTCGGGCGATTATCTCCTTGACGGCCCGACTTCTGGCCCGGCAGAGCCCCCCCTCCGGTTCTAGCCGGAGGCGGCCTCGCTCTGGAACCCTGTGCGCGTGTCGTGCCGGGTGAGAGCGACGACCGAAACCACGAGGCCGGCGGCCGCGGCCAGCGAGATCCAGAAGGGGG
Source organism: Symbiobacterium sp. (assembly GCA_020725405.1). Classification (GTDB taxonomy): domain Bacteria; phylum Bacillota; class Sulfobacillia; order UBA995; family UBA9673; genus DYFB01. Next base: position 6,777 of record DYFB01000095.1, on the reverse strand, counting down.
CCATGGGCGAGATCTGCTTCAGGTAGCCGGCGACCGGCATGGCCAGAGCCGTGGCGAACCCGGTGAGCATCCCGATGGCCCCGAGCGCGCTTCCTCGTACCGATTCCTCGATGACAGAAACTCTGAAGGTATCGCTCGAGACCATCGCCAGCATCATAAAGGCGCTCATCAGAACGAACCCGGCGACGATACCCACCGTCGATCGCTGAACCGACCAGAGCAGGACCGCGACCGCGAGTCCCATGCCGCCGACGGAGAACACCTGGTTGGCCCCGAACCTACCGACGAGCCTGCCGGCCACCAGGCTCATCACGGCCGACACAACCGAACTCAGGGCGAAGAATACGTTGATGGTGGCCTTGGACAGGCCCATGGCGTCGCTGGCGTGGAGCGACAGGAAGGGCCCCCACATGGTCATGGCCAGCACGACGTTCCACAAGGCGACCGCCAGCAGCACCAGTCCCATCCGGCCCTCGAACACGTGACGGAAAGCGAAAGGCTTGGAGCCGGTGCTTTCCGGTCGCGTCTCGCGCAGAGACAGCAGTCGACCCGTAGCCGCCGCGAACACCAGGACCCCGGAGATGATGAGGAGGCCCCTGGCGCCGACATAGGGGAGCAGCTTGGCGCCGGCGAGAGGGCCCAGGATGAGACTGACGCCGATGGAGAACTCGATGAGGCCGAAGGCGCGGCCGCGCCTTGCCGGCGGCACGGACTCCCCGACGATCAGCGAGAAAACCGGGCCCGTGACCGCGTTCCCGATGGCCCACAGGGTGTAGATGAAGGCGAAGGGCAGCCACGAGGGCATGAATCCGGCCGCCACCAGAGCCAGCCCGCCCAGGTGCATGGGGTAGACTATGAGCGGGAACCGCCCGACCCTGTCCGCGAGCCGGCCGGCGTAGTACTGGGCTACCGCGCCGATCAGGGCCCAGATGGAGATGGCCAGGCTTATCTGTAGATCGGAAGCCCCCAGGTCCCGCATGATGAGCGAGAAGATGGGGCTCCAGAGCATAATCGCCCCCACCAGCAGGCCGGTGGTCACCGCCATGGTGGGAACGTTCCTGGACATCCCGGCGTATCTGTCGCCCGGGTTCGGGGCCGCGCCGGCACCTCTGGATGCGGTCAAGGGCTTCCTCCGTTCGAGTGGGCCCCGGTGCCCGAGAGTGCGTAACAGGGGTCGAGCCCGGCTGCGAGTCCCAAGAAGGCGGTCTTGATGAGATGCTACCGCTCTTTCGCCGGGACGCACTTCGGTGCCTGCTGACCGCTCATGGCTACTTGAAGAGACCCGGAGCGGCGGAGCCGGTTGCAGGCGAAGCCGCGGAGCTCGCGAAATAAACTGGCCTTGATCCGCCGGTACGCCGACCAGACAAGGAAAGCAGGAGATTCGCACGTGACCCGGACCTACACGCCGCCCGCGGCCATGCTGACCCAGCACCCGGACTCGGCCTCCCGCTACGTCTCCGTCCAGGAGGAGCCGGAAGAAGCCGTCCACGGCCTCCTTCCCGCGCCTGAGGGTCTGGGCGCGGATGAGGTCATGGTCGACTTCGAGGGCAAGCTCACCCCCTACCACCAGACTTCCCAGATCGTCATGGCCCTCCTCGACCGGGGGCTCGTCCCTGGCCGCGACGTCTTCGTCACGCCCCGTGTCGCCAGCGCCAGTAAGGAGACGGTCTTCAGGCAGCTCATGGCCCTGATGTCCCTGGTCGAGACCAACGTCCAGGCTCGCGAGCACGGGGCCGAACAGGCTGTGCGCGAGGTCGTGGTTCCCATGTGCGAGACTCCTGACGAGCTCCTCGCCGTGCGGAGTCGGGTGGCTAATGTCAACGACCTGGCCCATAAGGAGTTCGGGTTGCCCGCCGACCGCGAACTCGTCCGGTTGATCCCCCTGGTCGAGGGTGTCCCCGAGCTCCTCAGCATCGACTGTCTGTTCTCGCGGTACCTCGCCGAAACGGGTCTGCGGGGAACGTTCCGGTTTTTCCTGGGCCGGTCCGACCCGGCTCTCTCCTACGGGATGGTCGCCGCCGTCCTGGCGGGTAAGGTGGCCCTGGTCAAGGCCGGCTGGGTGGGTGAGAGCTTCGGGGTCGAGATGGCGCCTATTCTCGGAGCCGGTGCCCTGCCGTTCCGAGGCCACGTGACGCTGGACAATCTCGATACGGTCATGGAGACCTTCCCTGGTGTGAGGACGGTGACCATCCAGTCCGGTCTTCGCTACGATCACGGCGAAGAGGAGGCGAGGGAGGTCTGCGCCCGGCTCCGCCGCCGGCCCGCCGGGGGCGCCGGGGGCCTTCCGTCATGTGGGCCGAGCGAACTGGCTGAGCTCCACAACCTCATCGCCATCTTCACCCGCCACTACCTCGAGACGTTCCTGGACATAATCGACCTGGTGTGCCTCATCTCCGACGCAATCCCCCAGCAGCGCGACCGCTTGGCCCGGTTCAGCGCCGTGGGCTACGCCCGGGACATGGCCAGGCCCGAGAAGCTGGCTGACCTAGTGCCCGATCTCGAGCTGGCCGGGAGGCTCCGGTCGCTGAGCCTCAAGGCAGGAGCGGCTCTTCCGCGGGCGATAGCCTTCACAGCCGCCCTCTACACCATCGGACTTCCGCCGGAGTTCATCGGCACGGGGAGGGGACTCCTCGAGGTCAGGCAGCGCTATGGGCCGGACGGGCTCGCGGCTCTGGAAAGGCACTATCCCGGCCTGAGGTCCGACCTTGCCTTCGCCGGGCGATACCTGCATCTCGAAATGGCCCGGAGCTTCCTTCCACCCAGCGCATCGGCCGGGGTGACAAGGGATATTCAGGGCGTCACCGAGATCCTTGGCCTGAATCCGGGTCCCAAGACGGCCGAGGACGAGTTCTACCGCACCCTTGTGGAGACGACCCGGCCCCTCCTCAAGCACTTCCTGGGGCAGGGCCGGGAACTTGCAGCCGACAGCGCCGAACGGACCCGCCTACTCACCGACTGGATCAAGCGCATGGCCAAGATACGGGGAAGCCTGGGCTAGAGCGAGAACTCCAAGAGCCGGCCCCCCGGGCCCCGGCGATCCTCTCGCCCACCTTGCGGATGAGGGAGTAGCAGATAGGTTCGAAATGCCGGTGCCAGAAGCGGCTTCCCCGGAAGTTCGCCGCCTCGAAGTCGACCGGGCAGCGCCCGAACCCGTGGTCCCGCGCGTGGGCCACCACCCGGCCGAGAAGCCACGGGCCTATCGTCCCGGAAGGCGAGGAAGGCCGCGTTGCCCGGGCAGGACAGCCGGGCCGCGGCGTCGGCCTCGTAGGCTGCCGGATGTCGACATCTTCGCCCGGCTCTCCCGAGACCTCGATATCCGCGTTGACCGCCTCCCGTGGGACCCCCCGGGCCTAGAGAGTTAGAAGAACTCGTACAGCCCCTCGAAGTAGGTCGATTCTTCCCGCGCCAGACGCGGCCCACCGTAGCCCTCGTAAAAGGCGTCCAAGTCCGCTGGATCTTGAAAGGCTTCGCGCTCGGGGCGGGTCGCGAGGGCCAGGTCATAGCGCGGATCGCCGACTGCTCCACTGCACCAGTCGATGACGCCGGTTAGGGTTTCACCCATCACCAGTACGTTGTCAAGAGTGTAGTCTCCATGTATGAGTGTGTTGGATACCGGCTTGGGGCGCTGGGACTTGAGCAGGCTCAGCAGGGCTGGAGTACCGTCGACATCATACCGCTGAAGGTTTTGTGTGGCCTGGTCCAGCATCATGTCCAACCAGGGTTCGGGGCAGGTCAACGCGTTGGGAGGAGCCGCGTTATGTATGGCTGCGAGAAGCCGACCGAATCCGAATATCAGACGCCGGCGCAATAGACAATCATGTTCGTCGCGGAGCCGAGCCTTTAGGGGTATACCGGGAAGGCGCTCCATGACCAGCCAATGCGCTCGATCTCCTGCGGACTCCTCCAGGTACAGGTAGGGCCTCGGTACAGGAAGCCCGCTGGTTACGAGGGACCTCAGCACCTGGTTCTCACGCCTGAGCCATAGGTTGAAGGGAGGTTTGCTGGCCCGCTTCACAACATACTCCCCACGACTACCCGAGACGATGAGCACGTGGGAGGTAAGGCCTTGGACCGGGAAACAGACACGGTCAACCGTTCCTATGAGCTCACTTATCTGCTCCGGGATGTCTTCGAGTCTGCACCTCATGAGTCTGCGCCTCACCTGGCTCACAGAGGCACCTCCGCGATGGGCTCTAACGCGGCTCGATGCCCCGGAAATTCGGCCCGGGGTCCGCGGCACCCTCCCGGGCGCCCGGCCCTGACCCCTTAGGGCTAACCCCTCCCCAACGGTCCACAACCCACTCAAAGCCTTCCTCCACATGCCGCTGCGCCCTCTTCACCGCGTCATGGGCCTTCCGCCCGGACCGGCTTTTAGGTATCTCCACCCGCCGGACCGGCATGGGCCTGTAGCTGTCGCCCAGGAACTGTTCCCGGATGTCCGGCCACTTGCCTTGAGGAACGGGCGGTCAAGCATGAGGCCGTGATGGACGGTCGGGCAAGCCCACCTCGATTCCCTCTCACAGAGGCCGTCCCTCCCGCGTCGCCCGTGCCTGAGATAAGCCGGTTCTTCGGCATCGTCAAGATGTTCTTCGACGACCACAACCCTCCACACTTCCACGCGGAGTACGGCGACGACCTCGCTCTGATCGATATCCGCAGCCTGAGCGTCTTCGCAGGTCATCTGCCACCTCGCGCCCTCGGACTCGTGATTGAGTGGGCCACACTCCATCGGCAGGAACTCTTTGCTGATTGGGAGAGGGCACGGGCACACCAGGAACTGCACAAGATTCCCCCTCTCGAGTAGAAGGGCCAGTCGGCCGGTCCTGATGGCAGAAACGGCCTACTGGCATCCGCCGGAAACCATGGCCGCTGGGCCAACAACAAGCGGCTTCAGCGGACGCCGGAGGTTCAGTCTACCTGATGAGCGGGCCCGACCGAGTCATGGACGGGCTAGTGAGGCACTCCCGGAGGAAACGGGGACCTAGCGGATAGGCCCGGCCTACCACCACGGTGCTCGAGCTCGACTCTACCCGACTGAGCGGGCGTTTTCGGTTACCGCATCCTCGGTTCCACAAGTGCCGGCTCTCACGGACATCACGCGTCTGAGTGACTTTCTGAGCCGCCAAGGGGTTAGGGCTTGGGGGCCCGGAGCCAGCGGCCGGCAGGGCGCTGACGCCTGCCCGGCGAATCCGAGGGAGCGGCATCGGCGGGTGGATGACTATGCGTGATAGCCACACGGGCGCGACGGCCGAGCTGTCTTGGCGCGGGCTTGAGCCTGCGAACCTTCTTGAGGTTTGCTCCTGCGGCCATGCCGAAGCCCATGACCCAGCCTTGGTCGAGAGTCGCCGGAGGTACCTCGTCGCTCAAATGGACGCAGGTCTTGAGATCCTGGTCGCCCACTCCGGAGACCGTCCGCTCGGCTTCGCGGAAACCGTACCGTTGGAAGCGGCCGCCCGCGATGTGCAGGGCGAGGGGGCCATCCTGCTTCACTGTGTGAACGTGTTCGAACAAGGACGCGGCGTAGGACGGGCTCTCGTGGAAGAGGTGGTTAGGCGGGCTACGAGGCGCGGCCGGGGGGTCGTGGCCGATGCCTGCGCGGATGTTTGGGGGTTCATGCCCGAGGAGTTCTTCCGCCGCTTGGGCTTCGGGGTTGCCCAAGCCAGGGGCCAGCGTAGGCTGATGTCCGTGGGCCTTCCCCAGGGAGCGCGTCCTCCGCGGTATCTCGAACCTCACTACGATCCGCCACCGCCGCACCCTATACCGGCCGGGCAAGCTGCAGGCCGGGTCGGCCCCGGGGAGGGGCGGCCCGAGGTGGTGGTAGACGTGTTCTTCACTCCGCTGTGCAGCGGGCTGCTCAGCGAGGAAGCCGACGTGATGCGGCGCGCGGCGGAGCCCTACGGAGGTCGGGTGCTGGTGCGCGAGTGGAATGCCGGCGATGCCGAAGTGCGACAACGTTTCGGCATCGCCCGGGCCGTCTTCGTGAACAGGGTCATGCGTCCGAACGGCGACACCATTGGCCTCGAGGAAGCCGCCAGCCTGATCGCCGATGCCTTGAGCAGACCGCTACCGACCACCGCCGTGTGGGACGATTCCATCTCACGCCTGTTCTGAGCTTAGCGGCTCCCACACCAAGGCCGGTGCGACCACCGAAGACAGGCCGTAACTTTGACCTTGGGCCCCCGGGTGACGTGTATTTCCATCGTGAGCTATACGGCAGGAGGCGCGGCCATGCACAGGAAGCTGACCTTGCGGCTGGACGAGGCCCTGATCCATAAGATGAAGCGCATCTCGAAGAAGTCGGGGAAGTCCGTCTCGCGGATGGTTGCCGACTACTTCTCTCTCTCATCGGGTATGAACTCGACCCTGACCGAAAGGAGATCAATCCCCGCATCCGCTCTCTGTACGGAGCTCTGGCTGACGCAAAGGTATCCGAAGACGACCACGCCGCGAGTCCCCGGTCCGGTCTCGAGCGGCCCACGTGGGCCCTGCCGGACCGCCTACTGGGGGTGAGCACAGTCAACTCCTGTCCGACCTCGAGCGCGTTGGTCGAGATAGTGACGTCTACGAAGCCTCGGCCGAGGAGGGCGAACGTGAGAAGGCCTAAGGCTATCGTTCCGAGCACGGCGGACAGGCGAAGCCGGGAGGTGACGCGCAGGGACACCGCCAGACCGCATAGCAGCCACATCACCGTCAGCCAGACCGCATAGCGTGTGCCTGGCAGCGTCCAGGGCAGGAGGGTTCAAGTCCCTCTGGTGCTCAGGTAAGGAGGACCATATC
>DYFB01000094.1 GCA_020725405.1 Symbiobacterium sp. | reverse complement strand
GGGGGGGGGGGGGGGGGGGGGGGGGGGGTGGTGATGGCTCTGCTTGGCGAGATACTTTTCTCGCTAAGGCCGCCGCGTGCAGAGACGGGGAGGACCGTCGGAGGCCGGGAGCCGGCGGCGAGGGGCTCCGGCAGATGAACGGACGGGTTGTTCCCGCGGGCGATGGTAGGCGCGCTGCAAAGCCGGTGAGGGATGCGGAGCAAAGGGCCCGGCGTTAGGGCCGGTGTTTACCGGAGAGCGTTATCCCGGCTCTCAAGGAGATCCTTCACCGCTTGCGCTGCCTGACGGGGGAGGGCAAGCAATGAAGATAATCGTTGCAGAGGACGCGGCCGGCATGGCCCGCGCTGCGGCCAGCTGCATAGCGAATCGCATCCGGGCGAAGCCGGACCTACGGGTGGCCTGGTGTACCGGTCGCACCGTCATTCCCGTTTACAACGAACTGCGAGCACTGCATGCCGAGGGTGTGGTCAGTTTCGACCAGGTCCGCTGCTTTGACATTGACGAGTACGCGGGCCTTCCCTCTGACCACCCGTCTTCTTTCCGCCGGTTCATCATGGACCGCCTGCTTGGTCCGGTCGGGGCGCGTCCGGAGAATATCCGTCTCCTCGACGGCTCACGGAGCGACTGGCAAGAAGAGTGTCGTGAGTTCGAGGCTGAGATCGAGGCAGCTGGCGGAATCGACTTGCTCCTGAACGGCGTGGGTACCAACGGGCACCTGGGGTTCAACGAGCCCGGGACGAGCTTCGCCAGCCGGACGCGCCTCGTGGAGTTAACCGAAGAGACCAGGTTGGGTCAGCTTCCCTTCTTCCCATCTCTAGACGACGTCCCGCGGTACGCGTTAACGCGGGGGATTACCGAGATCATACAGGCTCGCTCCATCTTGATCATGGCCAGCGGGGTCAGCAAGGCCCCGATCCTGGCTAGGGCGTTCCTGGGCCCTGTTACCGAAGAAGTACCGTGCTCCGTTCTACAGCGGTATCCGGATCTGACACTCGTGCTCGACGCGGAAGCGGGTGCACCGCTTCTCACGAAGGAAGCGCGGGATGCGTAATCCATGCCTCCCATCCGAGGAGAACCCGTTCTGTCTGGCGGTCCTCGACGTAACCCTCAGGGAGCTGGCAGCCGCCGACGCGGATCTGATGAAGCTCGCCACCAAGAAGGAGAAGAGTGACAAAAACTGAGGAAGGTTCGCGGAAGTGGTGGAAGGAGTTTTCGGACCTTCTCCGCCGTCATCCCCTATTGGAGCGCGAGATGCCAGGCAAGGCCTTCGAGGAGACTGACCTCGCCTTGGACGCCATCGTCGAGGGAGAGATCGAGTTCCGCTTTCCCGCGTGGGCCATGCTGGCCGGCCTCCGCCTCCTGGCTGAGACCGTCCCCGAACCCGTTATGAACCTCGCCGTGCCTGCCCTAAAGGAGTTCGCCGGGCGGCAAGGGATTGCGACCGACCTACGGGACTCGGTCTTGGCCCTCACCGAACACCTGAGGTCGGACCTCCTGGAGGCTGAACGCGCAGCCTTTAACGTGGTCTACCCAGGCTTATGCCGCCGTGCTGAAGGCAGCCGGCCTGACGGAGGCGGCCGGGCACGTGCGGGCCGTCTTAAAGGCTTGGGCGGCTCCACCCGGAGGAACAAGAGTGGCGGGCTCGAACATTGCTTGTGTGCCAAAGACGCGACGGCGGGCCCCGTTTATCCACCCTGCCAACCGCGGGGACCCGCCCGTTCCAGGACCGGGAACGTCGGCCCCGGTGTCACCGGGACCGTTCCGGCTAAACCACCCGGTGGGGGGATGTCCCGTGTCAGGAGGTTGTCGCCCGTTGCGCGCGGCCGTGAGAGCCACCCGCGTCGCCGCGGCGGCCGCTCTGGTCGCGATTGTGCTCTCGAGCGCGGTGCTGCTCGCTCCCAGCGGCGCCGCGGTCGCCGGGGGGGCTGACTCGCCGCGTTTCCGGGCCGGGCGAGTTGACTTCACCGTCGGCCAGACCGTGTACCGGGTAGACCGCGACTACCTCGTGATGGACGCCTCGCCCTTCCTTTCCGCGGGGCGAACCTTCGTCCCCGTCCGCTACATGAGCGACGCCATGGGCGCCGAGGTCGGCTGGCACCAGGCGACGAAGCGCGTGACCCTCACCCGCGGCGAGACGCGCGTCGAACTCTTCGTGGGCCGGCCCGTCATCCGGGTCAACGGTCGGGAGCAGCCAATCGACGTCGCGCCCATCCTGTCAGGTGGCCGGACGTACTTGCCGGCTCGGTTCGTCGCCGAGGCCTTCGGCTACGACGCCGGCTGGGATCGCGTGAGCCAGACCGTCACCCTGACGGCGCGCTACGCCTATTCCCGCGACTGGCTCGACCGGAGGGGCGTCTGGGTCTTCGGGCAGCCCACCTTGGAGTACCTGGCCGCTGTCGGGGCCACCGGCACGACCTGGTCGGTCTACTTCTCCGGGTGGAACGACTGGGATGAACGGTACGTCCGGAGCCTCCACGCGAACGGCTTCAAGGTCACCGGAAACCTCCCCACGGCCCAGGGCACGACGACCGTCGGGGCGGACCAGGCGCTTGTCGATGCGGCGGCCTGCCACAACGCGCAGGGCCTGCCCATCGACTTCGGGGCCGGTATCCCCATCTACCTCGCCTGCCACAATAACCCCGAGTGGCGTCTGTTCCTGGAGAGACGCGTCAAGGAGCAGGTTGAGGGCGGTCCGGACGTCATCCTGATCGACGAGACCGCAGGCAACGCCTCGCGACTGGACGTGGCCTGCTTGTGCCAGTGGTGCGTCAAGGGGTTCAGAGACTACCTTGCAAGCCGGTACTCGGCCGCCGAGCTACAGAGCCGCTTCGGCATCGGCGACATCTCAAGCTACGACTATGCGGCCTACCTGAGGTCGGTCGGCGCGAGCGGCCCGGCCTGGGACCCCAATCCCCAGCTTCGCCGGGAGTTCTTCCGCTTCCAGATCGAGACCCGACTGAACCACCTCCGTGACCTGAAGCAGGCCGCCGAGGAGCACGCCTGCGGCCGCTCCGGCACGGCCGGAGAGGCGCTCCTCTGGAGCGCCAACCTTTACAACTTCCATCCCATCCAGCAGGTCTTCGCCGACCTCGTCGACATCATTCCTTTCGAGATGCCCATCGAGCGCCTGCCGGCCGGCAAGTGCGTCCCGACCTACCTGCTCGCCCGGGCCACTGCCCCCGGCAAGGTTCTCGTGGGCTTCCCCGACATCTTCGTCCTGGCCCAACACTCGCCGGCGGACAACGTGCTCTGGTCGCATTGGCTCTGCGAGGCCTGGGCCGCCGGGGTTTCCTTCCTTCTTCCCTACCAGGCCTTCACCGCCGGAGGTGGCAGCTTCACCCTTCCGGCCGACTCCATCGCCGGCACCGCCGCCTTCCTCCGGGCCAACGCCGCGTACTATGAAGCTGAAGCTACGGAGCCCGTGGCCCGGGTGGCCGTCCTGTGGGACCTCGGGAAGGCCCTCTACGATTGGGGGGACCCGGCGGCCCAGAATTTCGCGGGTATCGGCCGGAGCCTCTACGAGGCCCATGTGCCGTACGAGGTCGTCTGGACGGGTGACGGCGACCTCGTCGACCGAGGGCTCAAGCTGGAGGACCTTGAGGGCTACGACCTCGTGGTGATTCCCCGCGGCTACGGCCAGGCCGCGCCGGTGGCCTCGGTCCTGGACGACTACCAGGGCCGCGGCGGCCGCCTCATCCGGGAGGCGACCGCGGCCACGGTGGTGGCGGCTGTAGGTGGGACCGGTCTGGACCTCGGGCTCAGCACCGACGCCAGCAAGGATGTCGGAGTGCTCGCCTGGCGGCGCGGGACCTCTCTCGTCGTCCACCTCATCAACTACGATTACGACTATCAGGCGCACGCCTTCCGGCCCCAGGGACCTTTCAGCGTGACTGTGACGTTGCCGCCCGGGGTGGACCTCAGCGGCCGGACCCTGCGGCTCCTCAGCCCTGGCCGCCCGGACACGACCCTGACCTACTCCGTCTCCGGCGGGAAGGTCACCTTCACTGTCCCCGAGCTCGACCTGTACGCCCTCGTGGTGTCCGACTGACCGCCGGCGGTCGCCCTGACGCCGGGCTCCCGGCCAGGCCAAGCCCGGCTTGAGATTAAGGCGCCTATGTCAAGGTTGCCCGGGGAGATGTGACTTCCACCAGCGACATAGACCTCATGGTCGTGATGGACACCAACCAACGCTTCGCGGACCGCCTGGACTACGTCATCCGCGCCCCGCTCCACATCAGCTCCACCCGCCTGAGAGCTTCCGCTCAAGGGACCGCCTCAGCGCCTCCAGCATCCCGAGCTTCTTCCTCTTCTCCAGCGTTATCCCTAGCAACCGCGCCGTGGGGCCGAGCATCGCCGCCACCTCTTCACGCTTCACCCGTAACCGCCCGGGAAGCTTCCCCGCCCCCAGGGCACCCCTGAACCACGCCGCAAGCAACTCCTCCCACATCCCCGGTCCGGGCCTTGCCGCCTCAGCCTGCACTGCGGGCGGAAACCCGTCGCTCGCCACAAGCAGCAAGGGAGGAATCCAGGGCCTCTCCCTTCCCTCGGACACCGTCGCCCCGATGGGGAATACGTCCACCTCCCAGGTTTCCTCCGTGCGCGCGCACCCGGATAGGAGGCCCTGCGCCGCCCCCGGGGCGGGCCAGACCTCGGCGGGCTGCCTGGGGAGTGTAGGCTCCACCCATGCGTCGGCCCAAACCCAGCCGCCCTCGCCCGGCCGAGGCTCCCTTACCAGCCGCCGCGACCCCTCCCTCAGGGGCGGTGCCGTCTCCTCCCGCGCCCTCGCCGCCACGTGACAGGCCTGTCCCAACACCAGCCGCATGTAGTGGGCCTCGTCGGAGGTCAGATACCAGGGGGCATGCCAGAGGAGGTAGCTTCGAAACTGCGGCCACGCACCCCGGCCGCGCGGCTTGAGGCCCGCTCCCTTGACCCGCTCGCGGTCGAGGTCTGTCAGCTCCTCCCGGTCAGAGAACGTGAGGAGGAGGCCGTCCATGTGCGCCACCAGGTTAGCCCCGTCCACCCGACCTGCCATCGTCAGGGTGTAGCACCCGTACCCCTGCTCGCCGCGGTAGACGGCCAGCCCATACGTCTCCCCGCCCGCACCCATGACCACGCACCAGCCGACTTCACCCGTCCGCGGGTCCCTCACCCCAAAGACCTGGGTGTCGTCCATCCACCCCCAGGGAGCGAGTAGCCTGAACTGCTCCGCGGCCAAGAACAGGTCTTTCCACTCCTCCCCGCCCGCACATCCTCCCGTCAACCCAGCCCACCTCCAACCTGGCATTTCGCCACCCCGCCCTTCCCTCCCTCGCGACCAACTGCTTCCGCCCCGGCTCTTTGAAAGCGGGGCGCCACCAGGAGAAGTCCACGGCAAGGCTGCCCCCCTGTCAGGGTAGTCGGAGGGCGCCGGGGTCGCAGCGGCCCGGCCGGTCTTGAATCAAACGTCCGGGAACCGAGCACCAGCTGCACCTGGGGCATCGAGCGTTCCGAGGAAGGCTTCGCCGTCGACGTGGCCGGCGACGGCGAGGAGCCCCTCCATTTCGCGCTGGGCGGGCATTACGACGTGATCGTCCTCGACGTGCTCCTCCCCCGCCGCGACGGCTTCGAGGTCCTGGCCGAACTGCGCCGGCGCGACGCTTCGTCCTGCACTGGACAGTGCCGGCCAGCCTCATCACCGGCGTGGCGCTCTCAACGACCTCGCTGGCGGTGGTCTACGCGGTACTGGTTGAAACGGGGCTGAACGCCACCGCCATCGGCCAGATGGTCATGGCCGCCTGCTTTGTGACCGACTTCGGGGCGGCGCTGGCCCTGAGCCTCCTCTTCTCCGAGTTCACCTGGAAGACTCTCGTCTTCGCCGTCCTTTCCGTTCTGGCGGTAGCCGCCGGCCCCCGCCTGGCGGACCGGTTGTTCGGGCGCTATGGCAACAAGGTGGTCGAACCGGAGATCAAGTTCGTGCTCGTGGCCCTGTTCTTCTTCATGCTCCTCGGGGCCTTCGGCGGCGGGCACCCCGTTCTGCCGGTCTTCGTCTTCGGCTTGGCTCTTTCCGGGGTGTTCACGCGCTACCCCGCCGTTCAGAAGCGGCTTCGCTCCCTGGCGTTCGCCATCCTGACCCCGGCCTTCTTCATCCGAGCCGGGTTCAACGTCTCCCTGCCCGACCTCTATAGCGGCTTGGTGCCCCTCCTGGCCCTGCTCGGCGTCAAGCTGGCCGCGAAGACGGCGGGGGTCTATCCCTTCGCCCGGCGCTACGTTCCCGCCGACGCTAAGTTCACGACCCTTCTCATGAGCACCGGGCTCACCTTCGGCACGATATCCTCGATGTACGGGCTGTCGGCGGGGATAATCGACAGGGGCCAGTTTTCGGTCCTGGTCGCCGTAGTCATTCTGACGGCTGTCCTGCCGACCTTCGTGGCCCAGAAATGGTTCTACCCAAAGTCCGCCGCCGTCCAGCGGCCGGGCGCCAACGTGGAGGTGACGCGGATTGTCGCGGATTAGGGATTTCGCGGCGGCGCGGGACAGGGTCGGCCGGCTCCTCGAGGAGCTACGGGACCTGGCCGCGGCCTCCGAGTTTCCCGGTCTGGCCGAGGAAGCGGGCGAAGCCCTCGAGCGCCTGCGCGAGAGCCGCTTTCACCCGGCCGTGATGGGGCAGTTCAAGCGGGGCAAGTCGACCCTCATCAACGCCCTCCTTGGGGAGCCCCTTCTCCCGAGCGGGATTCTCCCGCTCACCTCGATCGCCACCGAGATCCGTCGCGGCCCGGCGCGGCGGGCGGATTTCCGAGATCGACGGTCTCTCCGCGGCCTTGGCTGCCGCCCTCGAGCAAGGGAGGGCGACGCACCGGGAGATCCTCTTCGTCCTGGCCGGGGAGATGAAGGAGCTTGAGCGCGGGCTCGACGGGGAAGTTGGCAGCTTCCGGATGCGGGAAACGGCCTCCCTCGGGCGGCGGGCCGGGGAGTTCCTCGAGTCCAGCGCCGGCCTCCCGGTGGCAGAGCTTGCGCGGAAGCTCGAGGACTTCCGCTCCGGGCTCCTGGTGGCCGACTTCGAAGGCTGGCGCCGGGAACTCGAGGGCAAGCTCGACCGGCGGCTCCGCGAGAGGCGAAGTGTTCTACATCATCCACAGGAACTTCGGTGACCGGGCAGCAACCGAAGTCGAGACAAGGATACTCGAAACGCCAAAGATCAAGGTGATGGAGGCGTCTTGGGCGCGGGTGAGATCCGCTGCGAAGATCAAGGCCGGCGCAGGCATATCGTTTACGGACTGTTTCGGGGCGCGCTTGCCGATGAAATGGATGCCACGCTGGTGACTCCGCGACAACCTCGAGGTCAAGGAGATCGTCGTGGGAAGTGGCGAGAAGCGGGTCGGCTATGTCCTCGTCCGAAACCCTCTGGAAGCGGAAAGAGACCGTGAGAGGCGAGAGGAAGTGCTCGGCGGCGTCAGGGAGAAACTCCGGAAGATCGGCGACCTCCAAGGAGAGCCTCACATCGTCCGGCCGGCGGGCTACCCGGGCGCCGGTCATAACCTAGGGTCGATGCAGAGTTCGGCGGCCTCAACCACGACCCGGGCGTCGCGCATGGCTTGCTCGGCCTGTTCCGGGCCGTATTCGAGGGAAGGCACCAGATCGACCGCGCCGTAGAGGGCGAACTCTCTCTCCTTGCGCAGCCACTTCGAGATGCGGGCAAGCTCAACAGCCAGTCGCCCCACCTTGTCGGGCAGCTCGCTCCTGTACTCGATTATGAGGCCGCCGACGTCGTGGATTTTCGGCGGCTCAACCCCTATGTTCCAGAGGATGCCTTTGAGCGCGATCTCGACGGTTTCCTGAGCTTCCCGCACGACGTCCGAGTAGGCGCCCTCACCGAAAAAGAGGTCAAGCGCCTTCAACCTGACCTTGGCTTTGGAAAGGTAGCTCCTGGCCAGGTCACGATGTCCCATCTCCCGCACCTCCACCGCCCGAGGGTGGGCCGAATCGCCAGTGGGCCGTCCCCCCCGACTCAACCTGGCGAGCGCCCGATTCGTCCAGATGCCTGCGCAGGCGTTTCACATAGTCGGCGAAGAGGCCCCCCTGGTCGTGCAGGATGAGCGCGTTGAGGGCCATATCCACGAACGGGGGCCCCTTCGTCAGCACTTCCTCCGGTGAAAGGAGAATCGGGGAGAGGCGGGTGCTGACTCCCTTCTCTCCAGCTTGTTCCAGGTAGGGCTCGAGCCTGGCTTCAACCGCGGAGAACTCCTCGACCCTGGAGATTCTTCCGCGGGGCAGGTCGCGGGCGACCAGGAGGATGTCGATGTCGGAGTCCGGCCGGGGCCTGTTCCGGCCGACCGACCCGAATACAGCCAGGCTGACCAGGCGGCTCCCGTAGACCTCCTCGCAGGCCCGGGTGAGTTCAGTGAGGAGGTCCGCGAACGCCCGTCTATACGAACCGCCGGTCCCATTGTCCATCCTTGACATCGCTTCCCACATCAGTTCCCACCGAACGCATCATATCATCCCGGCCTTGCGGGGAACCACCGCGCCTCCGGCATTGCCGGTTCCCGCGCGGCAAACTTCAGCTTCGCCCTGGAGCGACGGCCGATTTCCATTCCTGTAGCCAGAGGAGGTGAGGCGGGAGGGACGCCCCGGCCGGGCCATCTGGTACTGGGACCTCCGGGCCGTGCCGCCCTGCTGGGTGGCTCTCCCGACGGTTGTGGACGCGGCCGGCCAGTGGGCCGAGGCGGCCGGCCAGTGGGCCGAGGCGGCCGGCCAGTGGGCCGAGGCGGCCGGCCAGTGGGCCGAGGCGGCCATCTTGCGTCTGGCCAGCGTCGGAGCTGTCAGCGGGTTCGAGGACGGCACCTTCCGGCCCGACCTGGCCGTAACCCGGGCCCAGTTCGCCAAGTTCCTGGCCGTGGCCCTGGGGCTCGAGCCCGGGACGGCCATCCCGGCTGTCTTCGCCGACGCAGCGGCTGTTCCCGGCTGGGCCCACGCCCGTGTCGCCGCCATGGCCGAGCACGGGATCATGGGAGGGATGCCAGGTGGAGTGTTCGACCCGTCCGCGACCCTGGCCCGGGCCCAGGCCGTGACCGTCCTCTCCAGGGCGATGAACGTTAAGTAGAGGGCCTGAGCGCCAGGTAGAGCGGCTGGGGCAGAGGGCGCGGGCGCCTGCCGGTGCGCGGGTGCCGCTGCATGCCGGTCCGGGCGTGCCGCCGCCTGCCGGTGCGCGGGCGCCGCCGCATGCTGGTCCGCGGGTGCCGCCGCCTGCCGGTGCGCGGGTGCCGCTGCATGCCGGTCCGGGCGTGCCGCCGCCTGCCGGTGCGCGGGCGCCGCCGCCGGCCGGTCCGCGGGCGCCGACCCGTGAAGGGGGGAGGGGGACAGGGGTGTCCCCCTCCCGCCTGCCCCTCCCCGCCTGCGGGCGGCGAGAGGAAGCTAGCCGGCGAACTGCTTGCGTTCGACCAAGATGTAGCCCACCGCTGTGGCCGCGACGAAGACCACCGCCAGGACCGCCATGCCGCCCGTGAACGGCTCCCCGGCCGCGGCCGAATCGAGGGCCGCGTAGTGCTGGATGGTCAGGTACTTCAGGGGCGCGAGCTTGTCGCTCATCTTGCTGAGGGCGCTGACCACGAAAGAGCCCAACCCGATTCCGGCCCCCAACGAGGTCGTCGCCTGGGTCTGGTTGATGAGAGGCGCAGCGGCGAAGGCCAGGCCGCCGGCCGCCATGGTGGCCAGGAAACCGCTCAGGTGCACCATCAGCTGCGCCCCGAGGTCAAATCGACCCTCGCCCACGACCAGACCAACGACCACGCTGGCGCTGAAGGTTATCACCCAGAGGACAAGCAGCGCGGCCAGGAACGCGGCCACCTTGGCTCCCATGATCTGCCGGCGGGTAACCGGTTTGGTGTAGAGGAACTCCGCCGTACCGAGATCGGCGTCCCGCGCGACCAACCCTCCGGCGAGCATCAGGGCGTAGATGCTGGAGAGTAGCAGTACGTAGGCCATGACCAGGCCGTGGTAGAGGTTGACGTCCCCGAGCACGGCGGCGTTGATGTTGAAGGCGGCCTTCAGGGCTTCTGGGTAGGCCTCGATGGCCAAGGCCATGTCCGGGTCCCGGACGTAGGGGAAGAAGCCGAGGTAGACGAGGATTACGAGCACGCCTACGGTCGTCCAGATGACCAGACTGCGGCGAATGAGGCGGAACTCCTTGCGGAAGACGTTAAAGCTGATCATCCCCGCACATCCCCTTCGCCGCCCCGCTCGTACACCGCTAGGAGCAGGTCCTCTATGCTGGGGTCGGTGATTTTCACGTACTCCAGGTCAAGGCGGGCCAGCCGGGCCAGAAGCTCGTTAACCGGGGCGCTGACGTTGAACTGGTAGTAGCCCGCCTTGCCTTCGACCGGCTGCGGCCTGGCCCAACCGGAGAGCTCCCCGCCGGGAGCCTCCCCGCCAGCCAACCTGACGGTGATTATGCGCATGTTCCTGCCGGGTAGTTCGCCTACCTGCGACACATGGATCAGGCGCCCCTCCCGGATCACGCCGACCCTGGTGCAGATTCTCTCGACTTCCTCAAGCACGTGGGTGGAGAAGAACACCGTCACCCCCTGGCCGCTGAGCTCCTGCAGGAGCCGGAACAGCTCCAGCCTGACCAGGGGGTCAAGTCCGCTCGTGGGTTCGTCCAGGATGAGAAGGCGGGGGCGGTGGAGGAGGGCCTGGATGATTCCCAGCTTCTTGCGGTTCCCGTGGGAGTAGGTGCGGAACGGCCTTGAAGCGTCGAAACCCAGCCTCTCGGCCAGGCTTCTCAGCCACTCCCGGTCGCCCCGCTGGTAGAAGCTCGCTGCGTAGTCGAGAATCTCCTGGCCGGTCATCTCCGGGTAGCATCTCACCTCGGCCGGCACGTAGCCGACCTGCCGGTAGAGCTCCCCTCCCCCCCGGGTGACCGGCCGGCCCAGCAACGACACACGGCCGGACGTAGGGTGGATCAGGCTCAACAGGGTCCGGATGGTGGTCGTCTTGCCCGCGCCGTTGGGGCCGACAAAGCCGAAGACATCGCCTTCGCCGACGGCGAGGGAGACGTCGATGATGCCCCTCACCTTGCCGTAGTACTTGGTGAGGCCGACGGTCTCGATGGCCAACACGGGAGCCGCCTCCCTTCATGGACTCCGGACCGGGTCCAGGCCCTGGGTCCGGGATCGGGCCTATACCTTGGGACCTTGAGCGGGCCCAGGCTCTGGGTCCCGGACCGGGTCAGGCCCTGGGTCCTAGATCAGACCCAGCGCCCTGGCTTCGGTGTGCCACTCGGCCAGCGAGGCCGCGAGGTCGGCTCCCGGGCGCTTCCCGGTCCGCCATTCGACCAGCTTCTCCAGGCGCATGCTCCTGATGAACGGGTCGTCGGTCAGGTCGGGGAGCAGGCGGGGCTTCCGGAAGCATATCTCCGTCTCGATAAGCTTGAGCACGCCGAGGTAGTCGCGCTCCATGAGGGGGCGGGTGGCCGGGTGGTTAGACAGGTGCTCGAAGCTTATCATCCGCACCCCTATCTCGTGGACCACGGCGTTCCGCATGAGCGGCCAGGCGTGCGCGGCGCCGAAGACCACCTTCTCCGGTCCCAGGCTGCTGGCGACGGTCCGGCTCTCGGGGCAGATGACCAGCTCGAAGCGGTCGTAGGGGTAGGGGAGGCCGAGCTCCTTCTCCCAGGCCTCCACGGGGTCGAGCCGCCGGCAGCGCTCCTCGTGTCCGCGAAGGGGTAGTCCCCTGAGCTTCTCCTCGAACTCGGGGCGGTAGGCCGGCCAGAGACCGCCGATGAAATCAAGGAAGAGCCTGATCAGGCGGACGGTCTCCTTCTCGCGCCCCCCGACGACCCCGAAGAGATACCCGAGGTTCCCGGGGAGGTACCACTTCTCCCAGTGAGCGGTTCGCGCGGGCCACCTTCGAGCGAAGGGCTCGACAGACTTGGTCTGGATGAACTCCTCGAGGGCCCGGACGATGTCTCCGAGCTCGGCCGCCTCCGCCGGGTCGAGGTAGCCGGGAATCTGGTAGACGAAGTTGAACACCGGTCCGCCGGCCAGGGGGGCGGCGAAGGCGAAGTCTCCGCCGAGCTCCGAGAGGCGGCGCGACCACTCGACGAACCCCGGGTCCGGCTCGCCGCCGGTGAAGCCCAGTTTCTTGAGGCCGTACCAGCAGAGAGAGGCGTAGTAGGAGCTGGACAGGTGGATGCTCACGCGAGGCTCTCCTTCGTCCGACCCAAAAGGGAGTCGCCCTCCCAGGGTTCCGGATGGCGGCAGCCGAATCCTGCCCTCGGTAGGAGGCCCGGGGGGAGGGGAAGCCTGCTCCTCCGCGAACCGGGTAGCCTATGGCCGGGATGGACACACACGGCGTAGGCAGCCGCACCGACCTCTCGTACGGGCCGCGGACGGCCCGCCTGTACGAGCCGTTCATGGCCGCGGTCACCCTTGGCCGCTACCGTTCTTTCGTTGCCGCGGAGGTCACTCGCCTCGACCTCCGGCCTTCCGACCGGGTCCTCGATCTCTGCTGCGGGACCGGCATAGTCGTCCGCGAACTTGCCCGCCGGCTGGGACCGCGGGGAGAGGTGATCGGGGTCGATAGCTCCGAGGCGATGCTGGAGGAGGCCGCGCGCCGGGGAACGGTCCGCCGGTTCCGCGGGAGGGCCGGCGCCGGGCTTACCGCAGGCGGGAGGGTGACCTACATTCGGGCCCCGGCCGAGTGTCTTCCGCTGCCCGACGACCTGTTCGATTGGGTGACCATCTTCCTCGGCTTGCACGAGATCGGCCGCGCGGCTCGGCTGCCCGCCCTGGGGGAGGTGAGGCGGGTGCTCCGGCCCGGCGGGCGGGGTCTGATTCTCGACTTCGCCACGGGGGGGTCGCGCCTCCGCCGAGGCGCCCTGCGGCTCTTCCTGAGCGCCCTGGAGGGTCCCGACGCTGGGACCATCTGTGAGCCGGGCGTTCCGGCTCTCGTCTCGGAGGCCGGCCTCCGACCGGACAGGCCCCGGCCCGTGTTCATGGGGCTCCTGGAGGTCACCGGTTTCGAGAAGCCTTAGTCCGGGTTAAGCCCTCAGTCCGGGCTACGCCTTAGTCCGGGCTACGCCCAAGCGAGCGCCGAAGATAGCTCTCGGCGCCCTGGGCGGCCGTGGACCCGAAGAGGTAGACAAGCCCCAGACCATGGGCCTGGCAGACTCGGGCCAGCCTGTCGAGCCTTCTCCCGGGTTCGGTCATCGGAGGAGGGACACTTCCTTCGCTGGGCGACGCACCTTTGTTCGGTCCTGTTCTTTCGCGTCCTCGCGGCCGGGTTCCCTTCGTCGGCAACTGGCCCCGTGATGGGCCGGCCCCATCGGGGTGGTCACCTCGACGAGCGAAGAAGGGATTAGCCGAAGGTTGCCGAAATCTATTTGGAAGCATATGCACTCTGGCTCCCTGACGACGAGATTCCGGACCGCTCGCGTGAGGAGGGGCGGGGCGCATGCGTTCTGGGCCGCCATTGGACTGTGTTGACCTGGTTGACCTGGGGTTCTCCGAGCCGGAACTCAGTGTCGACGCCGGGGCTTGGGCTGAGGCCTTTTCTTCCGCTCCCCGCCGGGTCCTCGTCGAAGGCGAGGTTCGAGGGTACTCGGGCTCCGGGGAAGGACTCTACTTTATTGAAGACTGGACTTTGACAGCGCCGAATGGGAATCCTTATGGCGCAAGGGTTTCGGGCGTCGGAAGGCAGACGTACCACAACAACCCTTCCACCGGTGGGTCTAGGGGCGTGGCATCTCGGTGACGTGGGCGGGCGGCCGGAGGCC
>DYFB01000093.1 GCA_020725405.1 Symbiobacterium sp. | reverse complement strand
CGCTACCCACTCCCACGGGAGACTTTCACTCCCAAGCTAACGCCCATGCCGGGCGCACAACGAAGAACCCCCGGCGCAACCAGTGCGCCGGGGGTCGTTCGGCTTCCGGTAGGTTAGAAACCGCCAGCGGCAACCCTCGTGACGTTAGCCGCCTGAGGACCGCGCGCTCCCTCTACGATCTCGAACTCCACCTGGTCACCCTCGTTGAGGGTCTTGAAGCCTTCCATCTGGATGGCCGAGAAGTGGACGAAAACGTCGCCGCCACCGTCTTCCCTCTCGATGAAACCGTACCCCTTCTCAGGGTTGAACCACTTGACCCTGCCTTGCACTTCGGCATTCCTCCTACTGTTTGACTTGCCGGCGGGCCAGCCGACATTTTCGCGCGTACTATAACACCACGTTCAAGGGTTGTCAACTTTCGGAAGACTCCGGGGGGTCGGCCCCGGTGTGCACAAGTGCGACCGGCCAGGCTCGCGCCTGACCGGTCACACCACTCACCCAGAACTGGACGGCCGAAGATCGACCGCGGTACCCATTCTCTCCCGCGGGTCCGAATCCTCCTCAGGGACGCCTACCGTCCCGTCCGGGCCCGCCCACCATCCCCGGAAAGGCTCTGGCGACAGCCGCACACCAGACCACCGTCGCCCCGGCTTCCTTCAGGGCCCGAGCCGCATCAGAGGCCGTCGCCCCGGTGGTCACGACATCGTCGACCACGAGGACGCGCAGGCCCCGGACCATCCGGGTCCCGAGCGGCACCCGGAACGCCCCGGCGACGTTCCGGAGGCGCGTCTCGCGGTCAAGGCCGCTCTGGAGAGGGGTCGGGCGGACGCGCTCGCACAGGTCGGCCCGAAGGGGCCGGCCGAGACGGGAGGCGAGCTCGCGGGCGAGGACCTCGGCCTGGTTGTAGCCCCGCCTGCGCTGCCGGTCCGGATGCAGGGGGACGGGGACGACCGCCTCCCAGGGGCCGGACACCCCGTCCTCGACCATCCGCTCGGTCAGAAGGCGGGCGAGAAGCCGGGCGAGCCGCCGGTCCGGCACCTTCTTCAGTCTCAGGACCGCCCGCTCGAGCGCTCCGCCGTAGAAGCCGCCGGCGACGACGCCGTCGAGAAAGCCGCCGCACCGGGCCGGGTCCTCTGCCGGAAACGGATAAGCCGCGATCGGACCCGGGCCGCCGATTTCCGGGGTGAAGATTTCAGCAAGACAGCCCGGGCAGGCCTCAGGCTCCCAAGCGACCCTGACCGGGAGGGCCCCGCCGCAAATGGCGCATCCTCCCTCGGGGAAAAGGAACTCGAGGAAGGCCCGGCCCAGGCCGGCCGGCGGCCGACCCGGACCTCGCCGCGGCCCGCCGGCGCCGGGGGCCGTCACGAGCCGCGGAGGCGGTGGGCGAGGCGCGTGAAGCGGTCCTCGAGCCGGTTGTTCCTCACCGCTATGGCCACGGCTTTCTTCGTCCCGACCAGGACCACGAGCTTGCGGGCCCGGGTGATGGCGGTGTAGAGAAGGTGACGCTGGAGCATGAGGTAGTGCTGGGTGGACACGGGCATCACAACCACGGGGTACTCGCTTCCCTGGCTCTTGTGGACCGTGGTGGCGTAGGCCAGGACTATCTCGTCAAGCTCCTCCCGTTCGTAGACCACAACCCGCGGTCCGAGCTCACCCTGGTAGGCCACGGCCACTTGCCCGAGCTCCTGGTCCACGCCGCGGATGACCCCGATATCGCCGTTAGAGACCTCCTTGGCGTAGTTGTTGCGGATCTGCATGACCTTGTCCCCGGTCCTCAGGGGGAGGCCGCGGCCGCCTATCTCCGCCTTACCCCATCCCGGCGGGTTCAGAGCCTTCTGCAGCTCGGCGTTGAGGCTATCGACCCCGATGACCGTCCGGCGCATCGGGGTGATGACCTGGATGTCGGTGAAGGGGTCGGGACTCATGCCCCACTCGGCAAGGCGTCGGGGAAGCCGCCTCGAGCACAGGTCGATGACTGTCTCCAGAATCCTCTCGGGCACGGCCTCCTCGATGAAGAAGAAGTCCCGGTCCTTCTCGTTCAGGATGGGCATCAGGCCCTGGTTCACCCGGTGGGCGTTGACGACGATGAGGCTCTCGCTGGCCTGGCGGAAGATGCGGCTCAGACGGACCACCGGGAGGACCCGCGAGTTGATGAGGTCGCGGAGGACGGCCCCGGGACCCACGGCCGGGAGCTGGTCGACGTCTCCGACGAGGACCAGCCGGGTGGGCGGGCTGATGGCCCGGAGGAGGTGGTGCATCAGGACGAGGTCGACCATTGAGGCCTCGTCGATGATGACGAGGTCGGCCTCCAGAGGGTAGTCCTCACCGCGCTGGAACTCGAGACCCCCGGCGGGGCTGAAGGTCACCTCGAGGGTGCGGTGGATGGTCCGCGCTTCGCAGCCCGTGGCCTCGGTCATCCGCTTGGCCGCCCGCCCGGTGGGCGCCGCCAGGAGAGGGCTGAGGCCCCGGGCGCGGCAGAGACGAAGAAGGCAGTTGATGATGGTCGTCTTCCCGGTGCCCGGGCCTCCGGTGATGATCAGGACCCCGTGCCGGAGGGCTTCACTCACGGCCGTGGCCTGCTCGGGCGAAAGCTCTATCCCGGACTCCGCGGCCGCCGCGGCCAGTTCGTCCTCGCCGGGTGCCCGCCCGTCGAGAGTACTTGCGGCGAGAGCCCGCAGCTTCTCGGCCACGGCCCGTTCAGCCTGGTGGAGCTGGGTAAGATAGACGGCCTGGCCCTCCTCGAAATTCTCCACCCGGACGAGCCCCTCGCGGGCGAGCCCGTCGATCTCGGCCGAAACGAGGTCCCGGTGGACCTCGAGCCCCTCGGAAACCTGCTTCTCGAGCCACTCCCGGGGCCCGAAGACGTGGCCGTCCTGGGCGAGCTGGCCGAGGCCGTGGCGCAGACCGGCCCTCAACCGGTGGGGGGAGGTCGGAGGGATACCCATCTTGAGGGCGATGCGGTCGGCTGTCCGGAAGCCGATGCCGAAGACCTCGTCGGCCAGGCGGTAGGGGTTCTCGCGGAGAGCGGCCACGGCCCCCGCGCCGTAGTGCCGGTAGATGCGGACGGCGAGAGCCGGGCTGACCTCCACGGACTGCAGGAAAAGCATGACTTCCTTGATATCCTTCTGCTCGACGAACGACCGGGCGATCATCTGGGCCCGGTGGGCCCCTATCCCGTTCACCTCGATGAGCCGCGCGGGCTCCTCCTCGAGGACGCGGAGGGTGTTCTCCCCGAAGTGCCTGACAAGACTCCGGGCCGTGGCCGGTCCGATGCCCCGAATCAGGCCGGAGGCGAGGTAGCGCTCGATGCCCTCGATGGTCCGCGGAAAGACGATCTGGTGGGACGAGACCTTCAGCTGCCGGCCGTACTCGGGGTGCTCCTCCCACTCACCTTCGAGCCGCAGGGAGTCGCCGCTCCGGAGGTGCGGGAAGTGGCCGACGAAGGTGACCGTCGCCTGGCCGCGGAGCCTCCCCCCGGGTCGGCGGTCGGGGGACCCGGGGCCTTCGGCGCCCGCCCGGTCCAGCCGGAGGCGGCCCACGGTCCAGCCCGTCTCTTCGTTGTAGAAGGTGATCCGTTCGAGGGTTCCTTCGAGAGCGACGGTCATTTTCAGGCTGGGCCGAGCTCGCCCGCCGACCGCGCCGTGACGTAAAGGGAGACCTGGTTGCGTCCCCGGTGCTTACCCTGGTACATGGCCTCGTCGGCGCGGAAGACGAGCTCGTCCGGCTGGGTGGCGTGATCGGGATAGGTGGCTACGCCGGCGGTAAGGGTGACCTTCGCCGGCCCGTAGCCGAGGTGAGCCGAGAAATCGTGGGTCTCGACCGCGCTGCGGATCCGTTCGGCCACAACCAGGCTCTCCTCCCCGCCCGCGCCCGGCAGAAGCACGACGAACTCCTCCCCGCCGTACCGGGCGACTTCGTCGGTGTCGCGGACCTGGCTCTTGATGAGCTCGGCGACCTGTCGGACGACCTCGTCGCCGACCTGATGGCCGAAGCGGTCGTTGATGTCCTTGAGGAGGTCCACGTCGAGGAAGATGAGGGAGAAACGCTTCTTCTTGGCCTCGTGCCGCTGGATCTCGTCCACAAGACGCTCGTAGAAGAACCGATAGTTGTAGACTCCGGTCTTGGAGTCGGTGATGGCCATCTGACGCGTCTCCTGGTAGCGGAGAGCGCGGCTCAGAGCCGCCGCCGCCTGGTCGGACAGGAAGGTAACCAGCCTGACCTGGTTTTCAAGATGGAGCCCCGGCTGCGACGACCCGAGGACGAGGACCCCCACGAGGGTCCCCTCGGCTATCAGGGGAGAGACCACGAGGGAGGTCGGCAGGGGCGCATCGGCGCTTGGCGGGCGCTCGAAGTCCTCGTCGAAGGGCTCGTGGACTATCTCGGCCGACCGGTTCTCGGCGATGCGTCCGATGACTCCTTCACCTAGATTGACGGACGCCCCTTGAAAGGGACTCCGCTCCGGGACGCAGTCGGTGCAGACCAGGTGCTGGGCCTGGTCGTCCCAGATGAACAGGGCTCGGTGATCATAAGGGCCGAGCCGTTCGATAATGTTGAATATCTTGCTCTTCACCGTATCGAGATCGAGTCCTTGGGTCAGCTCCCGGGCCGCCTCGTAGAGCGTCCGGAGTTCCCGGTTCAGGCTGTCCAGGCGGAAGGTGAGGCGGAAGACGAAGGCCACGGCCAAGGACACGAGGAAGAGGGTCGTCGCCCCGGCCAGGCCCCGCACCGAATAGAGCATGACGATGGCCAGCCCGAGCGGCGCGGTTATGAGATAGGTGAGGCCCTCCCACTTGGCGGGCTCGCCCCAGATGACCCTGGGGCTCTCTTCCGGATGTTCGAGAGTCATAGCCACGCCGACGAGGAAGTGGTTCGCGATGAAGAACACCAGGCTGAAGGCGGCCAGGCCGAGGAGGTCGGCCAGGCTTACCCCGAGGACCGGGGGGCCGTGGACCCAATGGTAAGCGGCTCCCGCCGCAAAGCAGGTGAGCGAGTACTGGCCGCAGTTGAAGAGCTTGACTCGCCAGGAGCGCGTATCGTAGAGGCCGTGACCGAGCAGGTAGCCGGTGACCATGGTCAGAGCGGCCGCGCCCTGACCGTAGACGACGAAGGTCGGCAGGACGATGGCGAAGGAGAGGGACGTGGCCCCCCGGGCGAGGGGGACGTGGGCCCACTCCGAGAGAATAGCCATAGCCACGAAAACCAGGACCCCGAGGTCGGCCTGACGGAGGGTCGGGGGAAGCTGGTGGAGCAGGACCAGGACTCCGGCCGTTCCGACCAGGAGGAAGTACGGTTCCTGGTAGGAAGCGGCCTTCCGTGCGATATGCGACACCGGCACCGTCACCCCCGCAGAGAGCGTCCCTTCCGTCCCGCCGCGTCCCGGTCCGCCGACCGGCCCGGTCCGGGCTCTAGGACCCGGACTGATTCTTGTCTGTATTCTCCTTCAGCCCTTGGTTTCCTTTCAATAGGAGAGTCCCCGAGAGCGTCTTCTGCAGCGACGACGACGGTCCGCCCCCGGCAGGCGGCCAGTCCGATCCGGGCCGGCGTAGAGGCCCGCTCGTCACCCTCCTCGAAGCGGACCGCGCGCAAGAACCCAGGATAGAGCCGGGCTAGGCGCTCCAGGATGCGCGGGGTATCGTCATCCGAGGCGTCGTCGACGACGACTATCTCGTAGCGCGGACCACCCGGACCGGCCGACCCGAAGCGGGCGATGAGCCTCCGGAGAGCGCCCTCGATGATTCCCTCGCGGTTCTTGACCACCATGAGGAGAGAGACGAGGGGCACCCTCCGGCCCCCGCCGAGAAGCTCCGCCGTGTGCTCCCAGAGCCCCACGGCCAGAAAGGCGAGCCCGAGAAGGGCGAGAGCCCACACGACCCAGCCCGGCCAGGTCACCGGGTCCAGAACCCCGGCCGCCGTGAGGACCGGGGCGGCTTGTTCCCGCCCCGGAATCATGGCTCCACCCCCGCCCTTCTGTCCTTCGGCAGGGCCATTCTATTCGAGCCGTCGGGGCGGCTCACCCCGGGAGCCGGCGACTCACCCCAGACCGACCCGGCTGCGGAGCTCCTCCACCCGGTCGGTCCTCTCCCATGGAAGATCGACATCCTCGCGGCCGAAGTGGCCGTAGACCGCAACCTGGGAGTAGAGCGGGCGACGGAGATCAAGGTCCCGGATGAGGGCCCCCGGCCGCAGGTCGAAGGTCTCCTTGACCGCCCGGAGGATGCTCTCTTCGGGCACGACGGCCGTCCCCTCGGTGTCGATGGCCAGCGAGACCGGCTCGGCCACTCCGATGGCGTAGGCGATCTGTATCTCGCAGCGCTCGGCTAGCCCGGCGGCCACGACGTTCTTGGTCACGTAGCGGGCCCCGTAGGCCCCGGTCCGGTCGACCTTGGTCGGGTCCTTGCCCGAGAGGGCCCCGCCCCCGTTCCGGGCGTAGCCTCCGTAGGTATCAACCATTATCTTCCGGCCGGTCAGTCCGGTATCGGCCTGGGGCCCGCCGATGACGAACCTGGCGGACGGGGTGATGAGGTAGCGGGTGTCCCGGTCGAGCATCTCCGCGGGTATGACGGGGCGGATGACCTTCTCGATGATGTCCCGCTCCATGGTCTCCAGGGGTACGCCTTCCCGGTGCTGGGCCGAGACGACGACGGTATGGACGCGGTGCGGCTGGCCGCCGCGGTACTCCACCGTCACCTGGGTCTTCCCGTCGGGTCTGAGATAGGGTATCTCGAGCTTCTTCCTGACCTGAGCGAGCCGCCTGGCCACCAGGTGGGCGAGGTGTATCGGCATGGGCATGAGGGTCGGGGTCTCCCGGCAGGCGTAGCCGAACATCATCCCCTGGTCGCCGGCGCCAAGGGTGGCCACCTCGTCGGGCGAGCCCCGGAGGACGGCGTCCCGGATGTCCGGGGACTGCTCGTCGATGGCCACCAGGACGCCGCACGTCTCGGCGTCGAAGCCGAACTTGGCCCGCACGTAGCCGATATCCCGGACCGTCTCGCGGATGAGACGCCGGATGTCGGCCCACCCGGTGGTCGTCACCTCGCCGGCGACAAGGACGAGCCCCCTGGTCAGCAGGGTTTCGCAGGCCACGCGGGCGTAGGGATCCTGTTCGAGAAGGGCGTCCACGATGGCGTCTGATATCTTGTCGGCCATCTTGTCCGGGTGGCCCTCAGTAACCGACTCCGAGGTGAACAGGAAGTCCGACTTCGTTCTGCGGCTGGTCATCAGTCTGTTCCTCCCCACTGCTCTTGCATACCTCCGGACACCTCCAGGGCGAGCCTCATCGCCCGCCGGGCGTCCGGCACCGTCAGGCCGGCCAACCCGCAGGCCGGTGTTATCATTGCCTGCCGCACCAGAGCTCGCTCGGGGACCCCGCGGGCGACGAGAGTCTCAAAGAGACGGCTGAGCCGCCGCACCAGGCCGACCCCGCTCTCCGCGACCAGCTCCTGGGCTGTCGAGGGGACAATGCCCCAGAGCAGGGTCTTCCCGGCCTCGAGGAAATCTCGAACCGCCGCGGGGTAGAGGACGAGTCTCTCCCCGTGGGCGTAGGCGTCGAAGGACACGAATCTGACCGGCGAGCCCAGAACGAGCTCCCAATCAGTGTTGGCGCAGCAATGGAGGCCCCAATGCCCCTCGAGGACGTCGTCAAACACCCGCAGGTAGCCAAGGACGGTCTCGGGGCGGTAGGGGAAAAAGGCCGAGCCGAATGTTCCCAGGTAGGGTTCGTCCACCGAGATGAGGATGCGGGGCGGGGAGCGGCCGGGCGACCCGCTGACCGGGCCGTTCGGCGCGTCGGGCCCCCCGCGCTCCAGGCCGGGCTCGAGAAGGGCCTCAAGGAAGCGCTCCTGCCACCTCGCCCGCAGGGCCAGGCCGCGGACGACCCCGTCCATCAGGTCTTCCTCGTAAAGGAGAGCCCGCCCGCCCTCTCCGGTGACCGCCAACCCCAGGCTGAGCGGGCCGGTGGCTTGACCTTTGAGACCGGCCGGCAGACCCCGCTCGCCTCTCCGGGTCAGAGCCTCGCGCAGAGCCCACAGGCCCCGGGCGTCCCCGGGCAAGAGAGCCCAGGCCTCAGGGGCGGCCTCCGGAAGAAGAGCGGCGGCGTAGACCCGTTCGAGCTCGGCGGGAACACACTCGTCCCGCCGCCACTCGAGGCGGGCCTCACCCTCAGCGGTCTCCCGCGCTTCCGGCCCGTCCCGCGCCGGCGGCCGGACGCTCACCCTGAGCCCGGGCAGACCCGCCGAGAACTGGCGGTACATGTCCTCCCGCGCCGACAGCCGGGGGAGCTGCGGCCAGTAGGGGTACTCCGGGCAGTGGGCGAGGACGTCCTCGACCCCTTCCCCCGGTGCGAGGTGGGGCAAACTCCCCACACCGGTCGTGGCCAGAGCCGGTCGGAACGGTGTCCGTACCGCTTCCGTCACTTCAGGCCTCGCCCCTCTCGTTCGCCAGGGAAAACGCGAAAGGCCTCGTCCATCGCTGGATGAGGCCTGCGGTTCTCATCTCTCAGGATGGGCCCTGCGGGAGTTAGCACCGTGCCCCGGGGGCTTCCCCCGTGGGCCGGTTGCCGGGTTTCATCGGGCCCGTCCCTCCACCTGCTCTTGATGAGCGTGCTATTCGGTTGTCAGGTCCCGCCGTACCGATGCCTAGTCTATGCGAAGGTCCCGCCTCTGTCAACCGCCCGCCCCGGGACGACCTCCTCGGGGGCCCGGCAGTCGTCGCGCCGGCGGCGTTTCAGGGCGACCGTCAGGGCATGGAGCCGCCGATGGTCGACTGGCCCGACCAGAACGGCGATATCCGCCCCGAACCGGACCCCAGGCTCTCCAGGGCGAGTCCGGTTCCCCGGACAACGCAGGTTACGGGGTCCTCCACCAGGTTCACGGCCACTCCGGTCCCGTGGGAGAAGTAGCGGTCGAGGCCGTGCAGGAGGGCCCCGCCACCGGTGAGGACTATCCCCTTATCCATGATATCGGCGGCCAGCTCCGGCGGTGTCTGCTCGAGAACGGCCCGGATGGCCGAGAGCATGGTCTCGAGGGTCTCCTTGATGGCCGTGTGAGCCTGGCCGGACGTGATGGAGACGGTTCGCGGGAGGCCGGTGGCCAGATCGCGGCCGCGGACCTCGAGGGTCCGCCTGACCGAGCGCGGCCAGGCCGTCCCGACCTCGATCTTGATCTCCTCGGCCGTCCGCTCGCCGATGACGATGCCGAACTCGGTCCGGACGTAGCGGCTGATGGCCTCGTCGCACTCGTTGCCGGCCACGCGCACCGACCGGCTGACGACCACCTGACCCATGGACAGGACGGCCACGTCGGTGGTCCCTCCACCCACGTCGACGACCATGGCCCCGGATGGCTGGCTGAAGTCGATGCCCGCGCCGATGGCCGCGGCCAGGGGTTCCTCGATGAGGTAGCACCGGCGGGCTCCGGCCTGCATGCAGGCGTCGATGACGGCCCGGCGCTCGACCGAGGTGATGCCGGAGGGGACGCCCACGGCGATGCGGGGGTGAAGGAGCATGCGGCGGCCGCAGACCTTGGCGATGAAGTACTTGAGCATCTTCTCGGTGAGGTCGAAGTCGGCGATGACCCCGTCGCGGAGGGGTTTGACGGCGACGATGTTGCCGGGGGTGCGCCCGAGCATCCTCCGGGCCTCTTCGCCGATGGCCACGATGCGCGAGGTTTCCTGCTCGAGGGCTACGACGGACGGCTCGTTGAGGACGACGCCCTTGCCCTTGACGTAGACAAGGCACGTCGCCGTGCCCAGGTCTATGCCGATGTCGTTGACAAGTCCGAACACGAGGAAGTCCCCCGCACCTGGCGACACTGACCGCCTTCCCCGATAGTTCGCTCGGGGGCACTCATTCCCTCCAGGTCGGGGGGTCCGCTGGAGGCGGGACCCTGTCAGTCAGCCCGTGCCCAGGGCCCGGTATTTCAGCCGGGTCGCGTGCCCGCCCCGGATATGGCGCTCCGCCTTGTTCTTCTGGAGAATCTGGTCGACGGCCTGGGCCAGGGCGGGGTTGATGCGTTGAAGCCTCTCCGTGATGTCCTTGTGGATGGTGCTCTTGGAGACATTGAAGCGCTGCGCGGCGTCCCTCACCGTAGCCGAGTTGTCCTGGATGTAGTGGGCGACTTCGAGGACCCGGTTCCGGATATAGTCCTTCAACCCGAGAGGCCCCCCTTCAGGCGGCGGCTGGTGAACTATATGCCGCCCGGGAGGCCAAAAATGTCGCGCCCTCCGGCCCGCAGGTTCAGCCTCCGAGATACGGGTCGGGCTCGATGGCCTGCCCGTCCACCCGTATCTCGTAGTGGAGGTGCGGCCCGAGGTCGTACTCGTAGTCGCCGGGCAGCCCCACGGTTCCGATGCGCTGGCCGCGCCGGATCTCGTCGCCGGCCCTGACTTCGATCGCCCCGAGGTGAGCGTACACGGTCACCACCCCGAAGCCGTGGGCGATTTCCACCCGCCAGGCCTCGGACGCGGAGCGCCGGACGTCGGTCACCATCCCCGCCTGGGCCGCGTGGACCGCCGCTCCGACCGCCGTCCTGATGTCCACGCCGGGGTGGTAGCGCCACCCGAGGAGGAGAGGCGACTCGTAGAACCCGAAACCCCGGACGACGTCGCCAGCGGCCGGCCGGACCAGCCCGCGCAGGCAGTCCCCGCGGGACAGGGGCCCGACGACGGTCGAGCTCCCGTCCTCGAGGTCGACGACCATCCGGGTCTCTCCCTGTCCATCGCCCTGTCCCGCCTGTCCCGCGGAGCCGGTCGGCTCTGGCTCCGTCCCGGGGCCCGGAGCCGTCGCGGCGGCGCCGGACGACCCGCTGCTCGCACCGTCGGTCGGGCCGCCGCCCGCGTCGCCCGTCGCGGCCACTCCCGGCTCTTCTGACGCACCGCCCGAAACGCCGTCCTGCCCGCCAGCCGTCCCACCGGCCGCGCCCGAGGGCGGTCCGGCCGTCTCCCCGGACGCCGGGACCGGCGCGCCGGCGCGGTGATCGAAGGAGGACGGCACAAGGAAGCCCTGCTGGATGAGGTAGACGCTCAGGATGACGATGACAACGCCGGCGAGTGCGGTGAGGTGGGCGGAGTACCGACCCGCCCGGGCCCGGAGCCCGGTGAGCCCGGTCCGCCCGAGCGACCCGGCGGCCACGTGAAGGCGGTTGACCCGGTCCCGAAGACCGTGGAGCGCCGCCCGGAGAAAGACGCCCGCGAGGGTCTCACCCTTCCGGGCGTGTCTTGACCGCCCGCGTCCCCGAGCCCGACGGGCCCGCCCGTTTCCGGCGCGCCTCTCGCGCCTGGGCGGGCACTCCCGGACGGGGCCGACCGCCCGGACGGGATGGGCCTCCCGGCCGGAGCCAACCTCCCGGCCGGGGGCGGCCTCCGAGCGTCGGCTGACCCGGTAGGTGTGCCGCTTGCGGGAATCGCTGGCGTCCAATGGACCACCCCTCCGAAGCTAGTGTGTCCAGGGGGTGGGAGGGTATACCAGGGCAAGGCGTGGGAGGGGACCCGGGGTGGGGCGTCGGAGGGGACCCGGGGTGGGGCGTGGGAGGGGACCCGGGGTGGGGCGTGGGAGGGGACCCGGGGTGGGGCGTCCGGTCGACCGGCGTCGCTCAGTTCTCCGTGCCGGCCCAGGGCAGGGCCTCGACCTCCGTACCGGTGTAGTAGAAGGCGAGTATCTCCCGGAAGTCCTTCCCGGCCCGGGCCATCCCGTCGGCGCCGTACTGGCAGAGCCCCACGCCGTGACCGTAGCCCGAGTTGATGAACCTCACCGTCGAACCGGAGACGGTGAACGTAAAGCGGGCCGACGGCAGCCCGAGGGCCCTCCGGAACTCGAGACCGCGGACGAGGGTCGTCCCAACCTTCACCGTCCTCGCCCGGCCGGAAGGAGTCTGGTCGACGATCTCGAGAGAGGGCCGTCCCTGTCCGGCGAAGGCGGCCAGGACCCCCGATCCCAACCCGAAGGCCTGCTCGATGCCTGTGACGGACACCTCGGTCTCCCGGCGCATCCAGGGCGAATGGGCGCACCAGTCGCAGGTCACGCCCCTGAGGTAGGGAAGAGCCTCCTGCCAGACGTCCTCGCTGTTCTCGGTGGCGCCGCCGCAGGTCGAGTGGTAGACGGCCTCGATGGGGACGCCGTCGGCGGTGAGGATGAGTCCCTCCGTGACCCGCGCGGCCTCCTCCATCCGCGCCCACCGGCCGTAGAAAGAGAAAAAGCCCCAGGCCTTCCGGGCCTCAGCCTTGCTCATCCAGGACTGGCCGCCCGCCCAGATGTCGGTGGTCACGTCGGCGTCCGACCGGCCGGGCACGCCCTGACCGCCGAAGACCTTCATTCTGGCCACGGCGAAGGTCCGGGCGATGACCGCCTGGGCCTTCAGGGCCTCGAGGCCGAAGGAGGCGGGCATCTCAGCCGCCACGACGCCGACGACGTACTCCTCCAGCGGCAGGGCGATGACCTCGCCGGTGCGGTGGAGGAGGACGCGGACGACCGGCGAGGCGGGGTGACCTCCCCGGTTCGACGTGTCTTCGTAGCGGCACCCCCGGACGATGATGGCGGGCAGGAGAACGAGGACGAAGAACAGCCCGAGGACGAAAACGACGAGTACGCGGCGCAAGATCCTCTCTCCCCGGCCGGGCTCTTAATCCTATGAACCCGTCGGAGCTCTAATGCCGGCCCCCGGCCAGGCCGCCGGTTGTTCCGGCGGCCAGCCGCCCGTCGGCGGTCTCCCTGGGCCGGACCCGGCGGACGCTGGCCCCGAGCCGCCGCAGGTTCGCGTCGAGCGAGTCGTAGCCCCGGTCGATGTGCTCTACGCCGCTGACCTCCGTGACCCCGACGGCCCCGAGGCCGGCGAGCACGAGGGCGGCGCCGCCGCGAAGATCGGTCGCTGTCACCGGGGCTCCGTACAGGGACCGCCTCCCCTGGACGGTAGCCACGCGGCCGTCGACCTGGATGTCGGCTCCCATCCGGACCATCTCGACCACGTGGATGAGCCGGTTCTCGAAGACCGTCTCGGTCACGACCCCGGTGCCCTCGGCCACGGCCAGGAGGGCCATGAACGGGGCCTGCATGTCGGTCGGGAAGCCGGGGTAGGGCATGGTCTTGATGTTGACCGCCTTCAGGCGGCGGCGGGAGGCGTTGACCAGAATGGAGTTCTCGTCCTCCACGACGTCCACGCCCATCTCCCGGAGCTTGGCGCTCACGGCCGTCAGGTGGTCGGGCACCACGCCCTCGATCTCGACGTAGCCGCCGGTGATGGCCGCCGCGACCATGTAGGTGCCAGCCTCGATGCGGTCCGGGATGACCTGGTGTCTGACGCCTTTCAGGGCTCGGACGCCCTCGATCCGGATGACCTTGGTGCCCGCCCCGTAGATGGAAGCCCCGGCGGCGTTGAGGTAGTTGGCGAGGTCCACTATCTCGGGCTCTTCGGCGGCGTTCTCGATGACCGTCGTCCCCTCGGCCAGGCAGGAGGCCATCATGAGGTGCTCGGTGGCCCCGACGCTGGGATAGTCGAGGTAGACACGGCTACCCGTCAGTCTCTCGGCGGCGCTGGCCTCGATGTAGCCGTGACCCACACGGATCCGGGCCCCGAGGGCCTCGAGCCCCTTCAGGTGGAGGTCTATGGGGCGCGAGCCGATGGCGCAGCCGCCGGGAAGCGAGATGCGGGCGCGTCCGAGACGGGCGAGGAGGGGCCCGGTGACCAGGAAGGAGGCCCTCATCCGCCGGACGTAGTCGTAGGGGGCTTCGAAGCTCGACAGCCCCTCCGGCCGCAGGGTGAGGGTCGAGCCGCGCAGGCGCGCGTCGACCCCCAGGCTGGCCATGACCTCGACGGCCGTGTGGACGTCCTCGAGGTGCGGGACCTGGGTGATGACCGTCTCGCCGTCGACGAGAAGCGAGGCGGCGATGATGGGCAGGACGGCGTTCTTGCTGCCGTGCACCCTGACCCGCCCGCTGAGGGGGCGCCTACCTTTGATGATAAGCTTCATCGCGTGGACTCCAGACGTCGTTTGTCGGTATCATTCCCCGGTGAAATCGTCCGGCCTCGGCCCGCGCCCGAAGTGGTGGAGCAGGGCCCGCGCGATTCGCTCCGAGGCCCGCCCGTCGCCGAAAGGGTTCCGGGCCGCGGCCATCCGCGCGTAGGCCTCCCGGTCGCGGACGAGGCGGCGGAGTGCGGAGACGATGGCCTCTTCCCCCGTGCCGACGACCATGACCGTGCCGGCCTCAACGGCCTCGGGACGCTCGGTGTTGTCCCTGGCGAGAAGGAGGGGCCGGCCGAGCGACGGCGCTTCCTCCTGGAGCCCCCCCGAGTCAGTCAGGATGAGGTGGCAGCGGGCCATCAGGTTGACCCACTCCGGATAGGCCAGAGGCGAAAACAGAAGGACGTTTTCGAGGCCCTCCAGCTCCTGACGGGCCACCTCCCCGCTCTCCGGGTTGAGATGGGCCGAAACCAGGAGCCGCGCGGAGGGCTCTTCGGCCAGGAAGCGCCGGAGCGCCCGGTAGATGCGGCGCATGGGCTCGCCCCAGTTCTCGCGCCGGTGACACTCCACCAGGATGAGCGGGCCGTCGCCCTCCCTCTCGGCCTCTCGGGCGAGGCGGGGGTCGGAGAAGCGGTAGTCCCCACGCACCGTCCACAGGAGAGCGTCGATGACGGTGTTGCCCGTGACGTAGACCCTCTCCGCCGGCACCCCTTCCCGGACAAGGTTCGCCCGGGCGACGGGCGTCGGGGCGAAATGCACGTCGGCGAGGAGGCCGGCCAGACGGCGGTTCATCTCCTCGGGCCAGGGTGAGTACTTCGCGTAGGTGCGCAGTCCGGCCTCGACGTGCCCGATGGGGATCTGAGCATAGAAAGCGGCCAGGCTCCCCGCGAACGCCGTCGTCGCGTCGCCGTGGACGAGGACGATGTCGGGCCGCTCCGCGGCGAGGACCTCCTCGAGGCCCTCGAGTATGGCCGTCGTGATCCGGGTCAGTCTCTGTCGGGGGGTCATGATGTTGAGGTCGTGGTCGGCCGTAAGCTCGAAGTGCCTGAGCACCTGATCGAGCATCTCGCGGTGCTGTGCGGTCGCGGTGACCCTGACCTCGAAGGACCGGGGGTCCTCCCTCAGGCAGCGGACAACCGGAGCCATCTTGATGGCCTCCGGACGGGTGCCGAAGACAGCCATGACTCGGAGCGGTCGGGCGGGCGTCCCGCGGCCGCCAGGACTCCCCGACGCGGAGCTCATTTGGGCAGGTTCCTACCCTGCTGCCATGGGAGGGCCCCGGCCGCCACCGCCGCGACGAAGGCCAGGAGACCGAGGGCCCCGAGGGCCATCGCCAGGACAAGGCCGAGAGTCGTGCTCATCTCCGAGAGGAGGACAGCGCTCACGCCGAGCCAAGCGCTGACGGCCCACATCAGGAGGACGGCCTGCTTCTGCGTCAGTCCCAGGGCCAGGAGGCGGTGGTGGAGATGGCCCTTGTCGGCCTGCCCTATGGACCGGCCCGCCCGAATCCGGCGGTAGATGGAGAGGGCGGTGTCCGCTATCGGCAGACCGAGGGCCACGGTAGGGACGAGGAGAGCCACGGCCGTGGTCTGCTTGAGGGCACCCTGCATGGCTACGGCCGCGAGGACGAAGCCGAGGAACATGGCTCCGGCGTCACCCATGAATATCTTGGCCGGGTTGAAGTTGTGCGGGAGGAACCCGAGAGCGCTCCCGGCCAGGGCGGCCGTCAGGACGACGATCGTCTCGAAGCCCATCCGGGTGGCGACGAACAGAGCGGCCAGGGCGGCGATGGTTGAGATGCCGGCGGCGAGACCGTCGAGCCCGTCCGAGAGGTTCACGACGTTCATGACCGCCACCACCCAGATGACGCTCAGCGGGAAGCTCCAGTCCCCGAGGTAGAGCACTCCTCCCCCGAAGGGGTTGGTGATGAAGTGGATGCGAACCCCGAGACCCACCAGGAGGCTGGCCATCACCACCTGACCGAGGAACTTGCTCTGCGGGGACAGCTCATGGAAATCGTCCAGCGCGCCGAGGAGGACGACCAGGAAGCCGCAGCCGAGGATGGCGAGCGTGCCGGCCTCGGGCCAGCCGCTGACGAGGACGACGGTGGCGGCGAAGGCGACGTAGATGGCTAGACCCCCGAGATGAGGCGTGGGATGCGTGTGGACGCTGCGGTCGCCCGGCTTGGCCACCGCGCCCACCCGGAGGGCCAGGGTCTTCACCACCGGAGTGAGAAGGTAGGCCAGGGCGAAGGACATCAGAAGAACAAGCAGCCAAAGCGGCACTTCGGGTCCTCCCTGCAAGCCGAGCCGGGTGGTCCGGGCGCCGACAGGCCCGGCGCCGCGACGGCCAGGCGACCGGGACAGCCACGCCGCGCCCTGAAGATCAAGCTACGCCGCACCGACCTGACGACGGAAAAAGCGGTAATGGATTTCGCTCCGGCCAATGCTACACCTTCTGCTCCCTATTGTCAAAACGACCCCACCGCCGGGCCTTTATGGTAAGTCGGATGCCGAATAGGGTCATTGGCGAGCTGTCACTTTGTGGGGATGAACCGGCTCCTCAAGCCGGCCTCGGTCCGCAACGCTCTCGCCAGAAAGTCAGGATACTCACTTTCATAGACAAGTTCGATTATCCCCGCGTTTATGAGTAATTTCGTGCAAATCGAGCACGGTTCGTTGGTGCAGTAGAGAGTGGCCCCCTCAACGGCTATGCCATAGCGGGCCGCTTGGACCAGGACGTTCTGCTCGGCGTGAGAGCCCCGGCATATCTCGTGCCGCTCGCCGGCTGGAACGCCCTGAATGGTTCGAAGGCACCCCACCTCCCGGCAGTGGGCGAGGCCCGTCGGGGCCCCGTTGTACCCGGTGGCCAGGATGCGCTTGTCGCGGACGAGGACGGCCCCCACCGAGCGCCGGAGACAGGTCGACCGACTGGCCACGGTCCGGGCTATCTCCATGAAATACTGGTCCCAGGTCGGACGCTCGCTCACCGGCCGCCCCCCGGCTCAGGCGGGGCTTGGGGCCGGCCCTTGCAGTACTCGGCCTCTATGTCGGCGATCTGGCCCACCCGGCGTCCGTGCCGCTCGGCCCCGGTGAAGGCGGTCGCGAGCCAGACTTTCAGGATCTCGACGGCGAGGTCGGGGCCGATGACCCGGGCGCCGAGACAGAGAACGTTGCTGTCGTTGTGCTCCCGGGTCACCCGGGCCGAATACAGGTCATGGCACAGGGCCGCCCGGACCCCGGGGATCTTGTTGGCCACGATGCAGGAACCGATGCCCGTGCCGCAGATGATGACCCCGCGGTCGGCGGTCCCGGCGGCCACGGCCCGGGCTACGCCCGCGGCGATGCCGGGGTAGTCCACACTGTCGGTCGAGAAGCAGCCCAGGTCGAAGACGACGTGACCGAGCCCGGTCAGAACGGAGACGAGCTCTTTCTTCAGTAAGAAGCCGGCGTGGTCGGACCCGACGGATATCCTCAACCCGCGCCCCCCTCTGCTTCGTCCGGCCCACCGGTGCCAGAGCCGCGGCGAGCGGTCGATTCCCCAGCGTCGATCCCGTTCTGAACGTCGGTCCCGCTCTCTCCGTGCTCTTCACCCAGAAGGTGACGGAAGTCCAGCGGGTCGAGTAAGCGTTCGGCGATGATCTCCGAAGCCCTCTCCAGCTCCTCGGCGGCCCGGCGGTAGGCCCGAGGACCCCTCCCGATGGGATCCTCTACGTCTTCCTCCTCGGCGGTCCCGGCCGTCCCGGCGTAGCCCTTTACCGTGAAGACCCGGTCGGCCGCGCCGGGGTGGTCTTCGAGGACCATCTCCCGGTGGCGGCGGGTCATCATCAGGATGAGCCGGGCCCGGGCGACCAAGTCCTCCGTCAGCAGCCGCGAGCGGTGCCCGGAGAGGTCAAGCCCCTTCTCGGCCATCAGCCGGACAGCCTCGGGCGAGGCCGGGAGGCCTTCGACCGTGCTCGTCCCGGCCGACTCGACGCGGAAGCGATCCCCGGCCCCAAGGCGGCGCAGGCGGTCGGCGAGGAGGACCATCGCCATCGGGCTCCGGCAGGTGTTGCCGCTGCAGACGAGGAGGATGATTTCGGGCCGGGTCTCCTCCGCCTCCGCTTCCTCGACCGGACCGGTGACCGCGCGGGCCGCCCGCAGAAGGCGGTCGTTGACGGCCAGGCCGAGCCCGGCGGGAGAGAGACCCTCGGCCAGGATGACGTCGACGTCGTGCCGGTCGAGTTCCCGGAGAACGGCGAAGAGCCGGGCGGCGGTGTCGCTGGCCGTGTCCCGCGACCCCCACGTGCGGATGACCATCCCCCGCGGGCCGTCCAGACCCGGCGTCCCCGCCCTGAGGCTCTCGAGAAAGCCTGCCGTCTCGCGCGTGCAGGCCACGCCTACCGTCCTCCCCGCCGCGGCCTCGGCGGCCGCGGCTCGGGCGACGACCTCGGCCACGCGCCGGCTGCCCGGGCCTTCGGCCCCGGGAAGCACCAGATGGAGAAACGCCCGGGGCGCGTAGTGCCGGTAGCGAAGGCCCGGCGAGCGGGCGACGGGCGGCTCGCCCCGCGGGGTGACCAGGACCTCGCCGACGACCTTCCGGAGGTCCTCGACAGTGACGCCTCCGGGCCGGAGGAGGACCGGAACCGGGCCGGTGAGGTCGAGGACCGTCGACTCCACGCCGACCGGACAAGGTCCTCCGTCGAGCACGAAGTCAACCCGTCCCCCGAGGTCGGCCAGAACGTGCTCGGCCCGGGTGGGGCTGGGGCGTCCGCTGACGTTGGCGCTCGGGGCCGCCACGGGGACCCCGGCCTGGCGGAGAAGCTCCAGGGCCACCGGATGAGCCGGCATGCGTATAGCCACCGTGTCAAGGCCGCAGGATACGGCCGGCACCACGAGGTCCGAGCGGGGCAGGACGAGGCTCAGGGGACCCGGCCAGAAGGCCTCCATCAGGGCGGTGGCCGCCTCCCCCACTCCGGTCACCAGAGCCCGGGCGTCCTCCAGGGAGGCGACGTGGACGATGAGAGGGTTGTCCGGCGGCCGCCCCTTGACCTCAAAAACGGCCGCCACGGCCTTCCCGTTAGTCGCGTCGGCCCCCAGGCCGTAGACCGTCTCGGTCGGGAAGGCGACCAGGCCCCCCCTTCGCAGGCACAGGGCAGCCTCCCGGATGTCGCCCGGGTCCGGGTGGTGCGGGTCGGTCTTGACGACGGTGGTCCTCTGCTTCATCGGGTACCGCTCTCGGGCCGCGCGTCTCGGGGCGCGCTCCCCCGTCTTCAGGCGTTGCTGGTCATCCGCCCGGCGCCCGGTCATCCTGGCTCGGGTTTCCTCTTCAGCCTATTGTGTCCACGCTCCGGAGTCAATAACGCCCGGGGGCCCCGGACCGCATGGCGGGGGCCCCGGACCGCATGGCGGGGGCCCCGGACCGCATGGCGGGGGCCCCGGACCGCGTGGCGGGGGCCCCGGACCGCGTGGCGCACCCTCCGGATCGCGCGGCGGACTCCCCGGACCGCGCGCTGACCACCCGCTCGTGCCCGGCGAGGTCGAGGTGTCGGGCGACGGTTTCGAAGACGCCGGTCTCGAGGAGCAGGCGGGCCACAGGCCCGGCCTGGCCCGGACCGACCTCGAGGCAGACGAAGCCTCCCGGGAGAAGGTAAGCGGGGAGGCCGGCGGCCAGGCGCCGGAAGAGGTCAAGCCCGTCCGGCCCGCCCCGAAGGCTTCCGGGCGGCTCGAAGTCGCGCACCTCCCGAGGCAGGCCCTCCCAATCCGGGTCAGCCACGTAGGGCAGATTGGCCACAACGCCGTCGACAGGGACGGGCAGAGCGTCGAGGAGGTCGCCCCGCCGGAGGCGGACCCGGCCTCCGAGCCCGAGGCGCTTGACGTTCCTCTCCGCCACCTCGAGCGCCGCCTCGGAGGTGTCGGTGGCGTAGATGACGACCCCGGGAAGGAGGCTGGCCAGGGCCACGGCGACGGCCCCCGAACCGGTGCCGATGTCGGCCAGGACCAGCCCGGGCCCCGAGCGGGCAACCGGAGGGGAGGCCAGGGCGACCGCGACTTCCACCAGGAGTTCTGTCTCCGGGCGGGGGATGAGGACGCCGGGACCGACCTCAAGGTCGAGGGAGAAGAACTCGCGCCGTCCGGTGATGTAGGCCAGGGGCCACCCTCCGGCACGGCGAACCACGGCTTCCTCGTAGGCCAGGTCCTCGCCGGCGGTCAGGGCCCCTTCGGGGCGGGCGAGAAGGGACTCGCGGGAGCGCCCGGTGACGTGGGCGAGAAGCACCTCGGCGTCGAGGCGGGGCGTCCCGCAGCCGGCCGCTCTCAGAAGCTCGGCCGCTCGCCGCAGGGCCTCCCCCGCGCTCCGCCCCAGCCTCGCCCCCTCGTCCGGCGCCGCTGGCACGAGCGTCACTCCGCCCGGCGCAGGGCCTCGGCCTGCGCCGAGGTGGCGAGGGCGTCGATGATCTCGTCGAGGTCCCCGTCGAGCACCTCTTCGAGCCTATGCAGGGTGAGGCCGATGCGGTGGTCGGTGACCCGGGTCTGCGGGAAGTTGTAGGTCCGGATGCGCTCGCTGCGGTCGCCGGTCCCGACCTGGGCCCGCCTCTGCTGGGCGAGCTCCTCCCGCTGCTCCTCCTCTGCCCGGGCCAGCACCCGGGCCCGCAGGACCCTCATGGCCTTCTCCCTGTTCTTGTGCTGGGACTTCTCGTCCTGGCAGGTGGCAACGATGCCTGTCGGGAGATGGGTGATACGGACGGCCGACTCGGTCTTGTTCACGTGCTGGCCGCCGGGACCGCCGGCGCAGAACACGTCGATCTGGATGTCTTCGGGGTCTATCTCTATCTCCACTTCCTCGGCCTCAGGCAGGACGGCGACCGTGGCCGTCGAGGTGTGGATGCGGCCCCCGGCCTCGGTCTCCGGGACCCGCTGGACCCGGTGGACGCCGCTCTCGTACTTCAGCCGGCTGTAGGCGCCCTCACCCTCGACCACAAAGATGACCTCTTTAAAGCCGCCGATGTCGGTAGGTGTGGAACTCACCAGCTCGGTGCGCCAGCCCTTGCGTTCGGCGTAGCGGGAGTAGGCCCGGAAGAGGTCCGCGGCGAAGAGGGCCGCTTCC
Organism: Symbiobacterium sp.; assembly: GCA_020725405.1. GTDB lineage: Bacteria > Bacillota > Sulfobacillia > UBA995 > UBA9673 > DYFB01. The sequence continues at coordinate 54,259 of DYFB01000093.1, read as the reverse complement.
TCTCCCCCCGTGCCCGCCCGTATCTCGACCACGACGCTCTTGTCGTCATTCGGGTCCCGGGGGAGCAGGAGCACCTTCAGGCGCTGCTCGAGCTCCTCCTTTCGTTCCCGCAACTGCCTGGCCTCAGCTTCGGCCAGGTCGCGGAGCTCGGGGTCGTCCTCCTGCTCGGCCATCTCCCGGGCCCCGCTGAGCTCCGCGCCGACCTTCCGCCACTCGCGGTAGGTCACGACAATGGGCTCGAGGCGGGCGCACTCCTTGCTCGCGGTCCGCCACTGGCTCTGGTCGGCCAGGACCTTGGGGTCAGCGAGTCTCTCGACGAGCCCCTCGTACCTGGTTTCGATGTCCTTGAGCTTGTCGAACACGCCTTATCACCACCAACGGCCCCCGTCAGTCGGGGGCCGCTCGCATCCGGCCGGCTCGGTCCCAGCCCGGCGCGGGTCGCGGGAGCCTGGGCCGTCCAAAACGGGGCCTGGCTGCCGCCAGGCAATTATAGCACGCGCCTATCGGCCCTTCAACGCGGGCCCGGCGGACGCCTGCCGAGCGGCCGCCCCTGGCGCGTCCTCCGCGGCCGGCCCGGCAGCGTCTCCCTCGGGTCTTTCGCTCCCACCCGGCCCCGCGCTGAGAACCCCGGCCAGAGCGGCCGAGGCCACCTCGAGCTGGTCGGTATCGGGAGGCCGGGTCGTCAGGGATTGGAGCCACAGCCCGGGCGCGACCAGGACGCGGATCAGCGGGGAGCGCGACCTCGCCCCTAGCTGGATGAGTTCGTAGGCGACCCCGGCGATCACCGGGAGGAGGCCGAGCCGCCAGGCTATCCTCGCCCAGACGTTCGGCCAACCCAGGAAGGAGAAGAGGACGATACTGACCAGAACGACGAAGAGCAGGAAGCTCGTCCCGCACCGTGCGTGGGACGTGCTGAAAGAGGCGGCGTCGGCCGGGCTGAGACTCCCCGTGGCCTCGTAGGCGTTGAGGATCTTGTGCTCGGCCCCGTGGTACTGGTAGACCCGGCGGATGTCCGGCATGAAGGCGATGATCCGGACGTAGGCCACCAGGATGGCGAGGCGGACGAGACCCTCAGCCAGGTTGACCAGCGCCGGCGAGGCTCCCAGCCACACCAGGGGGCCGGCGGCCACCGTCGGAAGGATCATGAAGAGCCCGACGGAGAGGGCCAGCGAGATAACGACGGTGAGGGCGCTCTCGGTCCGGGTCAGCTTCTCCCCCTCGCCGCTGACCTCTTCGGCCGAATAGAGCAGGCTCTCGATGCCGACGGACAAGGCGTCGACCAGGGCGGCCAGTCCCCGGACGAAAGGCCAGCCGAGAAAGCCGCGGCGCCGGGAGGGACGGGGGCAGGGTCGGTAGCGGGTGACAATCTCGCCGCCCGGGCGCCTCACGGCCACGCAGTAGCCCTCGGGTCCCCGCATCATGACCCCCTCGATGACGGCCTGTCCGCCGTAGGTCGGGGTGTCGGGGGCGCCCGCCCGGCCCGGCCTCAAAACTCTCTCCTCATTCCCGAGGTCTCCAGCCCGGGTATGCTGAACCGGTGCTCCACGTAGTCCATCACCCGGGTGATAGCCACGACGACGATGATGTAGATGGCGGCCACCTCAAGGAGGACCGGCACGACCTTGAGGGTCCGGCTGATGATGATCTGCCCCCGGGTGAAGAGCTCCATGGCTCCTATCAGGTAGACGACCGAGACGTACTTGACCATGTAGGCGACCTCGTTGGACCAGGCCGGCAGGGCCAGCCGTAGGGCCTGGGGCATCACCACCCACCTGAAGGCGGCCAGGGGCTTCATCCCCAGGGCCCGGGCGGCGATGAGCTGGCCCTCGCTGACCGCCCCGATGGCGCCCCGGATGTACTCGGACTGGTAGGCGGCGGAGTTGAGGAAGAGGGCCGCCCAGGCGGCCGTGAAGCGGTCGAAGACGATGCCCAGCTCGGGAAGGCCGTAGTAGACGACGAAAAGCTGGACGAGGAGCGGCGTCCCGCGGAAGATCTCGACGTAGGCCGTGGCCAGCCAATTGAGCGGACCCCGGGTGTACTTCCGGACCAGGGCCACCGGCACGGCGAGGATGACTCCGGTCACGAGGGCCAGGGTCGTCAGCTGGAAAGTGACCACCAGGCCCTTGAGGAGCTCTGGCAGTATCTCCCACATGAAGACGAGGTCGCGAACGAAGGTCACCGGCGCCGCCTCCTCGTACGCGATTCGGCGTGCTCCCCATAGAGCTCGGTTAGCTTGTGGAGGAACTCGCGCGTGCGCGGGTGCTGGGGCTTGGTGAAGAGCTGCTCGGGCGGCCCGTCCTCGACGACGACCCCGCCTTCGAGGAAGATGATGCGGTCGGCAACCTCGCGGGCGAAGCCCATCTCGTGGCTGACGATGAGCATGGTCATGCCCTCCTCGGCCAGGTTCTGCATGACCTCGAGGACCTCGCCGATGAGCTCCGGGTCGAGAGCCGATGTCGGCTCGTCGAAAAGCATGACCTTGGGCTCCATCGCCAGGGAGCGGGCGATGGCCACCCGCTGCTTCTGGCCTCCGGACAGCTCGGCCGGGTAGTTGTCGGCCTTGTCGCCGAGCCCGACCTTCTCGAGCTCCATCATGGCCTTGTCCGTAGCTTCCTTCACCGGCATCCCCTTGACCTTAATCAGGGCGAGCCTCACGTTCTGCAGGGCGGTCAGATGGTTGAAGAGGTTGAAGTCCTGGAAGACCATCCCGATACGCTCGCGGACCTTGTTGATGTCCGTGGCCTTATCGGTAACCTCGACACCCTCGAGCCAGACCCGTCCCTTGTCGGGCGGGGTGAGGAGGTTGATGCACCTGAGGAGGGTGCTCTTCCCCGTTCCGCTGGGACCGATGATGACGATAACCTCTCCGGGAAGAACATGGAGAGACACGCCCCGGAGAACCTCGGTCTTGCCGTAGGCCTTGTGGATGTCCTCTACCTTCAAAATCGGCTCGACCATGGCTGTCGGGGGCTCCCTCCTACGTTCGCAGCCTGAAGCGCTTCTCGGCCGCGTCGAGGACGCGGTTGGTCAGGAACGTGAGACAGAAGTAGATGAGCGCGCAGGCGAGATAGGCCGGCAGGTAGTGGTGGTTGGCCGCCGCGATGTGCTGGCTGCGGCGCAGGAGCTCCACCGTCCCGACGGCCGAGGCCAGGGACGAGTCCTTGAGGACGATGGCGGCCTCGTTGGACCAGGCCGGGATGGCGAGCCTCAGGGCCTGCGGGATGATGACGAAGCGGATGGCGGCGGCCCGCGACATTCCGAGCGAGCGCGCGGCCAGCATCTGGCCCGAGCCGAGGGACTGGATGGCCCCGCGGAATATCTCGGACTGGTAGGCTGTCGTGCAGGCCCCCAGGGCCACGACGGCCATGACCAGCGGGCTGGCCCCCGGGACGACGGAGACCATGGTGAAAAAGACAATGAAGATCATCACCAGCGAGGGCAGGCTGCGCACCACGCGGCTGTATAGAGCGGCGGCCAGGCGGACGCCGGGGCGGCCGTAGATCCTGGCCACGGCAAGAAGGAGCCCGAAGAGCACCCCCAGGGCGAGGGAAGCGACGGTGACGAGAATCGTCACCTCGGCCGCCGGGAGGATGAACTTCAGGCAGCGGATGAAGTAGTCCACTTTAAGGCTTCGGTCCCGGGCGTTCCATCACAGACAGCGGGGCCGGGACCATCCGAAAGACCACGCGAGCCGGGTCCCGGCCCCACCGCTGCGACTCGCTACTACCTCCGGCTCCTAGCCGCCGGATTCCTAGTCTCCGGCTTCCTCGTCCTCAGCTTCAGGCTGGGCATAGGCTCCGACGGACCACTTCTGGGCGAGCTGGTCGATGACGCCCTCAGCCTCGAGCTGCTGGATGATCTCGTTTAGCTTCTCCAGGAGGGGCTCCTGCTTCAGGGCCACGGCGATAGCCGGAGCGCCCTCCAGGTCGACCGAGAGGGCTTTCTCGACGTCGTGAGTCTGCGTGAAACCGATGGCGGCGCTCTCGTCCATGAAGACGCAGTCCAGGCGCCCGGCGACAAGGTCAAGGACGGCCATGTCCGCCCGCGGGTACTGGCTGAGGTTGGTCTCGGGCATCAACCCGGGGTCGATGAGATTGTCCTTGATCCAGTCGTAGTGGACGGTTCCGGTCTGGACGCCGACCTTCAGGCCGGGCAGATCGGTGACGAGGTCGGTGATGACGAGGGTGCTGCCCTTCTTGACCAGGATGGCGTCCGGGGCCACGAGATAGGGGATGGTGAAGAGCGCTTCCTTCGCCCTCTCCTCGGTGGCGTCCATGCAGGCGATGACCGCGTCGATCCGGCGCTTCTTCAGGGCCGCGAGCAGGAGGTTGAAGTCCATGTCGTGCCACTCGACGGCGACGCCAAGCCGTCCGGCGATGGCCTCCATGAGGTCGACATCGAAGCCGGCGTAGTTGCCCTGGTCGTCAACGAACTCGAACGGCGGGTAGTCGGCTGAGGTTCCCACCCGGATGACGCCCTTCTTGGTCACGCTCGCGAGGACGTCTCTCGTGCAGCCGGCCACGGCGACGACAGAGAGAGTCAGGACCGCGGCAAGAACGAGAGCGATAACGAACCGTGTCCGCTTACTCAAAGTCACTACCTCCTTCCTGGGGCTGACCAGACGTGCGGGCGAGCGTGGGGACCCGCCTCGGCGGCCCAACCAAACTCGCCCGTGGGTCTTCCCCGCTTAGAGCTTCGTCCCTTCGGCGTGCCCGGGACCGACCACCCCCCACCAAGGGCCTAGGGACAGATGTCTCTGTACCCGCTAACTGGAATGCCGCTTCGCGGGCGTAAGAGTCTTTGTTCTCTCCGGACGGATTCCTTCTTCGCCCCTCCCCGGGGAGACGGAGCGAGCCCGCCGGCTTCGGCGGGCTCGCGCGGTGTCTCCTTCAAGCGGGCGCGGCCGAGAGGTAGCCGGCCCGGCGGTAGACGTGCGGCCCGGGCTACTTCGGCTGGACCTTCTTCTCTGGATGGGCCTTCTTCTCTTCGGCCGTCTCCAGCTCCTCGAGGATTTCCTTGACCTCTTCGGCGCCCTTCTTGACCTTGAGGCCCTTCTTCTTCTCGACCGGCTGCTCCTGACCCCAATTGTACTTCTTGATGAACCTCTCCACCCGGCCGCCGGTGTCGACTATCCGGCGCTGGCCGGTGTAGAAGGGGTGGCACTTCGAGCATACCTCGACCTTGAGGTTCCGCTTGGTCGAGCCCACCTCGTAGACCGTGCCGCAGGAGCAGACGATCTTGGCGTCAGGGTAGTACTGGGGATGAATGTCCTTCTTCACGTCCGGCACCTTCTCCGACAGGAGTACCCCGGCCGCCGGCCGGGACCGCCTGAGGGCTCGGGCGGCGTCGGGCCGAACACCGCGGGCGGAGCGCCGAGCGCCTCGGGCAAAGCAACACTGATTATAGCACGGGCCCCGCCCGGTGTCCAAGCGAGCGCGAGCGGCAGAGGGAGAAGGGTTCCGGACCCGGATGGGGTCAGTTCTTGAGGTAGTTCATGGGGTTCTTGGGCTGGCCGTTGACCCTGACCTCGAAGTGAAGATGTGGCCCTGTCGAGTTGCCGCTCGAGCCGACCTGGGCTATCGCCTGCCCCTGGGCGACATCCTGGCCGGCGGTGACCAGAAGCTTCGAGGCGTGCGAGTAGAGGGTGCTCAGGCCGCCCCCGTGGTCGATGATGACCGTGCGGCCGTAGTTCCCGTAATAGCCGGCGAAGGTGACCCGGCCGCTCCGGGCGGCCCGGATCGTCGCCCCGTAGGACCCGGCGATGTCGATGCCGGTGTGGAACCCGCCCCAGCGGGGGCCGAAATACGAGGTGACCGCCCCGCGCAGCGGCCAGATGAAGCCCGATGACGAGGCGGCGGCGGTCGTGACCGATGGCCCGCCGGAAACGGTCGCGGCCGCTCTCGGCGTCGCGCCGGGGACGACCAGGACCTGACCCGGGTACAGGGTGTCGGGGTCGGAGACGCCGTTGGCCCTGACGATGCTCATCACGTCCACCTGGTAGAGACGGGCGATGTCAAACAGCGTGTCCCCGCGAGCCACGCGGTGGATGACCCCGTCGACCGTGGGGAACTCGAGCTTCTGCCCGGGAAGGATGCGGTTGGGGTCGGACAGCCCCGAGGCCCAGGCCACCGTGGCGACGCTCACCCCATAGGCGGCGGCGATACCGGAGAGGGTCTCGCCGCGGGCCACGATGTGGGTCACAACGCGAGCCGTCGGCTCAAGCGTCGCGGGGGTCGGCGCCGCGGCCCCCGGGACGGCCTCGACCCGGGGGTCGGCGACGGCGGACGACTCTCCGGCGGAACCTCCCCCCTGCGGGAGGTGGGACGAGACAGTCCCGTCGGTGGGGTTCGGGGGTCTTGCGTCTGGCTGGTGGTCTTGCGGGTCCTGTGGGGCGGGCTGGGTGGTCACCGCGTCGCCCTGGCCGGCCAGCCCGGCGACGGGTGACTCAGGTAACCCACCTGGTTCCAAGGGAGTAAGCAGGAGACCCCCGCCCGCGGACGCCGCCGACAGGGTCGCCACGAGAACCAGGAGGCCCACTGTCCTCCCTAATCGTTCCCAGGAACCCATGGGGTACCTCCCTTACTAGATTATGCTCAGTTCCCGGTCCGGTAGTTATTCTGGTATGCGGTCGTCCTTTTCATCCCCCGGGATGCGGCGAGGCGCCGCGTGGACCCCACACGACGCCTCGCTATTGTGCATAAACGGTTGTCTCCGGCCGGAACTCCCGGGTCGCCCGTGGCCCCGGAAAGCCGAGCCGCGGGCCGGGGGAGAGGCCGGGACTTTCCGGGTCAGGTCATCTGCAGCCCCTTGAGGACCATCCTGAGGAACTCCTCGTTGGACTTCGTCTTCTTCAGGCGGTCGATGAGAATCTCGGCCGCCTCCTGGTTCCCGAGAGCGTTGAGGGCCCGGCGGAGGGCGTAGGTCATCTCGAGCTCCTCCGGGCTGAGGAGCAGCTCCTCCTTGCGGGTCCCGGACCGCTTCACGTCAATGGCCGGAAAGATGCGTCTCTCGGAAAGCTGGCGGTCAAGGTGGATCTCGAGATTGCCGGTGCCCTTGAACTCCTCGTAGATGATATCGTCCATCCGGCTGCCCGTGTCGATGAGGCAGGTGGCGATGATCGTCAGGCTCCCGCCCTCCTCGATGTTCCGGGCCGCCGCGAAGAACCGGCGCGGCTTGTGCAGGGCCGCGGGGTCAATGCCTCCGGACAGGGTCCGGCCGCTCGGCGGGACGACAAGGTTGTGAGCCCGCGCGAGCCGGGTCAGGCTGTCAAGGAGAATGACGACGTCCTTCCGGTGCTCGACGAGGCGCTTGGCCCGCTCGAGAACCATGTCGGCGACCTTGATGTGGTTCTCGGGGAGCTCGTCGAAGGTCGAGCTCACGACCTCACCGGTGACCGACCGCTCCATGTCGGTCACCTCTTCCGGTCGCTCGTCGACCAGGAGGACGATGAGGTGGACGGCCGGGGCGTTGGCCATGATGGCGTTGGCTATCTGCTTCAAGAGGACCGTCTTGCCGGCCTTGGGAGGCGAGACGATGAGGCCGCGCTGGCCCCGCCCGATGGGGGCGATGAGGTCGATGAGCCTCGTCGAGATCTCGTTCCGGGTCGTCTCGAGGGTCAGCCGCTCGTCCGGGAAGACCGGGGTCAGGGCCTCGAAGGCCACCCGGTCCTTGGCGACATCCGGGTTCTCCTCGTTGATGGCCTCCACCCGCAGGAGGGCGTAGTACCGCTCGGACTCCTTCGGCGGGCGGACCTGCCCCGAGACGTAGTCTCCCGTCTTCAGGCAAAAGCGCCGTATCTGCGAGGGCGAGACGTAAACGTCCTGGCGGCTGGGAAGGTAGCCGATAGGCCGGAGAAAGCCGAACCCCTCCGGCATGATCTCCAGAACGCCTTCGGCGAAGATGGAGCCCTCCTTCTCGATGTTGGCCTTGAGAATCTCGAAGATGAGCTCCTTCTTGTTCATCTCCGAGTACCCGTTGAGCTCGAGATCCCGGGCCAACTGGTAGAGCTCCTTCAGGGTCTTGGACTCAAGCTGGGCGATGTTCAACCTTAGTCACCTCGTCCTCTAGCGTCACAGGCGCCGTGCGGTAAACGGAAGACAACAGGGGATGAGTCCCGGTTGGAAGCTGGATGACATGTCCTGACGTTCGTGCTGACCCTGTCGACAACGGAAGGTTACAACGGGGTAACCCGGCTGTACTAGCATAGTCCGGGGGACGACCGGCTATAACTCCGGGGTCAGCCCCGGCTACCCTTTCTTCACTTTCGCCCAGTCGGCGAGGAACATCTCCACCCCGCGGTCGGTCAGCGGGTGGGCGGCCATAGCCCTGAGCACCTTCATCGGCACGGTGGCGATGTCGGCCCCGGCCTTAGCCGCGTCCATCACGTGCAGCGGGTGGCGGATGCTCGCGGCGATGATCTCGGTCTCGAGCGCGTGGAGCTGGAAGATGTCCGCGGTATCCCGCACGACCTCGAGGCCCTCGTGTCCGATGTCGTCAAGGCGCCCGACGAACGGGCTGACATAGGTCGCCCCGGCCAGGGCGGCCAGCAGGGCCTGGTTGGCCGAGAAGACAAGGGTGACGTTGGTCCGCACGCCCTCGCCGGCCAGGACCTTCACCGCCTTGAGCCCTTCGGGCGTCATGGGTATCTTAACGACGACGTTGCCGGCCATGGCCGACAGGCGGCGGGCCTCCTCGATCATGGCCGCGGCGTCCAGGCTGACGGCCTCGACACTGACGGGTCCCGGAACTATGGCGGTGATCTCAGAGACGATGTCGCTGAAGCTCCGGCCCTGCTCCTTGGCTACCAGGGTGGGGTTGGTCGTCACCCCGGAAATGACTCCCCAGCTGACAGCTTCGCGGATCTCGTCGATGTTGGCTGTATCGAGGAAGAGCCTCAACCTGGACCTCCTTCAGGTCTGCCGTATCCTGCCCCCGCCCCGGTTCTCCACTCCGCAGTCCGTGTCTCCGCGGTCTCCATCGAGGTCCCTATTCCACAAACCCGGGACCATTCCTGTATTCTCCATGCGCCGGCCGCCCGAAAACCCGGTGCATGGCGTAGGCCAGGAACCCCGCGCACGTGGCGAAGGCCGCTCCCGTCTTAACCTCCCCGGTCCGGCGGTCGAAGGCCTCGCAGGCGAGCCCGGTATCCAGCGGAGCCTTGAGCAGCACCGACCGGGCCTCGGCGATCCTCTCGGGAAGACCCCCCAGGAGAGCGTTGAATAAGCTCATGACGAACGGATGGGGCGAGTGCGGGCACCCCACCCCCGGGAACGGGACGTCGAGGTAGCGGTAGGGGTTCTCCCGCGAGTGGATCCACCCGACCGTCCGGCGCCAGACCTCATCCTCCCGCGAGCAGAAGCCGTAGTACGGCAGGAGCTCCAGGCTTCCCGGGGGCTCGTCGCCCAGCTCCACCCCGCCCTCCAGGTCGGCCGACCAAGCGAAGACCGGGCCTCCCGGGCCGTCGACCACAAGGTGGCGGTAGACGGAAGCCCTGACCCTCTCCGCCCGGTCTCTCAGCTCCGCCCCGTCCCGGCCCTCCGCCCACTCCAGAAGGTCGGCCGCGCAGAGCAAGGCGCGCCAGGCCATGACGTTGTCGTAGGTCACGTAGGGATGAGTGGCCGGGTCGTCCGAGGGCAGGAGGAACGTCCGGTACAAGTGGATATTCGGGTCCGGATGGGCCTGTTCCTCCATGAGGTCGAGAATCCGCCGAAGCTTCGGCCCGAGACCCCGCCGTCCCAGGATGGCGACGTCCCCCGTCGACCGGACGTAGCGCCAGAGGGCGATGGGGTAGGCGGCGAGCTCGTCCAGCTCGAATCCCGGGTAGAGGAGGGTTCCGTCCATGTAGAGCGAGTGGATGCCGGCGTGACGGAAGTAGCGGCCGAAGGCCTCGCCCAGAGCTTCCTCGGCCAGGCCGGGGTCGACAAGAAGGAGGCCGGGGAGGCTCCAGAGCAGGGCGTCCCTTGCCCAGAAGGCCGCGCTGACGTAGTACAGCGGGCTCCGGCTGGTGACCAGGACGAGCTCCTCGGTATCGATGGTTCGCCCGGCGGCGAAGAAGTAGTTAAAGAGGAGGTTCAGGTTCAGCCGGCCGCCCAGGACTCTCGATTCTTCGCCGGCGGCTCCCAAGCGGTCCTCCCCGGCCACCGGCCGCCGCAGGGGAGCGAGGGCGGCCCCCGTGGCCCGGAGAAGGCTCTCCCAGCCGTGGCGGGCGAGGTCGACGGCAACCGTCCGGGCCCCGTCCCCCTCCCGGTTGAGGCCGAAGTAGAAGGCTGCCGCTCCTCCCCGCGGGCGCGCGGTCATCTCCACCCGGATGACTCCGGCCTCGTCGGTCCGGGCCGTCCACTCCACGTCCTCGCCCGGGACGGAGAAGGAGACAGCCAGGGCCGCCGGGCCGGCCCCTGAGCCCGCGCGGGGTTCGAGCACCGGACCGCCGGTCCAGCGGTCCCGCCTGACGCTCAGAGCGGCGGGGAGGCGTCTTGAGGTGTAGACGGTCTCCAGAAGGTCCCCCCACGTCAGGGTGAGGCCGAGTCGGAGGTCCTCAGGCGGCGCGCCGCCGGCGGCCGGGCCGGAGACCTCCAGGACGTAGACGAACCCCTTGTGCGACTGGAGACCCTCGCGGGCCGCCCAGACAGGGGCAAGCAGCGTCCCCTTGAGGACAAGTCCGCTGGGCTCGTCACGCCACTCAAAGGCCGGGACCCAATCCCAGAGGCGCCGCCAGGATGGGCTCGCCGTGGCGCCGCGGCCCGGACCGGACGTCCGACCGCCGATCAGGATGAAGGGTCTGATAAGCGGCTCCAGGGCCGGGAGGGTCTCGGCCCCGAGCTCGGCCTGGGGCCCGCCGAACTCCACGAGGCCGGCCGCTCCCATATGGAGGACGCCCACCCGGTCCACGGAAGCATCGGCGGCCTCGACAACGGGGAGTGAGACGAAATGGTTCCCGGTCGGGTAGAGGCGGCGGGCGAAGTCCATCTCCTCAGGGACCGTCAGCCGCTTCACGGGCGGGACTCCTCTTGGCCCTGGTCGGAAGCCGCCCGCCGCCGGGCGAAGTCCTCGTAGATCCGGGGCAGGTAGCGCCGGATGAGGGCGAGGTTGAGCCGCGGGAAGACCGGGTGCTCCTCGCGGAAGCGGGCGAGAGCGTCAAGATCGAGGTCGGCCACGGCCAGCCCGGGGCCGGTGGGCTGGGCCGACGAAGCCAGGACCCCGTCGCCCGCCGGAGTGAGCTCGTGCGGGGCGAAGACGGCCGCCCTCCCGCTGAGCTCCTGGCCGAGGAACTCGCCGACGAGGGTCGACTGCACGGCGTAGACCGGGGTCTCCTGGACCCGCGGCCAGGCTCCGCGAAGGAGCTTCCAGCAGTTGTAGGGCTCGGCGTTGGCTACGGGGGCGCCGAGCATCTCGGCTCCGAGGAGAGCGGCCAGTCGGTAGGTCTCGAAGTAGGTGGCGTCCATGCACACCGGCAGGCTCAGCCGCCCGACGGCCGTCTCGAAGACCGTGAGGTCCTCCCCCGGCGAGAGCCCCTCCGTCCGCTCCCGGGGGAAGAGGTGCACCTTCGGCTGGGCTCCGATGAGCCTTCCGTCCGGTCCGAAGAGGTGGCTCACGTTGTAGACCTTGCCGCCGGCCCCGGGCATCGGGGTCGCGCCGGCCAGAACGTAGACCCGCGCCGCGGCGGCCAGGGCCGCGAACAAGGTGAAGTAGACGTTCCTCAAGATGGGCTCCATGAACCGGGTGACGTCGGCCAGGGCCACCGCGGCCTTGTCCGGTCCCGGGTTGGCCTGGCTCCGGTCGCGGCCCTTCTCCGCCCCCTCCAGCGGCGCGACCCCGGGGATGAGCCCGATGAGGGGTTGGGTAACGTACTCGGGGAAAGCAACGAGGTCGGCCCCCTCGGCGACGGCCTCGCGGAACCGTTCTCCGAGACGGAGGACGTAGTCCGTGACGTTCCTCGCGTAGAAGGACTCCAGCTGGATGGCCGCGACCCGCACCGTCCGCGGCGGCCGGGGCTCGCCGGCAGCGGCGCCCCCCCTGGAGGTCGCGCGGGGCCGTCCGAGGCCGGGCTCCGTCCACCACCGGCCTTTCTTCCGCCGCTTCGGGTGAGGCGTGAGCCGGAGAGCGGCGACCGCTCGCCGGACTACGCGCGGACGGGAGACGAAGGTGAGATAGCGCCGGAAGAGCCGCTCCTTGAACCCGAGGTTCTCCGGTCCTTTCCCCGGACGCCTCCTCGGACGCCGGTCGCCCGGAGGCTGTCCCGCTGCGCCCCGGTCCCTGCCGGCCGGCTCGGTGGGAGGCCCGGCGGTCGGCTCGGTGGGAGGCCCGGCGGCCAGCTCGGTGGGGGGCCCGGCGGCTCCGGCCTCGCGGGCGGCCAGGTAGACCTGTGGGAAGACCCGCCGGTAGAGACCGACGTTGAGCTCGGCGAAGATGTCGTAACTCTCGATGACCCGCCGCCTGGCCGCGAGGTCGATGGCCCCGAGCAGGGTCACCGCGGTTTCCGGGGAGGGAGCCCGGACCACGAAGCCGCTCTCGCCGGGAGTCATCTCGCAGGGGGCGGTCACGGCGCTGCGACCGGCGTACGTGGTCCCGTCCCGGGACCCCACGAGGCAGGCCTCGACGCCGAAGACCTGGTTCTGCTGCACCTCCTGCCAGACTCCCGCGAGCTGCCGGGCCTCGGAGTAGGGCGCGGGCAGGGCGAGGTGGGCGAGGAGGACGACGGCGCCTTCCAGGGCGAGAATGCGGCTGACCTCCGGCACCCAGACGTCGAGGCCGACGAGGAGACCCACGCCGACCCCGTCGACGTCGAAGACCCTGAGCTCGTCAGCCGGGACCGCCCCGGCAGCCTCCTCCTCCCGGGTCAGGTGCGTAGCGACCTGCTCACCCAGGAGCTCGCCCGTCGGGGAGAACAGCCAGGCCACCGGGGAAGCCGGGCCTCCGCCGGACGGCGGAACGACCACCGTGCCGGGGGCAAGATAGCACCCGGCGCGCCGGGCGAGGTCGGCCGCGCGGGAGAGGAGCTCTTCGCGCCCAGGTAGGGGTCGGGGCTCCGACCGCCGACCCGGGCCGGGCCGGGAGGGCCCGGCCGGGCGAGAGCCGGAGCGCGGGCTCCAGGACCTCTCCAGAACCCGGGCCGGAAGGACCACCAGGCGGGCCCCGGCCGCGGCGGCCTTGAGGACGGCCTCGGCCGGCTCGGCCGTGGCGGCTGTCTGACAGGCGGCGGCTATGAAGCCTTCCACTCTGGGTCTTACCTCCGTGCGGGACAAGGTTCGGGAGCGGTCAGATCCGGCAGAGGCTCTCCACTTTGTCGAGTAGCTCAAGCAGGTCGAAGGGTTTCCGGACCCACGCCCCGGCCCCGGCCGGGGAAGCAGCCTCGAGCAGCTCCGGACTGTCGTAGGCGGTCATCAAGACGGTCCGTATCTCGGGAAAGCTACCCCGGAACTTCCGGATGAAAGCGACGCCCCCTCCGCCGGGCAGGTGACCGTCGATGACGGCCACGGTCGGGTCCATCTCCGCGGCCAGGGCGAGGGCCTCAGCGGCGTTCCGGGCGGCGGCGGTCTGGTACCCGTTCTTGCGGAACAGGGCCAGGAGCAGCTCCCGCATGCTCTCTTCGTCGTCGACGACAAGTATCCTCTCCTTGCGAGTTGCGACAGCCTGCGGCATCAGGAGACCCCTCCCGCGAGGGCCGTGTCGAAAAGCTCCCTGAGCTCGTCCAGCTCCGGGGGCCGGAAACCCTCGGCTTCAAGCCAGGCCGGGGCCCCCGGCCCCAGGGGCCGGGACCCCCGCTCTCCCGGCTGGGTTAACACCACCGGCAGGTGAAACAGCCACCCCGACCCTGTCCCATCCGGAAGGACAGTTCGCACCCAGACCCTGGCCGGTCCGGGCTCGTCCGCCGCCGGCCAGGGCACCGTCACGAAACCGCCGGCAGCCTCGTAGCGACGACCCCCGGTTTCCAGGGCGAAGCGGGCGACCGGCACCCCGTCTGCGGTCAGGACCCGGAAGGTCAGGAGGTTCGGGCCCGGCTCGAGCGAGGTCTGGGAGAGAACGACCCGGATGGACTGGGCGGTGCGTCTGACCGTAAGAGGCAGCAGACTGACGGTGTCCGAAAGGCCGCCCCGGAGGTCGAAACTGCCGGTGCGGTCCCTCAGCCTCAGGGCTCCGAGGCGGGCCCCCTCACCGGTCGGTACGCTGACAACCACGGCCACAGGCCGGCGGGCTCCGGCGGGGAGGATCAGCTCCGAAACCACCGGTGTAACCTGACCGCCGGCCGGGAGCCACTGGGACCTGAGCTCGAAGGAAACCCACCCGGCTCCACCGGAGGCCGTTACCTGGACGGCGTACTCACCCCCCGGCGGGTCGACGATTTCAACAATTTCCTGGCGGACACCAGGTGCGGACGACCTGGCGAACTCCCGCCAGCCCGTGTCGGTGCGCTGGAAGACGGTCAGGTCGAGATCCGGCGGGGGCTCGGACTCATCCCAGGCTTCAGCGTGGACGTTGCAGAGCTGAACCCGGAGGAGCCCGGAGCGCCCCTCCAGGGGCGGGAGTACCCGGAGCAGGGTCTCCCCGGAGCCGAGAGTGACCGCTTCGGGCCGGGGGTCCCAGGCGCGCGGCCAGAGACCGAAACCCTCGAGGGCGACCTCGAAGGCGTCTCCGATGTTGACGAGAGGCAGGTCGGCCCGGACCCGGCTCACGCTCGGGGACGCGACGGTCACCTCCCACCCGGCGCCGGAAAGGTCATAGACGACCCCCGATAGAGCCGCCTCAAGCCAGTAGTGCGAATCGTCCAGCCCGAAGGCCGACAAGGCTGCGGAGCTGTAGACTACGGCCTCCCAGACGCCCGCGGCCGGTTCCTCGAGGACCAGAGAGGCGAAGCCGTCGGAGGTCCCCTGGCCCACGTAGCCCGTGGCCGCCGCCAGGTGGCTGTCCGGCCCGTAGAGGAAGAGCCGGACCCGACCGGCGTGGTTCCCGCCGCCGGCGTCGGCGACACCGAAGGAAACCTCGAGGGCGCTCGCCCCCGGGGGCACCCGGAAGAAGCACCGGTCCAGGCGGGCTGGGCCGAGGACCCCCTCCTCGGAGATCCGCCAGCCGGAAGCGGCGGAGAACTCCACGGGAACGACCACCGTCACCGGCAGGGAAACGAGTTCGGCCAAACCCTGCGACCCGACCAGCAAGGTGGAGTGGAGGCCTTCCCCGTCCGGTCGGAGGGACAGCCCTACGGAGCGAGGGAGTCCCACCGGTAGGGCGAGCTTCGGCCTTTCCGCGACGACCCACGGCTCCGCGGCGGAGAGGTCAAGCCAGGCCGGCAGGCCCGGGGCTCTCGCCGTGAGTTCAGCGAGAACCCTGGCGGACGATCCGTCGCGGTCGTAGACGCCCTTCGGGGTGAGGCCGAGGGTTCCGCGGGGGCGCGGCGCCGCACCGCTCCCGGTCGCCGCCGCCGGTCCGGCCAGCCACTCCCAGGAGCGGAGAGCGTCGACCGCCCCCCGCCCCTGCTCGACGAAGGAGTAGCCCTCCAGAGGCCGGGCTCCGGCCAGGATGGCCTCCTCGACAAGACTCACAAGACTCACCGGAGCAGGCCGGCCGGTCTGCCGCAGGGCCTCGAGGAGCAGGGCGGCCACTCCGGCGACATGGGGCGCGGCCATGCTCGTCCCCTCGGACTGGACGTAGCCGGGAGGCTCGAGCCACAGTGGCGCGGCCGAGAGGGCGCAGCCCGGAGCGAGGACATCCGGGCCTCCGGAAAGGTCGGGGCGCGGCCCCACGGCGCTGAACGGCCAGACGGTCCGCCCCTCCACGGCGTAGCCGAAGTATGCCTGCCACATAGCCTGGTCCAGCGCGGCCCCGACGGTAAGAATGCCGGGGGACGCGCCGAGCCCCCGGGCGGTGCCCACGCCCGGCCCCGTGTTGCCAGCGGCCGAGACGATCAGCACGCCGTAGCGCGCGGCCACGGCGGCGATGGCCGCCGTCTCCGCGGATAGGTCTCCCCCGTGCGAGAGGTTGGCCACGCTGAGGACGATGATCTCGGCCCCCTTCTGGGCCGCGTAGCTGACGGCCCGGACGATGTCCCCCCAGGTCCCGTCGCCTGAGGAGCGGAGGGCCTTCAGGGCCATGACGCGGGTGCCCGGGGCGAGACCGTCGAGCCCGCCGCGGTAGGAGCCGTAGGCCGAAGAGATGGCGGCGACGTGCGTCCCGTGACCGTTCCCGTCGAAGCCGAGGGTCACGCGGTTGCCGTCGGAGCGGATGTCAGCCAGGACGAAGGAGCAGCGTTCGGACCGCGGTCGGCCCGCGTCGCCGAACCAGGCCACGAGGGCCGTATCGCGGTAGGGGCGCAGGGGGACCTCGTCCGTGAGGTCGAGATTGCGGTTGGTGTCCACGTAGACGGTGTCGTAGACGCCGGAGAGGCGTCGGTCGACGGCGACCACCAGGAAGCGGTCACCGGTCCGCCCGTTCCGGTCGAGGTCCCCGCCGAGAGGCCCACCCGGTTGAAGCTGGCTTTCGGAGAAGACCCCGGAGTGGTAGAAGCCGCTCTGGGAGACGATGCCGGTGACCTTGGCCGGCCCGAGGTCCGTCTGGATAATCCCGACCGCGTCGGCCGTCGATATCCTCGTCGTCGACACGTCCCCCTCACCGCTGAAGTCGCGCCAGTCGACGATCTTCCGCTCCCACGCGCTGGTCATAGCGAGGTCGGGGTGACTCACGTCCACTCCGGTGTCCACGATGGCGATGGTTACTCCCCGCCCGCTCGCCCCGGTAAGGGTCCTGAGCGCGGGGGCGTTCACGGCCGCGGCGCTCAGGGCCATGGCCGCCGCGGGCGTCAGAAGCGGGGGCGGGGCGGCCGCCGGGTCGATGACCTCGCTCGTGGTGACGTCCGGGCCGGTCGTCGCGGCCGGGCCGGTGAACGCCCCGGCGGCCGGGTCGGCGGAGAATCCGGCGGCCGGGCCGGTGAACGCCCCGGCGGCCGGGTCGGCGGAGAATCCGGCGGCCGGGCCGGCGGAAGCCCCGGCGACCGGACCGATGAGGGCCAGAGCCCGAATGGCGCCGCTCGCGCTGTCGAGGATGAAGTAGACCAGGTCACCCAGGACCGGCGCACGCCCCCCCGCCCCCGCAGGGAGGACCGGCGCCCAGGGCAGGATGGCGAAGACCCGCTCCGGCCCGTCACCGCCCAGGGAAGTGAGAGCGACCCAGGCGAGCCCGGGCCCGACTCCGGTGACCAGACCGACACCGTCAGGGCGCAGGGCCTCGATGAAGGCGACGGCCCCGGTCTCGTCGAGGATGAGGGCGACCTCGTCGAACGGGCGCACCGCGGAGAGGACGGCCGGTCGACCATCGCGGTAGGTCACGCAAGACGATGAAATCCTGACGCGGACGGTCGGCCCGGGCGGGGAGGGGCCGAGGGAATCCGGAAGGGGGACGACAAGAGTCCCGTCCTCTTCGACGTAGCTTCCGGGCGTTCCCGCGGGCCAGAGGTCCACGGCGAGACTGTCCCCGCTTCCGGGGCCCTCGCGCACCAGGCCGGTAAGGTCGAACAGCCGGCCGCTCAGCCGGACGGCGCGGTAGATGAGGCAGGCGGCCTCGGCTCGGGTAGCCCCGCTCTCAGGCCGGAAGGAGCCGTCCGGGTACCCCCGGACCATGCCCCGCTGGTAGGCCACGGCGATGTAGCCCGCCGCCCAAGACGGAACGTCGGAACGGTCGGTAAAGGGCAGGGCGGCCAGTCCGGGAGCGTCCGGCGCAAGGCCGCTCAGGCGGACGAGGATGGTCGAGATCTCGGCCCGGGTTATCTCCCAGTCGGCCCGGAAGGTCCCGTCAGGGTAGCCGCGGACGAGACCGTGCTCGACCCCGGCGCTCAGGTGCCCAGTGATGGTCTCGCCGGCCCCGGCGTCGCTGAACGGCGGCGGGTGATCGCCGAGCTCAGCCGCTTCGGGACCGTAACCCAGGGCCCGGACGAGGTCGGCCAGGAATTCGCCGCGGGTCACCGGCTCGTCGGGCCGGAAAAACTCCCCCGAGGGGGGGAGGGCTCCACGGGCCCGCAGGGCCTCTATCTCCGGGCGCGCCCAGTGGCCGTCGATATCGGCGTACGACGTCGAGGCCGCACCGGGCGGTGTCGCCGGCGGCGCCGCCAGGAGCGGTCGGGGTGCGGGCAGGCAGGGGAGGAGGAGACCGGCGGCGACCAGAGCGGCCAGGGCCGCCCGGACCACCCGTCTCGCCGAGCCGAGCCTTCTCGCTGTGCGGCCGAGGTCGGAGAGCAAGGCGGAGCTCCTCCAGAGGTGAGCCGTATTCTTCGCGCCGCGGGGGGGGCCTTCCTTTGCCGAATGGCTCATATCGTGTCGTCAGCTCAGAGCTTCTCGACCACGCAGTCGTCGAACCAGACGGACCCGCTGCCGCTGAACCTCAGGTACAGCTCGAGGGTGACGCCGCTTCCGGAGGGAACGAAGAAGTGGACGGCCATCTGCCGCCAGTCGAAAGTCCCGCTCCAGTCGACGGTCACCGTCTCGTCGCTGAGAACGTAGGTCTCGTCGACGGGCGACCGGAAGCGGGCCTCGAGGGAGATGCGCCCGCCGTCGGCCACGTTCTCGCCCCTGACCCAGACGGTAGCGCGGTAGGAGCGCCCGTCTTCGAGGGGGAGGAGCTGGACGGCGTAGGGAGTGGGCGAACCCGCCTTCGGGGTGAAACGGATGGAGCGTGAGCCGGTTCGGCCAATCGTCTTGTCGTAGGTGAGCTGCGCGGTATAGACGAGGACCCAGTCGGTCGGCTGGCCGCCGTACTGCTCCTCGAAGCTCGGGTTGCGGCTGATGACGCGGCTGGGGTCGACGACGAGCCGGGTGACCGCGGCCAGCGTCTTCGCCGGCGCGGCGGTCGAGACTTCCAGGCCCCCGGGAGCCTTGACGTTGACGCTCAGCCACACCGCGTAGGTCCCCTCCACCGCCATCTCCGCCCGCAGCCGCGGCTCGGTCGTGGACTTCTGGAGCACCACCGGGGCCGAGGCGGCGTCGGCGCCCTCAATCGGGCCGCGGATGGTCCACTGCCAGGTGTACTCCCGGCCGCCCCCCGCCGTCGCCCCGGGCGAGGAGAGAGTGAAGCGCTGCCCCACCAGAACCTCGTGCGGCACGCTCAGGGCCGGGTAGACCTCTATCCTCTTCACCGTGGACAGGAGCCGGCGGCGGCCGTTCGTTTCGAGGTAGGCCTGGACCTGGAACACGCCGAGATCGGTCGAGACGAATGAACAGTACCGGCCCCTCTGGACCTCGCGCGGTTGGCCCGGAGCCTGGGTGTCGATGATGTCCCAGACGATACCGTCGAGGCTGCCTTCCCATCCGGCCGGGAGGCCGACCTGCAGGGCCGTCCCGACCCCGACCTGCAGGCGCTCGGGCCCCAGGATGGGGTAGAGGGAGGGGCCGAAGAGGACCTTCGCCAGGAAGAGAAGGCTGGCGACCCCGAGAGCGGCGGCGGCGAAGCCGAGGCGGCGGGCCGTTCTGGTCCGCCGGGCCTGCCGGTAGGAGCGGAGGTCGCGGGCGAGCTCCTCAAAGCTCTGATAGCGCTCGGCGGGGTCGGGTCGGAGACAGCGTCCGAGTATCCGCCTCATCTCCCGCGACACCCTGGGCCTGCGCCGGGGCGGGGAGAGGTCCTCCGCGGGCGCCTCCTCATCGACGCCCGGCAGCCTTCCCTCGAGAAGGCTGCGGAGGGTCACCCCGAAGCTGTAGATATCGCTCCTCTGGTCGGTCGGCCGGTTCTCCTTCTGCTCGGGGGAGGCGTAGTCCTCGGTGTAGGCGTGGAGCAGATTGCCCGGGAGCCGGCTGTCGGGCACCCGGGCGATGCCGAAGTCGAGGAGCTTCACCTGGCCGGCGTGAGTCAGCATCAGGTTCGACGGCTTGAGGTCTCGATGGATGATCCGGCGCTCGGCCCGCCGGTGGAGGTAGGTCATGATGTCGCATATCTGGAGGGCGTAGTCCAGGGCCTCGTCCTCGCCGAGAGCGCCGCCCTCGAGAACCATCTGCTTGAGGGTCTTACCCCGCACGAAGTCCATGACGAGGTAGTGCTTCCCGTCCTGCTCGAAGAAGTCATAGACCTTGGGGAGGTTGGGGTGGTTCAGCGAGTAAAGGACGTTGACTTCGTTCTTGAACTCGGCCAGGCTGAACGCGTCCGGGTTGAGCTCCTTGACGGCCAGGGGCACGCTCTCATCCACCCCGAGACGCTCGGCGAGGTACACGGTTGCTGAGCCGCCCTGGTCGTGCAGGCGGAGGATGCGGTAGCGGTTCTGGAGGACGGTCGACGGGGGAAGGATGCGGCCCCGGCGGCGGGAGGTGGTCATGGCTCCTTCAAGCACTCCTCAGGGACTCCCGACAGCCAGCGGAACCCGTCCCGGAAAGCCATATGCCAGAGCTCCGCTGCTGGTGGAGTTCGACGCCCGCGGGTGCAACCCTTGTCGCGGAGGATTTGCCGGTCCGCCGCGCCGAACGCCCGCGCCGACCGCTTGCCGCCGGCCGGCCCAATCAGAGCGCCGGCTCACTGCGGCGAGGTGAGGTCCTCGAGGAAGGTCACCAGGGTCAGGGTGTTCCGGATAAGCCCGTAGCCGTCGGTGACGTTGTTCGTCATGATGAGGAGGAGCCCGGCGACCGCGTTCATCTCCACGTCCACCTGCGAGCCCAGCGGGGTTATCCACAGGGCGTGCCCGTCCGGAGCCAGGGCGAGGAGATAATGGTACATCACGTAGGTGCGGTCGTCAAGGGTCGACTCGACAATGTCGGCGACGATGTAGCGGCCGTCCGGAGTGAACTGCAGGTCCTTAACGGTTATCATCGAGCCGGTCCGGCCGTAGGCCGTGAGGTAGAAGCGCCAGACGATGTTCCCGCCGGCGGCGTCGAGCATGTAGATGGCCGCGTGCTGGCCGATGTCGTAGACGACGAGAGAAGCCCCGTCGGGTGAGAAGGCGAGGCTCTTGTGGCCCCCCGTGACCAGGGACTGGCTCCACACCAGGCTCCCGTCCTCCGCCGAGTAGAGGTAGACGGCGCTGTCGGGGTCCTCGGTCGTGGCCGCCACATACCGGCCGTCCGGCGAGGCCAGGGCCCGCCAGTAGCCACCCCCGGGGATGGCCACCGACCACAGAACCTGGCCGCCGGCGCCGAAGAGCCTGGCCCGACCGCTCTCGATGAGGAGGAACCGGGGACCGTCCTCGAGGAAGAAGCCGTGGGCCCCCTCCCCCAGCTTCAGGCTCCAGGCGGTTTCGAATCTCGGCGGCCCGAACACGCTGAGGGTGTTTCGCTGCTGGTTGAAGAGAGCCAGCCACGACCCCCGGGCGGACATGACCGGCATCGTCCAACCGACTATCGGCCGGGTGAAAACCAACTGGCCGTCGGCCGCCCGTATCTGCACTTCACCTTCCTGGTCGTAGTCGCAGGCTACGGCTCCGATGTACCGCCCGCCCGCGAGGTAGAAAGCATCAGCCCGCCGGTAGGCGGAGACAGGGAAGACGTGCTCCCAGAGCACTTCCCCCCGGAGGTCGCAGACCTGGAACCCGTAGTACTTCCGGCCGCCGCGCTGGAACGTGCTGCTCAGGATAAAGGAGCGCCCGTCCGGCGCGAGCCGGGCGACGACCGTCCCCTCGTAGGTCTCCTGGAAGATGCGGTCGGTCATCACCACGGAGATGTTCAGGGGATCGAGCTCCGATTCGGGTCCCGGACCCCCGCGGAAGGAGGTCGGCCCGCTCGGACCCTCGGGAGGGGTGTAGGCGCTCCCGGAATCGGCCGGGTCGCGGGGCGGATGGCACCCGCGGACGCCAAAGGCCGCGAGAAGCACGAAGACGACGACGAGGCCGAGCACGGCCGCCGGCCGCAGGAGGCCCGGTACGGCTCTTCTCCAGAGGCGCCGCACGATTACGGGAACAGGAATGGCAATCCCTCCGGATGCAGGTAGCTTGGTGGGCGCAGCCGGCGCCCGCCTGGGCGACAGACTTCTTGCCCATCCCTCCCATCTCCTCCGCGCCGGGACCTCCTCCGCGCCGGGACCTCCTCCGCGCCGGGATCTCCTCCGTGCCGGGACGCCTGGTGGGTCAGGCGGCCCCGGGGCGGGCGGGCCGCCCGCCGGTCCCCGCCTCAGCCGACAGCCAGGCGCGCGAGCCCGGTCACGATAACCCCGGCGACGAGGCTGCCGACGCCGATAGCGAACATGGTCTTCCGGAGGGAGTAGCCGAGGAGGAGAGCGATGAGACAGCCGGTCCAGGCCCCTGTCACCGGAAAGGGGATGGACACGAACAGGATCAGGCCGGGTAGGCCGTACCTCTTGATGCGGAGGCTCTGTCTCTCGGAGCGGGTGACGTAGGCCACGGTGACGCGCCTTAGCAGCCGGGTCCGCTTGAGGAGAGCGACTCCCGGGAGGAGTAGGTGATAGAGAAGCGGTATCGGGGCGAGCGTGCCGGCCCAGGCCAGACCCAGGGCCTCGAGCGGAGGTAGGCCCAGATGCAGGCCGAGGGGGATGGCCCCCCGGAGCTCGATGACGGGTATGGCGGCCACGATGAGCACGTGCAGCTCGGGCGGCAGGGCCTTGGCGAAATCGAGCACTGTCGCGGCTCCGTTCCGGCGCGGAGTCAGGTTCCGCCCGGCGCGTTCGCCCTCTACTCCGTTCCTTCCTGCCAGCCCGCGAGGTACTCCTTCTGGCGGTCGCTCAGGCGCTGGACCCTCATTCCCAGGCTGGCCAGCTTGAGCTCGGCCACGCGGCGGTCGATCTCCTCCGGGACCGCGTGGACGCCGGGAGCGAGGGTCGCTCCCGCGGCCAGCCACTCGAGGACCAGGGCCTGGTTGGCGAAACTCAGGTCCATGACGGCGGCCGGGTGCCCCTCGGCCGCAGCCAGGTTCACCAGACGACCCTCGGCGACGAGGTAGAGGCGGCGGCCGCCCGGGAGCCGGTATTCCCTAACCTCGCGGCGGACCTCCCGCACCTCCTCGGCCAGGCCGGCCAGGCCCTGGAGGTTTATCTCCACGTTGAAGTGCCCGGCGTTGGCCAGGACGGCCCCGTCCTTCATCTTCTCGAAGTGCGGGACGTCGATGACGCTCACGTTCCCGGTGGCGGTCACGAAGAAGTCGCCCACGGGCGCGGCCCCTTCCATGTCCGTGACGTGGAAGCCGTCCATGGCCGCCTCAAGGGCCCGCAGGGGGTCGGCCTCGACCACGTAGACGCGGGCGCCCATCCCCTGGGCCCGGGCGGCGATACCGCGGCCCACCCAGCCGTAACCGGCGACGACGAAGACCGACCCGGCGATAAGGCGGTTGGTGGCCCGGAGGAGGCCGTCGATGGTGGACTGGCCGGTCCCGTAGCGGTTGTCGAACCAGTGCTTGGTCCGGGCGTCGTTGACGGCGACGATCGGGTAGCGGAGGGCCCCGTCGGCGGCCATGGCCCGGAGACGGATGACCCCCGTGGTCGTCTCCTCTGTGCCGGCCCGGACTCCGGGAGCGCCGGGGCCAGCAGCGATGAGCTCGGGGCGCTCCTGGTGGAGGGTTGTCACGAGATCGGCCCCGTCGTCCAGGGTGAAGTCGGGAGCCGTGGCCAGGACGGCTGCGATGTGGCGGTAATAGCTCTCCCGGTCCTCGCCGCGCACGGCGTAGGTCGGGATGCCGTGGGACAGGCTCAGGGCGGCGGCCACGTCGTCCTGGGTGCTGAGGGGGTTGGAGGCGCAGAGGGCGACCTCGGCGCCGCCTTCCTTGAGGGTCAGGACGAGGTTGGCCGTCTCGGTGGTGACGTGGAGACAAGCCCCCACCCGGAGTCCGGCGAGGGGTCGCGTCCGCGCCCAGGCCTCCCTTATCGACCTCAGGACCGGCATGTCGGCCCAGGCCCAGGCGATGCGACGTTCACCCTCGGCCGCGAGGCCGGGGGGCTTGAAGGCTCCGATCCCCTTTCCGGCTGCAGGCATCTCCGACTCCCCCAATCCACCCCACGGCTAGCCTTTCACCGTATCCTCACGGCTACCGGCCGAATGGGGCGCGTGACCGGCGAAATTGGCCAGGTACCAGCGATAGGTCTGCTCGATGCCCTCCCTGAGCGGGATGCTCGCTCTCCAGCCAAGCCGGCTCAGTCGGGAGACGTCGAGGAGTTTGCGGGGCGTCCCGTCAGGCTTCGAAGGATCGAAGACGAGGCGGCCCTGATAGCCCACCACCTCGGCAACCAGCTCGGCGAGCTCCCGGATGGAGAGGTCCTCGCCCACGCCCACGTTGATAATCGCCGGGTCGTCGTACTCCCTCATGAGGAAGAGACAGGCGTCGGCAAGGTCATCCACATGGAGGAACTCGCGGCGGGGGGTTCCGGTTCCCCACACGGTCACGGCGGCCGCTCCTGCCGTCTTGGCTTCATGGAACCGGCGGATGAGCGCGGGCAGGACGTGGCTCGTCTCGAGATCGAAGTTGTCGCCGGGGCCGTAGAGGTTGGCCGGCATCGCGCATATGTAGCGGGTACCGTACTGCCGGTTGTACGCCTGGCAGAGATGGATGCCCGCAATCTTGGCCACCGCGTAGGGCTCGTTGGTGGGCTCCAGTGACCCGGTCAGAAGGTAGTCCTCCTTTATCGGCTGGGGGCAGTGCCTGGGGTAGATGCACGAGCTGCCGAGAAAGAGGAGCTTCTTCACTTCGGAGCGGTGGGCGGCGCCAATGACGTTAACCGCTATGGCCAAATTTTCCATAATGAATTCGGCCGGTCGAGTGTGGTTAGCCAGGATCCCTCCCACCCTGGCCGCGGCCAGGAAGACGTAATCAGGGCGCTCCTTCCGGAAGAAGGCGTCCACGGCCCTTTGGTCGGCAAGGTCCAGCTCTTGTCTCGTTCGGAGGATAAGGTTCTTGAACCCTTCCCGGGTGAGACGCCGGGTCAGCGCCGAACCCACGAGCCCGCGGTGTCCAGCTATATAGACCTTGTCCTCAAGCCCGATGGTCTGGTGTCGGGGGGCGTTTCCATCGCGCTTCACCTGGTGACCGCCCCTCGCTGGGTGGAGCGATGGCCGGCATTACGCAGAGTGAGCTCTTGTCGGGCGAGCTCGAGGTCATGCTCAACCATCATCTCGACCAGTCCTTCGAAGGTGACCCTCGGCCGCCAGGCGAGAACGGCTGCGGCCTTGGTTGCGTCCCCCTGCAAGTAGTCCACTTCGGCCGGTCGCAGGTACCGGGGGTCGATCTCCACATGTCGTTGCCAGTCGAGATCGAGCCGGGAGAAGGCGGCCTCGACGAACTCGCGCACCGAATGGGACTCTCCCGTGGCGATTACAAAGTCGTCGGGCTCCGGCTGCTGGAGCATCAGCCACATCGCTTCGACGAAGTCCCCGGCGAACCCCCAGTCCCGCCTGGCCTCGAGGTTGCCGAGGTAGAGCTTCTCCTGCAGCCCGAGCTTGATCCGGGTCGCCGCTCTGGTGATCTTGCGGGTGACAAAGGTCTCCCCCCGGCGAGGCGACTCATGGTTGAAGAGGATGCCGTTCGAGATGAACATCCCGTATGCTTCGCGGTAGTTCACGGCGTACCAGTAAGCGGCGACCTTGCTTGCGGCGTAAGGACTTCGCGGGTGAAAGGGCGTCCTTTCGTTCTGCGGCGGAGGAGAACTGCCGAACATCTCCGACGAACCGGCCTGATATATCCGCACCGGGCGTTCCGTTCGAGCGGAGTAGTCGCGAAGCGACTCCAGCAGCCTCAGGGTTCCCAGGGCCACCACGTCCCCGGTATACTCCGGCTCCTCGAAGGAGACCTTGACGTGGGACTGCGCCCCAAGATGGTAAACCTCGTCGGGCTGAACGCGCTCGAGGATGCGCCGAAGGACGGTCGCTTCGGTCAGGTCCCCGTAGTGCAGGAACAGCCGGGCTTGCGGCTCGTGGGGGTCCACGTAGAGGTGGTCAATCCGCTCCGTGTTGAAGATGGAGGCGCGGCGGATTATCCCGTGAACTTCATAACCCTTACTCAAGAGCAACTCGGCCAAATAGGAGCCGTCTTGACCGGTTATCCCGGTGATGAGCGCCTTCGGCATCTAGCCTTTCCTCCTCACCGTCCCGGCAGGAGCTGCCCGGCGAGGAAAGCCAGGAGCGGTAGGTAGTCAGCGGAGAGATCGCCGACAAGTTTCGCGGACACCTCCGGGGTTCCTCCGTATGAGCCGGCCGGAACCAAGATCCGGCCCCTGAGGCAGGATGTCTCCGCCATCCGCTGAACTACCCGCTGTTGCATTGTCTCCAGGCCAGGGGAGTTCGCACCGCCGGGACGGTGGGTGAGCGTTGGATCCAACGCTTTTGCCTATTGAGGCTTCACCCGGGTCGTTTCTTATAACGGCCGGGGTGGCAGCCCTCGGACTGGCCCTGCTCTACACAAAGCGACCAGCCCTGGCTACGGGTATCGCCTTCTTCCTGTCCCCCTTGGAGTGGCGGGCGACCTTCGCCCTCAGGGGGGAGGGGTTACCCCTCTCCTCAACCGTCGTTATCGTTCCTCTTCTGCTTTTGACCGCGCTGGTAACCGGCCGCCTGCGGCGCCTTCGGGAGCGAGGCCGAAGTGTCCTTTTGTGGTACGCGGTATTCGTCGCCGTCGCGTTCGCATCACTAGTAAGTGCGCCAGAGGCCTGGTATGGCCTGAGGAAGGTGGCCGAGCTGGCCCTTGGATTCGGGTTCTTCTGCCTGACTCTGGCCTCTCTGGATAACGAGAGCGACATCCGAACGTTCGGCGGCATGGTCGCCGTGAGCCTCGCGAGCATTCTAACCCTCACGTACTGGCAGTACTGCATCGGCGTCGTCCGGGTCGCAGCCCCTTTTGGTCACGATGCCGTCCTTGGAGCGTCGATATCTCTCGCCGTGGCGGTCACGGTCGGCCTGCTATGGTCCATCACGCGGGGCTGGGCGCGCATCGCTTCCTGCGCCGGCACGGTCGTCCTGGGGTTTGCGGCCATCGGGATGACCGGATCGCGGGGAGCCTTTCTTTCCCTCGTGGCCGTAACCGTGGTTCTCGCCTGGCTTCTCGGGGGCGCTCGTCTGGGTCCTCGCGCGCGGTACGTGGCGGTCGGTCTTGCTCTGGCTCTGTCCGTGCCCCTTGCCTTCGTCCTTACGCTTGCCGGTCGGCCCATCGGGCGCTTCCTCGACCCCAGCTACGCCACCAACAGCTTCCGTCTGGCCGTATGGCGCGGCGCGATAGACCTCTTCACCGCAAGGCCAGGGATGGGCGTAGGGTATATGAACCCGGGAGGGGTCCTGCAGGAGACGCTGGGCCTGACCGTGTACCACAGTCACAGCCTCTATCTCGAGCTTCTAGCCGGATTGGGGCTCGCCGGCTGCCTGGCGGCTGCCATGTTGGCTCTCGCGCTTGTGAGAGAGGTGAGAGGGCTCGCGCGGACGCAGCCCATCGCGGCGGGAGTGGCCGCGGCTCTGGCCGGCTTTCTTGTGCAGGGCCTGGTCGACTTTACCCTCTGGGACATGCGCTACGCCGCAATGCTTGCTGCGGCGCTGGGCCTTCCGCTGGTTTGTCGGCTTGGGTCGAAATCCCAAACGGAGACCGGTCGGAGGAAGTAAGGACCGGTCGATTTGGGAGGACTTCCCGCGAGCCTTGCCGAAAGAGCTATTGTCCCATAGGGATGTGACGAGTCCAGGCGATTCCGCTATCCGGGAGCCCCGCGAAGACGTGTCCTTTCGTTCAAGCCTGATGCTCTACCGCTCCATGACCGCCGCCATAGACGCAGGCGCAGCCCTCCTGGCCTGGATTCTCGGGGCCTACCTGAGGTACGGGGAGGTGTGGCTACCCAGGCGCGAGCTCTTCCGGGTGGGGCCGGAGTGGGTCCTCCCCGTTTACACCGCCGCCTTGCTCCTTCTGCTATACCTTTTCGGGGCCTACCGAGCTGATCGGCTGCGCGAATTCAGGACGGAGATCCTCGCGAGTTTTCAGGCGGTCCTTGTCCTCGGGTGCTCGTGTCAACCGAAAAGGGAACCACTGTGTTTACACCTTTCCCCTCATCTCGCCGTCGGCCTACTACGCGTGCCGCGAAGCAGGGGTGGCGGTAGTGCAGACTCTCCACAACTTCCGCCTTCTCTGCCCCGGAGCTATGCTTCTCAGGCAGTATCGACCCTGCGAGGACTGCGTGGGCCGGTCTGTTGCTTGGCCGGCCCTGCTGCATCGCTGCTACCGGGAGAGCGGAGCGGCCACGGCCGTGGCTGCTGGTATGGTCGCCGTGCATCCTCTTTTCGGCACGTGGACCAGGATGATCGATGTCTACATAGCTCTGACGGAGCACGGGAGGGGCAAATTTGTCGCTGGAGGGCTCCCGCCGGATCGGATCGTCGTCAAGCCGAACTTCGTGCATCCGGACCCGGGTCCCGGGGTCCGTGGAGGGGGGTTTGCCCTCTTTGTCGGTCGTCTATCGCCGGAGAAGCGGCTGGAGACTTTGATGAGGGCGTGGGACAAGCTGGGGGCGAGGGTTCCCCTCAAGATAGCCGGAACCGGCCCGCTGGAGGGGAGGCTGCGGGAATGGAGGGCCGGAAGGCCGGCCGTCCATCTCCTGGGACCCGTCACGCCCCTGCAAGTCCAGTCCCTGATGAAAGAGGCGAAGAACCTTATCGCGCCTTCCGTTTGGTATGAGACCTTCCTCAGGGTTCTCGTAGAGGCCTTCGCCGCAGGGTTGCCTGTCGTTGCCAGCCGATTGGGGGCCATGGCCGAGATAGTGGAGGACGGCGTGACTGGTCTCCTCTGTGAACCGGGAGACTCAGAAGACCTCGCCGATAGGGTTCGATGGGTCTTCTCGCACCCCGCCGATGTCGCTGAGATGGGGAAGACGGCGCGCCTGCGGTTTCTGGCCAAGTACGGCGCCGAGCAGAACTACGAGACGCTGCAAGACATCTACGATCTTGCGGTAAGACGGTCGAGGGAGCGCAACAACAGGAAGAGGGACTCCTGACGCGCCGCCTGTCTCCATCACCCAGAATGACCGCACTTCGGTTTCTAAGAGAGGAACAGCCATGAGCGCAGCCCCAAAAGAGTCGAGGTTCGGGCCAGACGGACAACTCCAGCCGGGACGCGAACCGGTCTCCTCTCGCTACGTCCTGGGAACGCGGGTTGACGCAACCAGCTACTCCGCGACCGCCCGTGAGGTCCTGTCGCTGGCCGGACGGCACGAGTCCCGCTACATCTGCGTCGCCAACGTCCATATGGTTATGGAAGCCGTGGATAGCCGGGACTTCCGGGAAATCGTCAATAAAGCCGAATTGGTGACCCCGGACGGTATGCCCCTGGTATGGGCCCTGAGATGCCTGGGAGTAGGCCATGCCACCCGGGTTTACGGCCCTGAACTCGTCCTGGCTGTCTGCGACCTCGCCGCCGCGGACGGGGTGCCTATAGGCCTCTACGGCGGGCACCCACAGGTGCTCGAGCGGTTGGTGACAACTCTCTCTCACCGCTTCCCCGGCCTCACTATCGCCTTCGCTGAAAGCCCTCCTTTCCGACCGCTGACGGCCCAAGAGGACGGCGACCTCGTCGAGAGAATCCAGTCTTCCGGCGCCCGAATCCTGTTCGTCGGGTTAGGTTGCCCGAAGCAGGAACGGTGGATGGCGGCCCACGTGGGTAGCATCTCCGCCGTCATGCTCGGGGTGGGTGCAGCCTTAGACTTCCTGACCGGATCCAAGCCTCAGGCGCCAAGATGGATGCGGGAGAGCGGGCTCGAGTGGCTCTTTCGGCTCCTTACCGAACCCAGACGCCTCTGGCGACGCTACCTCATACACAATCCGCGGTTCATGGTCCTCTTTGCCTGGCAGCTCCTGAAGAGGGTTGCGGCGCCGTCTTCCTGAACGAAGCGATAGCCTCGCGGTAGACGGGCACCAGACGATCGGCCGCCACTCGCTTTGCGTCCCATTCCATCACTGATGCCCGCGCGTTAGAGCTGAGCCTCGCCCTGAGCTCCGGGTCCTTGACCACCCGGGCTAGCGCCTCGCCCAGGGCTTGAGGCCGATCTTCGCTCACCAGGCCGTTAACCCCGTCATGAATGAAACGAAGATTGCCGGAGGTGTTCGTGGCCACGGTCGGGAGACCCGCGGCCAGGTACTCGAGAGTCTTTATGGGCGGCTGGCTCTCGAACTGCGGTCGGCGGGGAACGTAGGCGACAGCGAAGTCCGCCGCCTGGAGGTAGCCCGGAACCTTATCGTAATCCACGTAGCCCTCCAACCGGACTCTGTCGCCCAATCCCAGGCGGTCCACCTCGACGGCCAGGGCTTGGAGGTCCGCCCTGCCCCCCCCGACCAAGAGGAATCTGAAGTCGGCCCCCTCGCGAGTAGCCGTCCGGATAGCCTGAAGGAGCACGGGAAGGCCGCGCACCGGCGCCATGGAGCCGACGTAAACGCCCAGGAGGTCTTGTGGCCCGACCCCGAGCTGGTTCCGGAGTTGCTCGTTCCGGCCCGGGCGGAAGCGATCCGTGTTGATCGGAAGCGGGAATTCCGGATACGATCCACCGAAGATCGTGAGTGAGAGAGCCCGATCAATGACGGCTGTCCGGGTGTAGAGCCTCCGCTGCACCCGCAGGATCGCCGCTCCCAGCCGCTGGGCCACGGCGGAGCTCACAGGTAGGGTCCGGACGTCAAGAACGGAGGGCACCCGCACGAGCGGGGCCAGGCGGAAGCCAAACTCCGGGAAAGCCGGTTCGTGGAGGACGTCCAGATCGCCGCCTGCCGTCCGCAGCAGGCCTGCGAGGCGGCAGGCCAGCACGGTGGAGGGGATCGGGTTCTTCTTGCCGGAGATCGCCATCCCGGCGGCCAGGATGCTCAGCCCCGCGGGGAGCCTGGCCGAGTCCACCGCCGAGCTCGGGCAGGCCACAACTACCTCGTGGCCAAGGGCAACGAGAGCGAGGGAATACTCAAGAAGGTCCGTGGCTCCCAGGCCGCCGAACGGCTTACCCACCGCCAGGCCGATTCTCAAAGCAGCACCCCTCAGTTCGCTGGCCCCTTTCGACAGCCGGTCTGGTTGTCCCTGCCGAAAGAGACAGCCCGTGGCCCTGACGGTGACGGAAGAAGGTGTTCCGGGTCGAGAAGTGTAAGTATTGCCAGTGCTTTGATGTCCGAATTATCCCAGGGAGGGAAAGGCAGTGCGCCTCCGCAAGGCCGTCATTCCGGCGGCGGGCCTGGGCACACGCTTTCTGCCGGCGACCAAGGCCCAGCCCAAGGAGATGCTTCCCATTGTCGACATTCCGATCATCCAGCTCGTGGTGGAAGAGGCCGTTTCCGCTGGGATAGAGGATATCCTCATTATTACCGGACGCGGCAAGAGAGCTATCGAGGACCACTTTGACCGGTCGCTGGAGCTCGAGCAGTTTCTCGGGCGCACGAAGCGGCCGGACCTCCTGGGGACCCTGCGTCGCATTCACGACCTCGCTGACATACACTTCATCCGGCAGAAGGAGCCTCTCGGCCTGGGCCACGCCATCCTGCAGGCACGGCGTCACGTAGGTGGCGAGCCCTTCGCCGTCCTTTTAGGAGATGAGATCTTCGACGCCGATCCCCCGGCCATTGGCCAGATGATGCGCCTGGCAAGCGAGTTCGAGGGCAACTTCGTGGCGGTGAGGAAGGTCTCCCGGGAGGAGATAGAGCGCTACGGCTCGGTCAAACCCGGCCCCAGCGCCAAGGGGCTTTTCCGCGTTCTTGACCTGGTCGAGAAGCCGAAGGCCGACGAGGCCCCGTCACTCTGGGCCATCGTCGGCCGGTATCTCCTTCACGCCGCAATTTTCGATGTCCTGATTGATCTGCCACCCGGGAGGAACGGAGAGATCCAGCTCACCGACGCCCTGAGGGTTCTCAACACGTCGGTTCCGGTTTTCGCCTGCGAACTCCAGGGCCGGCGCTACGACGTGGGCGATAAGGTCGGCTATCTCCAGGCAAACGTGGAGTTCGCCCTCAAGCGCCCGGACATCCGGCCGGCTTTTGCGGCCTATCTCGCCGGCCTAGTCGAAGCATCGGACGAGAGCCTGCGCCAGGCGGCCGTCTCCTCCGACACACCCCGCCCCTAATTCCTTCAGGCCGACGGCCGGGTGGTGCGGACCCGGGTCCGGGCAGGGCCCGTGTTCTCGCCGCAGGTCAGGGGGCATTATAGGCGCGGGTCAGGTCCGGCCCGGCCGTGCGCGGCGCGGGCCGTCCTCCCGGCCGGCCCACAGGGGAGGTCAACGCCCGTGACCGAGATCTCTCCCGGAATCTTCCGGGAGTACGACATCAGAGGCAGGGCTGGAACGGAGCTCACGAGCGGTACGGCCCGGCTCATCGCCCGGGCCTTCGCCGGGTGGCTCGAGGAGCGACTACCGGCCACGGCACCCCGGCGGATGGTCCTCGGGCGCGACAACCGGCGGTCCTCGCCGGAGCTCGCCGCCGGGATCGCCCGCGGCTTCCGCGAGTCCGGCTGGGAGGTCACCGACCTCGGCGTCGTTCCTACCCCCGTCTTCTACTTCGCCCGCGTCCGCTACAACCTCGACCCCGGGGTCATGGTCACGGGGAGTCACAACGAGGCGGCCTATAACGGGTTCAAGCTCGCCTTCGGGCCAGGGACACTCTACGGCGAGGACATCCGGGAGATAGGTCGGCGCGCGGCCGCTCTCGAGAAGAGGCGGGGGCCCTCCCCGGAAAACGCCGGGGCCGGCGGGCCGGAGGACATCGAGGCTCATCACCGGCTGGACCCCCTCCCGGACTATGCCGCCGACATCCGGGAGCGCGTCCGCCTGGCCCGCCGCGAACGGCCTCTGCGGGTCGCCGTCGATTGCGGCAGCGGCGCCGCCTCGGTCGTCGCCCCGGCCCTCTACCGGGACCTCGGCTGTGAGATCGTGCCCCTGTGGTGCGAGCTTGACGCCGATTTCCCGGGACACTGGCCCGACCCGGTCAAGCCGGAGAACCTGTCTGAGCTGAGACGAGTGGTCCGCGAGAGGCGGGCCGACGTCGGCCTGGCCTTCGACGGCGACGCCGACCGGCTCGGGGTCGTCGACGACGCGGGCGAGATTCTCTGGGGCGATGTTCTGATGATTCTCTTCTGGCGGGAGATCCTGCCCCGGCACCCGGGGGCCAGGGCCATCATCGAGGTCAAGTGTTCACAGGCCCTGGTCGACGAGGTCCGCCGCCTGGGCGGGGATCCGCTCTTCTACCGCACCGGCCACTCCCTCATCAAGGCCAAGATGCGAGAGCTCGGAGCGCTCTTCGCCGGGGAGATGTCCGGCCACCTCTTCTTCGCCGACGAGTACTACGGCTTCGACGACGCCATCTACGCCGGGGCCCGGCTTCTCCGTATCCTCGCCTCCGCCGACGAGCCGCTATCGACTCTCCTCGCCGACCGCCCCCGCTACTTCTCGACCCCCGAGATTCGGGTTGACTGCCCGGACGAGACGAAATTCGACGTCGTCGACAAGGTCAGGGAGCATTTCACCCGGGCTGGCCGGGAGGTCATCGCCGTGGACGGCGCCCGGGTCCTCTTCCCTGAGGGCTGGGTGCTGGTCAGGGCGTCGAACACCCAACCGGCCCTGGTCGTCAGGTGTGAAGCGACGACCGAGGAGGGCCTCGAACGGCTCAAGGGCGAGGTGAGCTCGGTCCTCGGCCGCCTCCGGGCGGAGAGCGGTCTGGAGATGCCCGACCTCTAGTCCCCCGGCGGGGAGTCGAGAAGGGGCAGAAGAGGCTCGACTGCGGCCCGGGCGTCCTCGAGAGCTTTCTCCGGAGTCTTGATGCCGAGGAGGGCGAGCTGGAGTTCCTTCTGGATGACCCGTTCAATCTCCGGCCAGCGGGGATGCCTGGGCAGGCTCTCGGAGCGGAAAGCGATTTCGGCGGCCCGGCGGTAGACCGGGTCACCGCCGAAGGGATCGAGGTCGAGGGCGCTCCGCCGGGCGGGGAAGACCCGGTAGCCGCGGGCCAGCTCGTACTGGGCGACGGTGTCGGTCAGGTAGTTGGCGAGAGACACGACAAGGTTCCGTTTGTGGGCATCGTCCTGGCGGAAGACGACAAAACCGGCTGTACCTCCCACGCCCACCGGCGACCCTGGCCCGTCGTAGGGGTAGTCGGCCACGGCGAAGTTCTTGATGGTCCCCTCCTCCGAGTACAGGTAGTCAATGGCCCAGGCTGACCAGGGCTCGATGGCCACTTCCTGGCGCTCGACGTCGGCGAAGAGCTGGAAGACGCTGCGCACAGCCGCGCTTCCGGTCATCGGATGGGCCGCCTTGTGGGCGAAGACGAGGTCCACCAGCTTTCGAAGGGCCGAGAGCGAGGCCTCCGTGTCGAAGGTGAAGGTCTCGAGGTCGCTCGATAGCGGCCTGGCGCCGGCCGCGTAGAGGAACGGCCAGATCTCGTAGTAGCCCGGCAGGACGTAGGCCGCGAAGCCCCAGACGTCGGTCGCCTTGTCGCCGTCCCGGTCGAAGGTCAGCCGGCGGCAGGTCTCGGTGAACTCAGCCCAGGTCCACCGCCCGTCGGGCGGCGGCTCGACCCCGCGCTCGGCGAAGAGGTCGAGGTTCAGGAGGAGGGCGTGACCGGTCATGCTCAGCGGGAAGCCCCAGAGGTGGTCGCCGTAGGCGTAGGCCGCCAGGGCCTGCTCGGAGAGGTCGCCGGGCCGGGCGATGACCCCTTCGACCGGCTCGAGAAGCCCCTCCTCCACTTCGGCCAGGCTGATGCCTCCGGCGCTGAGATCGAAGGGGGCAAGGTCGGGGAGCCGCCCGGCCTCCTTGGCCGCATCGAGCATCTCTCGTAGGTTCCACCACTCGACGGGGACGAAGACGACCTCGACGAACGGGTGCCTCGACTCGAACTCGGCTATCTTCCTCTGGACCCAGTGGTAGCGATTGCCCGACTCGTCGGCCCAGCGGGGCCCATCCCAGAGGATGATGGTGACCCCGGGCCGGGCGAGGCGCAGAGGGCATCCCGCCAGGAGGACGGCCGCGGACAGGACGATGACGGCGGAGACGAGGATCGTGCGCCGGAGCGCCGGTGAGAACATGGGCCGATTATTCGGCGCGTCCGGAGCGAACTCCTCCGGTGTAGGTCTGGTGAAGCGAGCGCGGCCGGGTCGTCAGGCCGAGAGGTGCGACCACCAGTTGAACGTGAGCTCGAGGCCGGCCCGCAGGTCCAGGCGCGGCGACCAGCCGAGGGACCGGCGAGCGAGTTCCCCGGCAAGACAGCTTCGGCGGATGTCGCCGGGCCGGGCCGGCCGCTCGACCCGCCCGGTCTTCCGCCCGGCCACTTCCTCGACCAGAGCGGCGAGGTCGGAGATGGACGTCTCCAGGCCCGTGCCGATATTGAGGCAGGACTCCAAGCCGGTCGGGTCGGCATCGAGGCGCAGCCAGGCGAGCCAAACGGCCTCGACGAGGTCCCCGATGTAGACGAAGTCGCGCGTCTGCCCGCCGTCACCCTCGACCGGAAGCGGGTCGCCACGGATCACGCTCGACATGAACGAGCTGACCACCGCTCCGTCGGTGCCGGTCTCCTGGCGAGGTCCGTAGACGTTAGCCGGAATGAGGGTCACGGCCGGAAGATTCCGGTGGACCCGGTAGTGGTCGACATAGGTCATGGCCGCGAGCTTGCTTAGCCCGTAGGGGCAGAGCGGGCCGCGCGGGTGGTCCTCGCCGACCGGAAGGCGGACCGGGTTTCCGTAGACGGCGGCCGAGGAGAGAAAGATGAACCGGGTGGACCCCGCCTCCCGGGCCGCCTCGAGCATGCGGATAGTTCCGATCACGTTGGACTCGGCGTCCCGGGCCGGGTCGAGGATGCTGGAGAGGACCTTCGTCTGGGCGGCGGCGTGGACCAGCAGATCGGGCCGGAAGGCCGCCGCGGCCCTCTGGGCCGCCACGGACGTCACGTCGTTTTCAGGCTCCCCGAGGCGGTTATCGATGACCAGGACCCGCCAGCCCTCGGTCTCGAGGCGGTCGACGAGGTGCGAGCCGATGAAGCCCTTGCCGCCGGTCACGATGGCGCGGCGCTGTCTACTCGTCATGGTCTCCCCCTTCCCCCGAAGCCCCCACCGCTTTCGACGCGCAGCCCGGGCCGCCCTCCGCGGCGAGGGAGCCGGCCAGGCCCAGGGCCATCCAGAGATGGCGCCAGTGAAGAGTATCGATGACCAGGCCGTAGAGCGCGGTGAACACTAGATAGGCGAAGACGGCCGTGGCCAGGGGTCGCTCGGCCGGGGCGGACCCGTCGGTCCAGGCGGCCTTTCCGGCGGAGCCGGCCACCGCGCCCCGGATTACCTGTCCGACCCGGCTCAGGGCCACCGCGTAGAGACCGAGGAGAAGGAGGAGAGCGACCGTACCCGTCTCGAGGGCCGCCCGGAGAAAGATGTTGTGGGCGGCATAGCGAAAGCGCACCTCGTAGTGCCCCGGTCCGATGCCCGTGAAAGGTTCGCCCTCCAGATCCGCCAGCCGCTCAACCCACAGGGCGAGGCCCTGGGCCTGTCCGCTCCAGCGCTTGGCGTCGTAGGGCTTAAGCTCGAGGCGCTGGAGGATGGCCGGGGCGACCCCGGCAACGCCTAGGATGAGGAGGCTGACAAGGAGCGCGGTGAGGAGCCGGATCGCCCGGCGGGGGATCTCGCCCCGCCCGGAGGCCTTGCCGGCCTTCGCCGCCCCCTCCGCGGGCCCGTCCCGGGGGCCCCGGTCAATTCCTGGCGGTCGGACTTGAACGAGAAGCCCGGCCGCCCCGGCGGGCACAAGGCCGAGCCAGGTGCCCCGGGACATGGCCACTCCGATGGCGGCGAGCCAGACCGCGCCGAGGGGTGTCGCCCAGCGGCCGAAAACGGGCCTTTCCGGGGTGGGCCGGGCGGGCCCGTCGGTGGCGCTCACCCGCCGGCCGGCGAAAACCTCCTCGTAGAGGGCAAGGAGCAACGGGAAGGCCGTGAAGCTCGCGAAGCAGTTGGGGTCCTTGAACGTCGCCTTGAGGCGGTCGTAGAGGTAGAAGGCCGTACGGTAGTCGCCCCCACCCAGCGAGCCGGCGATGCCGGTGAGGCCTCCCAAGAGGGCCGCTCCCGCCCAGCCCAGAATGGCTGCCCTTCGCAGGTCGGCCGCCCGGAACGAGGCCATGAACCACACCGCGACCAAGGAGAGGTAGAAGGTGACCCCCTGGAAGAAGAGAGCCCGGCCGGTGTCGGCGGCCCCGGGCACGGAAGCGAAGCCGATCACCCCGAGGCCGAGGGTAAGACCGGCCAGCGGGGTCCGCCAGCCTCGCGCCAGGCACCGCCGCGAGCCCGGGCTGAGCAGCATGTGGAGCCCGAGAACGATCCAGATGACGTCGACCGGGGCCGGCTCGACCGAGACGAGGCCGGACCAGAGAAAAGCATGGTAGAAAGCCAGAGCGAGGTCGCGTCCGGCAAGGAGCAGCGTCAGACCGGCTGTGGCCGCCAGGAGCGCGGCGTGGGCCTCCGGAGGTAGGAGTTCCCACGGCAGGAGATAGGCGAGGGCCGCCGGAGCGGTGACGAGAATGTAGACAGAGGTACCGGGGGCAGGACCCCGGTCTCTCCCCGGACCGGCTCGCTTATCTCCATCTTCGGGAAGGACCGCTAGCTCTCCGGAGTCCAATGGGCCTCCTCCCCCATGAGGACAACCTTGGCCGTCAAGAAGATTATCCTGAGGTCGAGGAGCAGGGAGTAGCGTTTAGCGTAGAGGAGGTCGTAGCGCAGCTTCTCCTCGACCGGAGTGTCGTACCTGACCGAGAGCTGGGCGAGCCCGGTAAGGCCGGGCTTTAGATGATGCCGGTGTTCGTAATAGGGCACCATCCGGGCGTACTCCCGGGCGAACTCCGGGCGCTCGGGTCGGGGCCCGACGACGGACATGGATCCGGCCAGGACGTTCAGGAGCTGCGGGAGCTCATCGAGGCGGAACCGACGGAGCACCCGGCCGACCGGGGTGACCCGGGGGTCATCGGCCTTGGCCAGGACCGCGCCTGTCGCGGCCTCGGCGTCGGCCACCATGGTCCGGAACTTCCACATCGTGTAGACGCGGCCCCCGAGACCCACCCGCGCCTGGCGGTAGAAGACCGGTCCGGGCGAGGAGAGCGCCACCGCCGCGGCCACCAGGGGATAGAGGGGAAGGGTCAGAGCGAGACCGGCGAGGGCGAAGCCGATATCCATCAGGCGCTTGGCCCAGGCAAGGTGGGCCGGGATCCCGGAAGGCCCGACCTCGAAGGCCAGGGTGTCGTCTATCTGCGTCATCCTCGTGTCAAGGACGAGAAGGTCGCGGTAGCTCGGGACGATGAGGAGTCTGGCCCCGGCGAGCGCGGCCAGCGCGGCGACCCTGGCCTTGTCCTCTCCGGCCGTCGACGGGGTGACGACCAGGACGTCAGGTGGCGGCCCTCCAGCCTCTCCGCGGAGGAGGGCGGGCAGGGCGGCCAGGGGATAGACGGGGAGGCCGCCGCTCGCCCTGAAACCGGCCGCGTCGACCGGCCGACCGACCCCTTCGTCCTCATCCAGGGCGGCCGCTGCGTCCGGGAACCACGGGAGGGGTCCCTCCCGACTCTCGGTCAGGGTCACGGCCGTCACCTGGTAGCCGGTCCGCCGCGGTGCGGAGAACCTCTGGGCGAACTCCTCGGCCTCGCCGGCCGGGCCGACGACCACCGCCCCCTCGGGGCCCCAGGACCGGACGGCCAGCCGCCAGACCCCGTTGCGCCAGGCCAGGAGGAGCAGGATGTTGAGCACCCAAGCCAGGAGGAAGACGCTTCGCGGGACGGCGAAGGCCCGGAGGACGAAGCTCAGGGCCATGCCGAAAGCCGTGAGCAGAGTGACGGCCGCAACCACGCCGGAGGCCGCCGTTCTCCAGCTCCGGGGGCGGAGGTCGTAAAGGCCGTAGGAGAGGAGGAGGACCAGGGCCAGAAGGGTCAGGCCCGGGGCCGAGCGCAGGTAGGCCTTGAAGTTCGCCACCGGGAGGGTCCCGTGGAACCGAAGGACGAAGGCGGTGAGGAAGCCCGCGTGGATGGTGGCGAGATCGCCCAGGGCCACGGCCAAGAGGAAGAGCCCCTGCCAGCCCCTGGCCTGGCGGCCTCGGCCCGGGCGCCCCGGCCGGGCCCCGGTTGCCGCAGTGTTCGAGCCGTCAGGACGCGCCGCGCTGATTGTGCGGCACCTCCTCTCGCCGCCGGAGAGCCAGACGGTAGGCCTCTTCGACTCCGTCCACCATGGCCTCTACCGAGTAAGCCCTCGTCCGCTCCCAGGCCGCCCGCCTGACCTTCCCGGCGAGGTCCGGGCGAGTGGCCAGGGTGACGATGAGCTCGGCCGCACGCTCCGCGTCGCCGGGAGGGATGAGCCAGCCCGTCCGCCCGTCCTCGATGAGCTCCGGGAGGCCTCCGACCGCGGTGGCTATCACCGGGCAGCCGGCGGTCATGGCTTCGAGAGCCACGTAGGGCAAACCCTCCTCGCGAGAGGTGAGGAGGAGCGCCGTCAGGCCGGACAGGACGCGCGGCATTTCGGCCGGGGGAACCCACCCGTGGAAGTGCACGCCGCCGCTCGCCGCCACCGGGCGGCCGTGGCGCCGCCCGGCGCCCCTCCGGG
Organism: Symbiobacterium sp.; assembly: GCA_020725405.1. Lineage (GTDB taxonomy): Bacteria > Bacillota > Sulfobacillia > UBA995 > UBA9673 > DYFB01. Next base: position 14,852 of record DYFB01000093.1, on the reverse strand, counting down.
CCAGCCGGGCCGCCGCCCGGCGGGCCTGCCGGTAGAGCGGCCCGTCACCATAGACGTGGAGCTCCACATCGAGCGATCCGCCGCCACCCGCCCCGCCCCGGGGACGAGCGGCCGCGGCTCCGACCGCCAGGATATCCCGGGCCGCCGCCCACGCGGCGAGGGCCATAGGAAAGCCCTTCTCCTGAGTGATGCGCCCGACGAAGCCCAGGCGCACCACTCCCCGTTCGGGCGAGGCCGTGTACTCACCGAGTGCGGCCCCGCGGGTTATCCCGTTCGGAACCGTCCTGAGGCGCGGAGCCCAGCGTCCGAAGCGCCGGGCCGTATCGCGCGAGACGGCGATGGTCACGTCGTCGAGGCGGGCCGTGAGGAGGTAGGCCGCCTCGTAGAGGGGCCGAAGGGCCAGGCGCCGTGGTATCCAACCGTGGGCAGTGGAGACGATAGCCGGCCGCCCCGCTCGGCGGGGGAGGGCCCCGAGGACCAGCCGGCCCAGGAAGGTCGCCCTCGGGCTGTGGAGGTGGACGACGTCCGGACCGAAGGCCCGGATGACCTTGGGGAACTCGGCCGTGAAGCGATAAGGAGGCCGGAGCTCACGCACTTCGAAGGGCTCCACCCCGGGGTCGAGAATGGCGCCTATGCCCGTGGAGCTCGGGAAAAGGCACCCCACCCGGTGTCCCCGTGCGACGAGCTCGCCCGAGAGGTCGACGATGTGCCGCTCAGCTCCCCCGTACGACCGGTTGGCCACGACGGTCAGGACGGCGAGCCGCTCAGATGGTCCGGCCACAGTTCCTCCCCCCGGCTCGGGCCCTACGAGCCGCCGCCGAGGAGGCCGCGGAGGACCTCGAGACCCCTATCGAGCACGGGGTCGGCCGGCGGGGCCCCTCCCGGAGTCCCGGGCGGGCTCGCGCTCTCCCCGCCCGGATGGTCCTGGAGCCGCGCGGTGTTGAGGGCCCGGCACGTGGCGGGGTCGGCGACGCCGTCAACGACGAGCCCGGCCCGGCGCTCGAAGGCCTTGAGCGCGGCCTCGGTCTCCTTTCCGAAAACGCCGTCCTCCGGTCCCGCATCATAGCCGAGCTGCCTCAGCCGGGCCTGGAGGAGGAGGACGTCGCTCCCCGCGTGCCCCACCCGGTAGGTCCACCGGGTGGGGAGAAGGATGAGCTGGAAGATCGGCTCCGGCGGCGGGGGCTCCTCCACGATCACGTCAGGGGTCAGGCCCACCCCCTCGATAGCCCGGCCCCGAGCCGAGGTGTAGCAGGCCGTGGTAATCCTGAGCCCGCCGTGGTTGTTGAGCTCGAAGATCGTCTGGACGGACCCCTTGCCGTAGGTCTGGCTCCCGACGAGGACGGCGAGGTTCCAGTCCTGCAGGGCTCCGGCGAGAATCTCCGCCCCGCTCGCTGACCGGCCGTTGACGAGGACCACCGTCGGCCCCGGCCACTGGGGGTGGACCGGCTCGGGAAGGGGTCCCATGGGGTCGAGAGCCCAGCCATAGGAGCGAAGGGCCTGGAGGCCCCGAGCCCCGCGGTCGACGTAGACCACGGGGTTCCCGACGGGAACGAAGTTCTCGGCCACCGCCAGGACCTCCCCGAGGTAGCCCCCGGGGTTGTCGCGCAGGTCCAGGACGAGCCCTTCCATGCCGGCCGCGGTCAGGGCGGCCAGGGCGGCCCGAACCTCCCGGCCGGTGTTGTCGTCGAAGGACAGGATGCGCATGTAGCCCACCCGGTCGTCGAGCATCCCGCTCTCGACCGAGATGAGCTCGATGACGTCCCGGACCACCTCGACCAGGATGACGCCGAGGCCGAGACGGGCGATGGTCAGGATCACCGTCGTCCCCGGGTCCCCGCGGATGAGATCGGCCACGGCCTCGAGGGCCAGGCCCTGGGTCTTCCGGCCGTCCACGGCCAGGATGGTGTCGCCGGGGAGAAGCCCGACCCGCTCGGCCGGGCTCCCCGGGATGGTGTTGACGATGACTACGGCGCCATTCTCGATGGCCACTCTCGCCCCTATACCCCCGTAGCGGCCCGAGACCTCGGCCATGAAGCGGGCGAAGTCGGAGGGCGTGTAGTAGGAGGCCTGGCGGTCCCCGAGGGAGCGGAGCATCCCCTCGATGGCCGCCTTGGCCAGGGCATCGGGGTCAGGAGTCCGGAGGGAGTACGCGGAGATGAGGTCGAAGGCCTCGGTGAGGAGGCCCCTCGCGGCCTCCGTGGCGGCCGGTGGGAGCGCGGGCGGCACGGGGCCGGCCGCGCCGCCGGCCGTCTCGCCGGCCGAGGCCAGAGACCATCCGGGGGCCGCGTCGAGAACGGCCCAGCCGGCAAGGTCGACCCCTGCGGCCGGACGGTCGGTCCGTCCGGCTCCTAGGGCGGCCGTCCCGAGCAGGGCCAGGGCAAGCGACACGACCAAGAGAGCGGCCAGGGCGCGCGCCGTGAACCGCCGGCGGACCGCCGCGAGTCGGTGGGGGACAAGATCGACGATGGAAAGCATGGTTCTCCTGTCTCCTTCCTACGCGGCCGACCTCAGGTCCGCCGCTGCCGGGCCCTCTAAGGGGTCCCGGCCTGGCCCAGAAGCGGGCGGAGCTGGTCGACGATGACCCCCATCAGGGGGAGGGCCTCCCGGGCCTCGGCCAGGTAGGTCCGGGCCTCCTCGTCGTTCCCGCGGCGTTCCTCCACGAGGCCGAGCCACAGCGCCGCCTCCATCTTCCTGACCCGGACCGACTCCTCGGTCTCGCGGGCCTGGCGCATGAGCTGGGTCTCATGGGCGAAGCGCAGGAGGTCCGCGGCCTCGTCCCACCGGCCGAGAAGGGAGAGGGACTGACCGGTGTGGAGGGCCACGGTCGGCGTCAGGGCCGGGAGCCTCAGGAGGTCGGGGACATAATCCGGGACCTTCGCCGCCTGCGCCGCAAGGCGGTCGAGAACCGCGACCGACTGCTCCAGGTGGCGGCGAGCGAGGTCGCGCTGGCCGCCGGTGAGGTAGTGCCGGCCGAGCAGGAAGTGGACCTCGGCCACCTGCTCGTAGCGCTTAGGCTCGAAAGGATGGAGTCTCAGGGACTCCTCCAGGGCCTGCACGGCCACCTCTATCCCCCCGTAGCGGAGGGCGAAGGAGCCGTAGAGAGCGTGATGGTTCGGGTGGTACCGGTCGAGGCGGATGGCCGCCTCCATCTGGCTCCGGGCATCCTGGATGAAGACGTAATCGCCGGTGGCGTTGAACATCTTCTCACTGGCGCTGGCCCGGTCCATCCGGAGCTGGGGCGACCAGGGGTCCAGGTTCGTCGCCCGCTCGAACGCCGCGTAGCTGGCCTCCAGCTTAAGCTCCATAAACAGCCGGCCGGCTTGGCTCCGGGCCGCGGCGCCGCCATAGAGGCTGAGAGAGAGGAGGGCCAGGGCGGCGACGACGATGGTCACGCCCAGGCGCGGCCAGAGGACGGCCGCCGCTACCTCGGAACGGTCGGCGCCGCGCCGGCGCCTGGCCGGCCGGCTCCTGGGGGCCTCGGGGGAGACCTCGGCCGCCCACAGGCCGTCGACCGTGCCGAACGTGGCCCAGAGGTAGATGCCGACGCAGCCGAGAGCGAGGTTGAAGTCGAGAGCGCTGTGGACGACGAGCATGACCCAGGCCCCGCCGAGGGCGGCCACCAGAGCGGACCCCTCCGGGTCCGGCCCACGTCGCGCCCTGGCCAGCCGCCAGGTCACGTAGGCCGACGCGCCGATGAGGGCGAGGAAAGCGGCGAGCCCGACCGTCCCCGTCTCGACCCAGATGTCCATGAAGTCGTTGTGTATCTCCCGGGTGAAGTAGCCGTAGCTCTGGTACTGGTAGTAGCGCGAGCCCCAGCCCCCGCCCCCGACGCCGAGGAGGGGGTGGTCCTTGACTATCTCGAACGCGTCCTTTGCCCAGACCAGCCGCTCCCAGGCCGACCGCTGGGAAAGGTCGAGGTTTGTCAGCCGCTCGGCCAGGACCGCCGGCAGGTTCCCGGTGGCGAGGAGACCCGCCCCGAGGCCGCCGACGAGGACGAGCACTCCCAGGACGACCGCCGCCTGGCGCCGGGCGGGGAGGGCCGCGAAGCGGCGGGCCACCCAGCCGGCGGCGACGGCCACGCCCAGGCCGCCGAGGACGAGCGCGACGCCGGCGAGCGGCCGGCCGAAGGCTCCGGAGAGAAGAGGCGCGGCCGCGACGGCCACGAGGCCCGTCGCGGCCATGTCGCCGACCGCGGCCAGCCGGCGTCCCGGCGGCCAGAGGAAGAAAGTCACGACCAGGGCCACGGGCATGACCAGCCAGGCCCCGCGGGAGGCCGTGAGGAGGAAGACGACAAGAAGGGCCCACTGACCCGCGGCGAGCAGGGCGTCGACGACCCGGCCCCGGCCGTTCCAGACCCGCCTGAGGCCGAGCCCGGTCAGGAAGGCGGCCCCGACCAGCGAGCCGGCCGAGTTCGGGTACTGGAGAAAGGTGTAGAGACGCCCGGCCCGGACGACGTCGAAGGGCAGAACCCCGCTGGCCGCGAGAAGACTGGCCACGGAAAGGATGACGGCGGCGCCCCAGACCCCGAGGACCAGCCCCGGCGGGGAAACCAGCCGGCGCAGGGCGGAGGCGGGCTCAGGAGCGAGGTCGTCCGCCCGCGTGGTCGAGCGCACGAGCTCGGAGACCGAGAGGAAGACGACCCCGTACAGGCCGTACTTGATGACCTCCTGCACCGCGGCCCGGGGGACCGAGGCCACGAAGGTGGAAAGAACGTAAACGAGCCAGAGGGCCGCCACGGCCGCCCGGGGGCCGGTCAGCACGAAGGGTCGGTCCTCCCTCAGGGCGAGGATGAAAACCAGCCCGAGGACTAGAGCGGCATGCCAGAAGGCGAAGAACTGGGGCACGGGGTCGTAGAGCCCCAGGGCGAAAAGAGGCCAGAGAACGAGCAGGACGACGAGCAGAGCGGCCGCGGCCCGCAGGCCGTCCCCGACCGCTGTCTTCCGGGATGGCAGAATAGACACCTCCAGGGTCGATCGGAAGCTCTTAGTAACTGAGCTTCTTTCGCCCCGGCGAGCGCGCCTCCTGCCGGGTTATGTCGCCCGGGCGGGCGGAAGAGATTGGGGGGGCCGGCCGGAGCGAGAACGGCGGGAGGCGCGCGGAGGTGCCTCCCGCCGCTCTCCTCCTGGCCCGTCCGGCGTTCTAGTCGTCCCGGTCGGGCCACACGACGTCGTCCTCACCCAGTCCGTCCGGTGGACTGTCGTTGTCCCAGAAGAGGAGGAAGAGGTAGTACAGCTCGGGAGCCGGTCCGGTCGGGTCGAAAAGGACGGCGCCAACCGTGTCGCCCGCCTTCAGGCCCCCGAGACCCACGAGGTCGGCGAGCGGCCAGAGCCAGCCGTCCCCGACGTATTCCTCGTCGTAGGTGAACCGGTAGACGAGCGGGCGGGGGTTGACGAGGTACTGGAAGTACCTGCCGCTGCCCAGGGTCATTTCCCCGGTGGCCGTATTGATGTGATAGATTTCGAAGACGAACGCGCTCGGCGGCCAGCGACGGTCGTCGGACAGAGTGAAGGGCCTGAAGCCGATGACGTCGCCGACCTCGATATCCGAGCCCGAGGTCTTGTTCCTGGCCTCGGCGCTGCCGGCGACGAGGAGCTCTCCGGCGGTGCCGATGTCGTCCCGGCTGAAGATGTAGCACTCGTGGACGGAGCTTCCGACCCACGAGCCCTTGCCCACGTTCAGGGTGAACGTGTTCCCGGCGTGGTCCTCGACGGTGATGCGGTCCTTGGTCCGGTCCTGCCACCCGACGATCTTCACCAGCGGGTACTGGGGGAGGGGCCCGGCGACCCTCTGGCCGAGCCGGGCCTTCCCGGAGCGGTCGAGGCGGAAGGTCCACTCCTCGTCCTTGTTGGCGTTGGAGACCGGGTCACCCCAGTAGCCCGCGCCGCCGGGGCCGGCCAGGACGACCGGGGACCCCGAGGTGAACTCGACGGTCCGTGTCTCCCCCGGATAGGTGGTCGTCACCTCGTCGATGACCCCGCGCCGGGTGACCTTGACGACGTCGATGGCGTAGGCTTCGGTCCCGGCCATGCCCACCGAGGCGACGTAGACGAGGTCCCCGTCGGCAAGGCCGGCGAAGCCGGTCGCGGCTCCGGTCAAGATGGTGGAAGTGGTGACGACGAGACCGGTCGCCGTCCGGTCTCCGGCCAGGTTGAGACGACCGACGACGTCGTCGGTCGCCACCGTATCCGGCACCGGCGACCCGTTGACGTAGCAGACGGCGAGATCCTCCTTGAAGGCGGTGACGTAGGTCGCCACGTTCCGGTTGTCAAGGACGATGGTCAGGCTCGCCCCGGCGAGGTCGAGCTCCTGCACGCCGCCGCCGGGGCCGTAGGTCAGCGGCTCGCCCCCGTTGACCCGGAAGCGGGTGGTGCCGCCGGTCTGGGGAACGAACTCCACCTTGCGGTCATCGGATAGGACGATGTACCACTTGCCCGTGGCCTGGTCCCTGAGCCAGGCCTTGAAGACCCCGATGACGACCGCCCCGGGGTCGGCCCCGAGCCAGACGACCCGCCCGTCCCGGAAGGCGAGGCGCACCGAGCGGTAGAGGAAGGCGTCGAGGGTCGCCCCTCCGTAAAGGGTGACGACCGGAGCGAGATCGACGAGGTCCTCGTACCCGGCGAAAGTGGCCTTGGACGTGGCCAGGCTGTGCGAGGTCAGGATGTCCGTGTCGGCGAAGGCCGCGGCCAGCGAGGGCAGGGTGAAGTCTGGCGGCTTCAGGTTCGGATTCCAGGCCCTCGGAATGAACAGGGCGTTGTAGGTGAGGAAGGCCATCTGGGCCCGCGTGATGGGAACGTCGGCCATGACGAGCTTCCACGAGGTCACGTCGGCAAGCGGGTCGATGAGCCCGTTGTCGAAGGCCCAGGCGAGGTAGTTCATCGGCCAGACCCCGGTCACGGCCTTGTCGTTCTGCAGAGCCCGCGTGAGCATGGCCACGGCCTCGGCCCCGGTGACCGGGCTGTTCGGGCGGAGAAGCCCGTCCGTCCCGCCGCGGAGAACATCGAGGTTGACGAGGGCGTTCACCGCCCCGAGGGCCCAGGACGGGATGGCCGCCGCGTCGGCGAAGGGCGGGGTGAACCCGACGAGCAGGTTGGCCAGGCCCTCCTTGCCGAGCATCCGGACGACCACGACGGCGTACTCGGCCCGGGTGATGGTGTCACCGGGGCGGGCCGGCCCCCCGGGTCCGGTATCCCCCCGGAAGTAGCCGAGGGACCCGAGGAAGTTGAGATAGAAGGCCTGCTCCGCGTTGGGGACATCGGAGAAGACGTTGGTCCGGACACTCGTCGCGGCCATGGCCGGGGCCGCCGCCGCGAGGGCGATAGTCAAGGCGAGGGCCAGCGCTAGCTTGCGCACTCTTTTCACCTCCTTCAACTGGTTGTTCCTCCCCGCGGGGGAGGGCTTCACAGCCAGTCTACGGAGGGAGTTCCTAGATTCTACCTGAGACGGGAGGGGAACTCCTTAGCCGGTTGCGCAGACCTGCAGGTGAAGCGGGGACCGTCGCCCGGCCGAACAGCCGTCGGCCCCTGAGGGCTTCCCTGGCCCGCAACGCTGATGCCGGCCTGGTCAAGCAGCGAGGAGGCACCCGGGGGGTGCCTCCTCGCGTTCTTAGCTGCGCCACTACCACGGGCGACTAGGGCGCGACGTAGGGCTCGACGTTGTTCCAGATGTCGCCGTCCTTATCGCGGTCGACGAACTTCAGGAGCAGGTAGAGCTCCTCGACAGCGGCTCCGGTCGGATCGAACTTGAACACGCTGAGGATGTCGCCCACCTTGAGGCCCGCCATCCCGACACGCGCGCCGCACTTCTCGTACGGCGAGCCGTAGGCGAACTCGTAGACGAGCGCCTGCGGGTTCTTGAAGTAGTAGTAGCTCCCGGAGTTGCCGATGGTCAGCTCGCCGGTGGCCGTGTTGACGGCGTAGATCTCCCAGATGCCCCAGTAGTTAGTCGTGGTTATGGGCGTCCAGCCGATGACGTCGCCGATGGCGATGTCCGAACCCGAGGTCTTGCTCTCGGCCTCGGCACGGCCGGCGATGCGAAGCTCACCGGCCAGACCGATGTAGGTCGAGTCGAAGACCTCACAGGTGCCAGCATCGGGGGAGGTCCAGTCGCCCGAGCCCACCGTGAAGGTGAAGGTCGCACCGGTGTAGTCCTGCACCGTGATGCGGTCCTTCGTCCGGTCCTCGTACCCGATGATCTTCACCAGCGGATACTGGGCCACGGCTCCGGCCACGCGGTTACCGAGAACGGCCTTGCCGGCACGATCGAGCCAGAAGACCCACTCCTGGTCCTTGTTGGCGTTGGACACCGTGTCGCCGTAGTACGTCGCGCCGCCAACACCCGACAGCACGACCGGGGAGCCGGTCTTGAACTCGACCGTCACGGTCCCGCTCGGATAGCCCGTCCAGACCTCGTCGATGATGCCCTGGCGCGAGTTCTTCACCGTGTCGATGGCGTAGGCGTCGCTCCTGGCCATGCCCACCGAGGCGACGTAGACGAGGTCGCCGGCCTTGAGGTCGGCGAAGCTCGCGACGGCCCCGGTGAACTTCGTGGCAGTCGTCACGTTGAGGGTGCCCGGGACGTCCCCGGCCAGCGTCACCGTCCCGAGGAGCGGAGTCGCCGGGTCGGTCTCGGTCGTCTTGCCCGTGACGTAGCAGACCGCGAAGTCCTCCTTGAACACCGTGACGTAGGTCGCCACGTTGCTGTCATCGAGGACGATCGTCAGGCTGGCGTTGGCGACGTCAAGGTCCTCAACACCACCCGGGTCGGCGCCCTTGTAGGTCAGGAGCGCGCCGCCGTTCACCCGGAACTTGGTGGTCCCGGTTCCGCCGGTATCCGGCACGAACTGGACCTTCCGGCCGTCGGTGAGCTCGATGTACCACTTGCTGGGCGTGGTCGTCGTGTCCTCAACCCAGGCCTCGAAGACCCCGGTCACGACGGCGCCCGGATCGGTGCCGAGCCAGACCACCTTGTCGGTCGTGTCGAAGGCCACCATCACCGCGCGATAGAGGAAGGCGTCGAGGTTGGCCCCGCCGTAGAGGGTGACCACCGAGGCGAGGTCGACCGCGAACCCGTCGATCGTCACCTTGGAGTTGGCCAGGTCATAGCCCTCCACGATGCCCCGAGCGGCGATGGAGTCGATGAGCGAGGGCAGGGTGAAGTCAGGCGCCGGCGTCGCGGCCGGGTTCCAACCGCGCTCGATCCAGAGGGCGTTGTAGGTCAGGAACGCCATCTGGGCCCGCGTGATCGGACCGATCGGGGCGATGAACTTCCAGGAGGTGATGTCGGCGAGCGGGTCGATGAGACCGTTCTCGTAAGCCCAGGTGAGATAGTTCATCGGCCACACGCCGGAGACCGCCTTGTCGTTCTGCAGGGCCCGCGTCAGCATCGCGATGGCCTCGGCCCCCGTCACCGAGTCGTTCGGACGGAGCGTCCCGTCCGGGTTACCCCGGAGGATATCCAGGTTCACCAGGACGTTGATGGCTCCGACCGCCCAGCCCGGGATGGTCGCGGCGTCGCTGAAGGGCGGCGTGAAGCCGGCCATCATCGTGGCCAGCCCCTCCTTGCCCAGCATCCGCACCACGACCACGGCGAACTCGGCCCGGGTCAGCGTGTCGTTGGGCCGCGCCGGACCGCCGGGACCCGTATCCCCCCGGAAGTAGCCGAGCGAGCCGAGGAAGTTGAGGTAGTAGGCCTGCTGCTCGTTGGTCACGTCCGAGAAGACGTGAAGCCTGGTCGTGGAGGCGGCGAAGGCCATCCCCGCGAAGGAGGTGACCATCGCCAGAACCAGTGCGGAGACTAGAAGCTTGCGCATTCGTTACCACCTCCTTTCCTGCGCCGGATGTCGTCCAGTTATGGGGGTGGGTATAGTACAGCATACCTACGTTCTAAGGTAATCGACACCAGGCCGGCATCTTCCTGTCTATCCAGGCAGCGGGCCCCCGGTTTCTATTAAGCGAGTTGCGCAACCAAGTAATGCGCTACAGCATATCGGCGGCCCGGAGCGGGGGGGGGCACCGCGAGGTGCCGCCCCCCGCCGCCATCCGCGCTCCAAGACACTCCCGGCGTCACCAGGCGGGACCCGGCGATCCGGCCGGCTCCGGGTCACCGTTCCACATCCGGAGGACGAAGACGGTCGGGGTCTCGTCGTCGATGACCAGCCAGTCACCGACCGACAGCCCGCTCCAGCCGATGTGCCCGGCGATCTTCCAACCACCGGAGACGGCGTTGTTCCACTGGTAGACGGCGAGGTTCGGGTTGTTGATGAACCTGACCTCACTACCGCCCAGAATCCGGATGGTCATCGTCCTCGCCGTCCGGTCGACGCTGAGGACCTGCCAGTAGGCGTCGATGTGGTCGACCGGATCGAAGTCGACCGCCTCCCCGTCCACGATGAGGACGAAGCAGACGTAGCCGATGTAGGGGTTAACCAGCACCGGGTCGATGGTCGTCGGGAACTGCTTGGCGACTCCGTGGTCGTCGAGGGAGAGGATGTCCTTGTTCGGCGCCGCCCGGTCCTGGAACTGGGTCAGCTTGGCCACCAGCACTTCCGGCGGCGGCCCGGGCACCTCGTCAGCGTACCGGGCGAGCCCGCTCCGGTTGAGGCAGAAGTACCAGGTTTCCCCGACCCCCGCGTGGGCGAAGACGAAGTCCTTGATCAGGGGGTCCATCGTGAGGTCCCGGGTCACGCCCGGGCGGACTTCCACCGTGACGATGACTTCGTAGTCGGTCGGGCTCGTCCACGACTTGGCCGGAGCTTCCTTCACCTCACCCGAGACCTGGTCGCGCATCGCGCTTATCTCCAGGGCTCCCACCCCGAGCTCGGCGATGGAGGCGACGTAGACGATGTCGTAATCCCGGAGGTCGGCCAGGCTGGAGGGCAGCCCGTTCAGCTTGATGACCGTGTCGGCGTAGACCTTAAACAGGACGGCTCCTCCGTTGGTACCAAGGGTCACATTGCCGATGTGCCCGCCGGGGGCCGGCGCGGCGAAGACGTCGACGTCGGTCACGACCAGGTTCGGGTAGTCCTCGTAGAAGGAGCGGACGTAGGTCGCCACCCCGTTCTCGACGGTGATGGTGAGGTTCGACCCGGCGTTGAGGACCACCGGGCACGGCTGGGCCGGTTCGTTGTTCCGGCTGATGAGGGTCGCCCCGGTGTAGCGCACGCGCTGGCCGCCCTGGAGCTCGATGTAGGTGTATCCCTCGGGGGCCACCGGCCCGACCCAGGAGGCGAACGTCCCCCGAACGGTCGTGCCGGGGGTCTCGGAGCCGATGTAGACGACCTTGCCCGCCCGGAGAACCGCAAACACGTCCCGGAGGAGGAAGCTGTCCAGGCTATCGCCGCCGATGATGAGGCGGTCGGCGAGGTCGAGGGCCCCGCCCGGAGCGAGGGTCACGGTTTTCGCCGCCAGGTCGTAGGACAGGAGCTGCCCGTAGACCATGAAGTCGTCGGCGAGGGGGGCCCGGGTGTAGTACGGATGGGCCGGATCAACCCACTGGGCCGGGGTCGAGGCCGGCTCGAACCCGCAGTGGAGGAACAGCGCGTTGTAGGTCAGCGCGGCCATCTGGGCCCGGGTCACGTTCGCGTTGGTGGAGATGAAGTCCCACTCGCCGGGATCGCTCTCGGGGATGAGGCCCGTATCCAGACCCCAGGACATGTAGTTGAAAGGCCAGACTCCGGTCGGGCCCTTGTCGTTCTTCATGGCCCGGGTGAGCATGGCCACGCACTGGACTCCGGTGACCTGGCTGTCAGGCTCGAAGCGGAAGCCTCCGCCCGGATTGGCGATGCCGGTGATGATGCCCTCGTTGTAGCAGACGTTGATCTCGCCTCTGGCCCATCTCGGAATGCTCGCGTTGTCGGTGAAGGGCGTCGGCACGTCCCGGAAGAGCTCCGCCTGGGCCTCCTTCCCGAGCATCCGGACGACGACGACGGCGAACTCCTTCCGCGTGAGGGTCGAATTCGGCCGGCACGGACCCCCGAAGCCGGCGTCCCCGCGGAAGATGCCTAGGGCCCCGAGGAAGCTCAGGTACTGGGCCTGCTCGCCGGTGACGTCGGAGAAGAAGGTCGTCGAGACGGTCGTGTCGGCGGCCTGAGCGGTTCCCATCCCGTAGCCGAAGAGCGAGGCGACGAGGCAGAGAGCCGTCAGGCCGGCGAGGAGAGAGGGCGCCTTTCTAGTCTTTCGCATGATTTCCCCTCCCCTCCGCCCGGGGGTGGCAAGGCGGCTCCGCCCGGGCCCGCGGAGTCGGTTCAGGCAGGTAGGACTCGGGTTGACTTCCAGGCGTGCAGGGCAAATCCTGCCTCGGCTCTCAGCCGCCGGCCGTGGGGCGGTAGATAAGGAGGACGCTCGGGGCGGAGGGGTTGTCAACGAAGACGATGTCCCCGGGTCGGAGGGCGTCGAGGCCGAGGTAGGCACCGGCGAGGGTCGGGGCGCCCGGAAGCGACTCGTAGACGACGAGATCCCCGGACCCGACGGCCCAGAAGCGACCGTGGCGCCCGAGGCCCAGGGTGTCCTCACCGACGTAGTAGATCTCGTAGAAGGCGGCGTCGAGGGTCAGAGGGATGAAGGCGATGACCTGCCCGTCCGGTCCGACGTTGATCCGTCCGAGGCTCCCGGGGCTAAAGCTCGAGGCGCTGACCGTCGCCGGACCAGCCTCGAGGGTGTAGGCCTGGCCCCGGTGGTCCACGGTCACCAGGAGGCTCCCCGTCCGCTCGAGGACCCTTTCTATCTTCACCAGGGTGGGGTGCCCGGCGCACGGGCCGTGGTCCCCGATGTAGGTGACCCGGCCCGCCCAGTTCAGGGTGAGGCGGATGTCCTCGCCGGGAGTGAGCCGTTCGAGCTCCGGGAGGACCCACGGCTCGACCGGGTAGTCCACGGGCTCGCCTCCGGGGCTCGGAACGACGACCTCGGTCACGAACTCCCCGGGAGAGGTGTAGCTCGTGGCGACCTCCAGAAGCGTCCGGACAAAGCTCCCGGGACCGACCCTGATAAGGAGGGCCTCCTTCCCCGCGCACCCGCGCGTGGCGGCGGCCACGACCGAGAGCTCCCGCAGGTCCTCAAGGGCGACGGGGTCTCCCCCGCGCTGGAGCCGGGCCTCGGCTGGCACGGTCAGGGTGACGACCTCTCCGGAGGCGAGGCGGAGAGTAACCGTGCCCCTGACTCCGCCGGTCGCCTCCCCGACCGACCGGGTCCCGCCCGTTCCCCAGCTTCCCGCCGCTCCTTCTGCGTCTGGAGCCGCGGGGGGCGGGTCCCAGCGGAGGAGGAGAGCCTCGGGGATGTCGTAGGCGGTAAGGTCGAGATAGGTGGCGAGCCCGTCTTCGGTTACCGCCCGCACGAGGGCGCCGGTCAGGGGCAGGTCTGGGAGCGGGTCGGACGGCTCGTGGAGCGACCCGTTCAGGCGGACGAGGGCCGAGCGCGAGACCGGCAGGGTCCGGCCGCCGTCGGCGAGCACGAGGTCCAGGCCGTCGGCGGGGGAGCGCCCGGCGGCCCTGGCCACGACGCCCTCGACGGCGCCGGGGGTGCCCGGGGCCCGCAGGTAGGCCACCTCTCCGGAGCCGGCCCGGGCGTAGAAGACTCTCCGTCCGAGAAGCCCCTCGAAGGAGGACGAACCGTAGAGGGTCACCCGGCCGGCCAGGGGGAGGAACTGGCCCCCCACGAGCTCGAGGACCCGCCGGGCGGGGTCCACGTCGCGGACCTGCCCGTAGCCGGTGCGCCCGGAGGCCAGGGACGGGCGGCGGAGGGCCTCGGGCGACCCCGCGTAGGCCGGATCGTAGCCGCGGCCGCAGAAGAAGGCGTTGTAGGTCAGAAGAGCCATCTGGGCCCGGGTGAGCTCGGTCACGGGTCCGATGGTCCGCCAGCTCCGGGGGTCGTCGGGCACCGTCAGGAGCCCGATTTCGTAGGCCCGGAGCATGTAGTTGCTCGGCCAGTAGCCGGTGAGGCCGCGGTCGTTGTCGAGGGCCCGGATGAGCATGGCCAGGGACTCGGCCCCCTGGACCGGCGCGAGCGGCCGGAGGAGGGGCGCCGAGCCGTCGGGTCCGGGCGACCCGCGGAGGATGTCCTGGGCGGCGCAGTAGTTCACCGCTCCGCGGGCCCAGGCCGGCGTCTCGCCCGCGTCGGCGAAGGGCGGCTCGTCGCCCGCCAGGCGGGCGGCCGCGGCTTCGGCCCCGAGGAGGCGGACGACGATCACGGCGAACTCCGACCGGGTCAGGACGCCCTCCGGGCGGGCCGGCCCGCCCGGGCCCCGGTCGCCGCTGAAGATGCCGATGGACCCGAGAAAGTCAAAGTAGAAGGCCTTGTCCCCGAAGACGTCGGAGAACACCGACGAGCGGGGCTGGGAGGGAAGGGGCTGGGCGGACAGGGCCGGACCGGAGAGCGGGACGAGGAGGACGAAGGCGAGGACGGCCGACAAGATAAGACGCGTGCGCCGTCCGGCCTGGGCGCCCCGCCCGGCCCGTCCGCTCCGGCCGCCCCGGCCGGACCTCCGGCCCGGGCATCCCCTTCCGGTCCTCATGTCCTCTGCCCCGCGGCTCCCGCGTCGACCCACCCGCATCTCCCAGAGACAGGGTGGGTCTCCGCGTAGGTTCTTGAGCTGTCTTTCCCTGGCGGGGATGACTTTCCCTGGCTCGATTCTACCTCATTCTCATCGCCCGTTGCGCACCCGGACAACCCGGGCGCCCGCGGAAGCGGGGCCACCGCCCGGTCCACCGCTTTGGCGGGGGTAATCGGGTAGGAGGGGAGCGTCTCGCTCCCCGTCCTCCCACACCACCGGACATGCGGGTCCGCATCCGGCGGTTCAGCAAGGTTGACGAAGTGTGCGGTATGTGGCGTGCAAGCTGATGAGGCCCTGGGCCTGCCAGTAGG
>DYFB01000092.1 GCA_020725405.1 Symbiobacterium sp. | reverse complement strand
GGGGTGGGCGCGACCGGCCCGCAAGGAGGGGTGGCGCGGCCGGCGCGGACCTGTCGGCCGGGTCCGGCCCGGGGGGGGCGGGGCGGAACCAGGTCCCGCCCCGCCTATCCCGGGGGAGGCCCGTCGCCCGGCAGCACCTCGAGTTCCACCCAATAGGCGGTCTCGGGCCCGAGAACGACGGCCAGGACGCGGAGGGCCACCGTCCGGCCCTCGATCCTGAGCGTCCGGCCGTGGAGGAGATGGAAGGCGAGGGCCGGGTCGAGGTCGGAGACCTTCTTGCCGATGAGGTCGTCCACCAGGGCCGCGGCTTCGAAACGCACTCTGAGCCGGGTCACCTCGTCAAGACCCTGGAGGTTGAGGGTGACCTCCTGGACGACGGGCCCCGGCCCACCGGCGAGGACGCGGTCGAGGCGCTCCTGGAGCCGTTCCACCCTTATCTCAAGGTCAGCCGCCTTAACAAGGAGTTCGTCGCGCTGGATGGCCATGTCGTCTAGACGGCCCGCCATGCCGGCGACGCCGGCGACGAGGCCGCCCAGGAAGCCGAGGGTGAGGAGGGCGGCGCTCCGCCGGCGGTCGGGGCCGGAGAAGAAGGCGCCGAGGCCGGCCGCGGGGAGCCGCCGCCGCAGGGGCCGGCTACCGCCGCACACCGGAGGCCGCCAGGACGAGCAGGGCTCCGAAGTGGGCCCCGGCGAAGGCCGCGGCGAGGAGGAGGAGCTGCTTACCGAGGTCCAGAAACTGCCCTCGTAGGATTCCTTGCTCGAGGCGCTGGAAGGTCTCGAAGTCCCCGCCGAGGGCCGTCACCACGGCCCACAGCTTGAGGTCGCCGGCCAGGCGCCACATGGTCCGGGCGGGGTAGCCGGCGAGCAGGCCGCCGATGGCCCCGAAGAGGGAGCCGCCCAGAACGACTCCCAGGGCGAGGCTGAACGTCAGGGCCAGTTCAGCACTGAAGCTGGGCACCCGTTTCACCGCCATCGGCGCTCACGGGCAATAGGTATTCGCGGGGAGGGTAATTCTTGCGGCAGTTCGTTCACCTGCACGTCCACAGCGAGTTCAGCCTGCTGGACGGTGCCGCCCGCCTCAAGGGTCTGGCTGAGAAGGCGGCGGCCCTCGGCCTGCCGGCCATGGCCGTGACCGACCACGGGGTCATGTACGGGGTGGTCGAGTTCTATAAGGCCTGCCGGGCGGTCGGGGTGAAGCCCATCATCGGGTGCGAGGTCTACGTGGCCCGCCGGACGAGGCATGACCGGACTCCCCGCGTCGATGACGACTCGTTCCACCTCACCCTCTTGGCCGCGAACGAGGAGGGCTACCGGAACCTCGTCAGACTCTGCAGCCTTGGGCACCTTGAGGGCTTCTACTACAAGCCGAGGGTCGACCGGGAGCTCCTGGCCGCCCATAACCGGGGCCTCATCGCTCTCTCGGGCTGTCTCGCCGGCGAGGTCGCCGAGCTCCTCGCCCGGGGTGATGTCGGGGGGGCTCGGGAGGCAGCCGCCGGCTACCGGGACATCTTCGGGCCGGAGAGCTTCTTCATCGAGCTTCAGGACCAGGGCCTCGAGGGGCAGAGAGCCCTGAACGCCGGCCTCATCGCCCTGGCCCGGGAGCTAGGCCTCGGCCTCGTGGCCACGAACGACGTCCACTACATCGACCGGCGGGACGCCCGGGCCCACGACATCGTCCTGTGCATCCAGACCCTCAAGTCGATCAACGACCCCGACCGGCTGCGCTTCGGGTCTGACGAGTTCTACCTCAAGTCGGCCGAGGAGATGTGGGCTCTCTTTGGGGAGGTTCCCGAAAGTCTCACCAGCACACTGGCCATCAGCGAGAGGTGCGACTTCGAGTTCGAGTTCGGGCTGACCCGCCTGCCCAAGGCCGTCGTCCCGGAGGGTTACGACAACCAGTCCTTCTTCGAGAAGCTCTGCTGGGACGGGCTCCATCGCCGCTACCCCGCCCCCAGCGAGGAGGCCCGCCGGCGCTTGGCCCACGAGATGGAGATAATCCGCAACCTCGGGTTCACCGACTATTTCCTCATCGTCTGGGACTTCATCGATTTCGCCCACCGCGAGAAGATCCCCGTCGGCCCCGGCCGCGGGTCGGTAACCGGCAGCCTGGTGTCTTACTGCCTGGGGATAACCAACATCGACCCGCTGAGGCACAACCTCATCTTCGAGCGCTTCCTCAACCCCCACCGAGCCGAATTCCCCGACATCGACATCGACTTCTGCGACAGGAAGCGGGACCGGGTCATCGACTACGTCGTCGGGCGCTACGGCGAAGACCGGGTGGCCCAGATCATCACCTTCGGGACGATGGCCGCGCGGGCGGCCATCCGGGATGTCGGTCGGGCCCTGGAAATGACCTTCGGCGAGGTGGACCGCATCGCCAAGATGGTCCCCTTTGGTCCGGGGGTGACCCTCGAGCGGGCGCTCGAGATGGCCCCCGAGTTCCGGGAAGCCGCCTCCTCCGATCCGCGGGTCGCCCAACTCCTCGAACTCGCCCGCATCATCGAGGGCCTGCCGCGGCACGCCTCCGTCCACGCCGCCGGGGTGGTCATCGCCGCTGAGCCCCTCATCGATATCATCCCTCTCCAGCGCACTCCGGAGGGGGCCGTGGTGACCCAGTTCCCGATGGACACGTTGAGCGCCCTCGGGCTCCTCAAAATGGACTTCCTCGGGCTCCGGACCCTCAACGTCATCGAGGAGGCCGTCAAGGCCGTCGAGCGGAGCCGGGGCGAGGTTATCGACATCGACGCCATCCCCCTCGACGACCCCGCCGTCTTTGAGATGCTCTGCCGGGGCGACACGGCCGGGGTCTTCCAGTTCGAGACCTCCGGGATGACCGACCTCCTCCGACGCCTGCGCCCCGAGACCTTCGGGGACCTCGTCGCCTCGGTCGCCCTCTTCCGTCCCGGGCCCATGGCCATGCGCGACGACTTCATCGACGGTCGGCACGGCCGGAAGAGGGTGGAGTACCCCCACCCGGCCCTTGAGGGGGTCCTGGGCGAGACCTACGGGGTTATGGTCTATCAGGAACAGGTCATACAGGTGGCGAGCCTCCTGGCCGGCTTCTCGATGGGCGAGGCCGACCTTCTCCGGGTGGCCTTCAAGAAGAAGAGCCCCGAGGTTATGGCCGCCCAGAGGGAGAAATTCGTCGCCGGGGCCGAGGCGAACGGGGTGGCCCCGGACGTGGCCAACAAGGTCTTCGACCTCATCGAGCGCTTCGCCGGCTACGGCTTCAACAAGTCGCACTCGGCTCCCTACGCTCTTGTGGCCTACCAGACCGCCTGGCTCAAGGCCCACTACCCCGTCGAGTTCATGGCCGCCAGCTTGACCAGCGTCATGGGCTCTTCGGACCGCGTGGCCTACTACATCGACGAGTGCCGCCGGATGGGCATCGAAGTCCTGCCCCCGGACGTCAACGAGAGCCGGGCCGAGTTCACGGTGAGCGGCGGGAAGATACGGTTCGGGCTGTCGGCAGTGAAGAATCTGGGAGAGGCGGCCATTGAGGCCATCGAGGCGGTGCGGGAGCAGGGCGGCCCGTTCCGGAGTCTTTATGATTTCTGTCGCCGCGTCGATTTACGCTTCCTGAACAAGAGGGCCATAGAGAGCCTAATCAAGGCGGGGGCGTTCGACTCGCTGGGCGGTACCCGCGGCCAGTACCTCCTGGCCCTGGACCGCGATCTTGAGGCCGCGCAGAGAGCGCAGAAGATCGAGCGGGAGGGGCAGCTCAGTCTGTTCGCGGGCCCCGGCGGAGGCGGCGAGGAGGTCCAGCCGCCCCTCCCGCCGTGCGACCCCGTGCCGCAAGCGAGCCTTCTGGCCAT
Source organism: Symbiobacterium sp. (assembly GCA_020725405.1). Taxonomy (GTDB): domain Bacteria; phylum Bacillota; class Sulfobacillia; order UBA995; family UBA9673; genus DYFB01. Next base: position 13,063 of record DYFB01000092.1, on the reverse strand, counting down.
GGAGAAGGAGGCCCTCGGGTTCTACGTCAGCGGGCACCCTCTCGTCCAGTACCAGGCCAGGTTGGCCGGGGCCGGAACGGTGGCCAGCGCCAACCTCGGCGACAGGCGGGAGGACGAACGGGTGACCATCGGCGGGATGATCACCGGGACCAAGAAGATCATCACCAAGAACGGCTCGCTCATGCTCTTTGCCACGATCGAGGACCTCACCGGCCCGGTGGAGGTCATCGTCTTCCCCAGGACCTATGAGAGATACGCCGGCCTGTTGCACGAGGACGCCGTGGTTCTCGTGCGGGGGCGGGTGAGCTACAAGGATGAAGAGCCCAAGGTCCTGGCCGATGAAATCGAGACTCTTGAGACTGAGAAGACAACCCGGGTCAACGTGGACATCCCGCCCGAGTTCGAGACCCAGGAGACCCTGGAGCGGCTGCGGGCCATCTTCGAGCTCAACCAGGGGAGCTCACCGGTCTACCTGAGGTTCCGGTCCTGCGGGCGGCAGCTTCTGACCGACCGCCAGTGCTGGATAGAGCCTGAACCCGATGTCCTCGAAGCCATAACCGACTTGCTCGGGCCCGGCACCGTGGAAGTCGTGATAATCTGAGCCTTTCGCCCAAGGCGGGGTCACCATTGTAGCCCCAGCTACGGAGATGCGCGGCATTGTGTGCTAGCATCTGCGCTGTCCTGAACAATCCACTCCCGGCTGGGATCATCAGCGATACTCATCCGAAACGAAAGAAGGCGCTAGGACTTGGAAAGAAGGGCCAGGCTCCTGACCATCATGGCCGTTCTGACCCTGGTGGCCGCCTACCTCCTCCCGCTTCTGATCGTCCACGAATCCGACTATCTCGCCCTCTTCCGGGCGGCCGTTCCCGAGGCCGACGAGTTCGTGAAGCGCTCGTCCGAGCCAGTTGTCTACGAGGCTGTCTCTGTCCGGGACGGCCATCGTGAGACCGTGGCCTACGTCGGCCTCGGGTCGGGAACAGGTTACGAGGGTCCGGTGCTGACCGCCGTGGTTGTCGACCCGACCGGGAAGATCCTTGACGTTCTTGTCGTCGAGCACACCGAATGGACGACATGGTACAACAAGGTCGAAAAGGCGGGCTTTATAGCCGGCTTCGCCGGCCGAAGGGTCTCCGATGCCCTGACCCTCGGGGTTGACGTCGACGCGGTCACGGGCGCCACCTTCACGTCAAGAGGCATAGCCGACGGTGTCCGAGAGGCCGCCCACGCCATCGCCACCGGCCGGCTCGGGCTCACGCCTCCGGCCGGCGAACGAGACCTCAGGCTCTCAACCGAGGCCATGGTCGTCGCCGCCCTCTGGCTCGTCGCCGTCATCGGCGTCCGAGCCGGGCGCGCGGCCGTCCGATGGGTCACACTTGCCGCTTCTCTTGCCGCGGTCGGCTTCTGGCTGGCCGCCCCGCTGACCTTCACCAGCATCGCCGGGCTCCTCCTCGGGCGCGTACCGCCCCTGGATACCGCCCATCTCGTGTGGTACGTCGTTTTCGTCGGCGTCGTCGTGACTGTGTTGGTCTTCCGCCGGAACATCTACTGCTACTGGATATGCCCGTTCGGCGCCCTTCAGGAGATCCTGGCCCTGGCCGGCGGTGGCGGAGTGAGTCCGAGCCGCCGCATAGCGCGACTCCTCCGGGCTGTCCGCCCCGTCCTCGTCTGGGGCGCTCTCCTTGTGGCCTTTCTCACCCGCTCTCCGGCGACCTCGGGCTATGAGCCCTTCGGCACCCTCTTCACTTTCACCGGCAGCAACGTGCGGTGGCTCCTGCTCATCCTCGTCCTGGTCATGGGCATCCTGAGCCGGCGCTTCTGGTGCCTGCACTTCTGCCCGACGGGCTACGCCATAGAGCTCCTGGCCTCCGGCCGGCGTCAGCTCGAGAAGCTCCTCAAGAAGTCCGGGGACCGGTCTCCGGCGGTCGCCGGCGGCCACCGCTCCGCCGGGGCCGCGCGGTGAGGTGCTCGCCCGGGGCCCCCGCCCGCCGAGACCGCTCGCCGGGTTGGAAGGGACACCCCGGCGGCGGGGAGAATACCAGGTTGTCTACGGATCGAAGCTGATCATTCGACGGACCATCGAAGGTGACCTCAGTGACGCGAAGGAGCCCCCATGGGCTCGGAAACGGGCCGCGGCCAGCGATTCCGGTCATCATCTCCCTCTTCCTCGTCGCTGCGTCCATCGCGCCGGTCGCCGGCTGTCGGGGAGGGGACACGTTGGACCAGGGAAGTGACGGCGGAACAGGCGGGAACGGGGGCGAAGAGCCCGGCGTCGTGGTCCAGTGGCTTGGACACGCGGCTTTTCTCATCACCTCGCCGGGAGGCGTCCGCATCCTGACCGACCCCTACGGGGGGACCATGGGCTATGGGAACCGCCGCTTCCAGGCCGATCTTGTGACCGTAAGCCACGAGCACTGGGACCACAACAGCGTCGCCAGCGTGGAGGGCGACCCGGAGGTGCTGAGAGGTCTTGCCGACGGCGACTGGGCGCAGGTGGAGAAAACTCTCGGGGACGTGACGGTCCGGAGCATTCCCGGGACCTACCACGACAACGTCCAGGGGGCCTCGGGACGGGGGAAGAACGGTCTCTTCCTCATTGAGATCGGGGACCTCCGCCTTCTCCACCTCGGAGACCTCGGTGAGATTCCTTCGGTCCAGATCATCGAGCGGGTCGGCCGAGTGGACGTCCTCTTCATCCCCGTCGGGGGGGTCTACACCATCGACGCCGCCCAGGCGACCCGGGTGGCCGAACTCCTGGGGGCGAGGATCGTCATCCCCATGCACTATAGGACCCCGGCCATCGCCGACTGGCAGATATCCGATGAAGGCCCCTTCCTGGAGGGTAAGTCCGGGGTAAGGGTGCTGGAGTCGAGTGAGGTCACCCTGCGGAGCGGGGACCTCCCCGAGGACCAGGAGATATGGGTCCTCCAGCCCGGGTCGTGATGACCCCGGGTCACGCCGGCGACTGGGTGGTCGTCCACACCGCGCCCAACCTGCCTCTGGCGGAGATGATCCGCGACTTTCTGGCCGCGGAGGGAGTAGCGGCCGAGGTGCGGCCGCGGGGGCTTTCGCCCTACATCGGAGTGGACTCCGTCGATATCGTCGTCAGGGCCGACCAGGAGGAGGCGGCCCGGGAAGCCGTCTCCGCCTTCCTGGCCGGCGCCCCCAATGAACTGGAGGAGGATGAGCCTGGATGAGGCGTCGACTGAAGCGCATCGGCGTCCTCACCAGCGGCGGCGACGCCCCCGGGATGAACGCGGCCATTCGGTCGGTGGTCCGGAAGGCCGTCTACGAGGGACTCTACGTCACGGGCATCCTCCGGGGCTACGCCGGGCTCATCGACGGGGACACCCGACCCCTCGACGAGCGCTCCGTCGCGGATATCATCCACCGCGGCGGGACCATCCTCGAAACAGCCCGGTCCGACAGGTTCAGGACCCCCGAGGGACAGGACGAGGCCTATGCCCGGCTGGAGGAGGCCGGTATCGACGGCCTGGTGGTCATCGGCGGCGAGGGCTCGCTCCGCGGGGCTCTGGCCCTGGCCGAGCGAGGGGTGGCGGTGGCCGGCGTCCCGGGATCGATCGACAACGACATCCCCGAGACCGAGTACTCGATAGGCTTCGATACGGCGGTGGACACGGCCCTGGACGCCATCGAGCGCCTCCGGGATACGGCTCTCTCTCACAGCCGGGTCTTCCTCGTCGAGGTCATGGGACGCGACACGGGGTTCATCGCCCTGGCCGCCGGACTTGCCGGCGGGGCGGAGGCCATCCTCGTCCCGGAGATCGGCTTTGACCTCGAGGAGCTCTGCCGGGGCATTCTGGCGAGCTACAAGAAGGGCAAGAGACACAGCGTCATCGTCGTGGCCGAGGGCGCCGCCTCAGCCGTCGAGCTCGGAGCGAAGGTCCGGGAGAGGACGGGGCTCGACACCCGGGTGACCGTGCTCGGGCACGTCCAGCGCGGCGGGCGGCCGACCGGGTTCGACCGCACCCTGGCCAGCCAGATGGGAGCGGCCGCGGTCGACCTCCTCCTGGCCGGAGACCCTGGCAACATGACGGCCTGGCGGAGCGGCCGGGTCTCGGCGGTCCCCCTCCCCGAGGTCGTCACCCGGAGCAAGGAGATAGACCTCAAGCTCTACGAGCTGGCGAGGGTCCTGGCCATCTAGTCGGGCCGGGCCGGGAGCGAACGGCCCGAGCGATACAGAACGGATGAGCCCTGATGAAACCACCTGCCGGCGAACGCCTTCGCCGCACCAAGATAGTAGCCACGCTGGGTCCGTCCAGTCAGACCGCGGAGACCATCTCCCGGATGATCGCCGCCGGCATGGACGTGGCCAGGTTCAACCTCTCCCACGGGTCACAGGCCGAGCACCGGACCAGGCTCGCGGCCCTCAGGCGGGCCTGGGCCGACTTTGAGGGTCGCCGCGTCGGGGTCCTCTTCGACCTTCGCGGTCCGGAGATACGGCTCGGAACCTTCGCCGCCGGCCCGGTGACCCTCACCGACGGCCAGACCTTCACCATCACCACCGAAACCGTCCCCGGAGGGACGGAGGCGGTCAGTGTGGACTACCCCGCCCTGCCTGACCTGTGCCGTCCCGGAGACCAGGTCCTCCTCGACGACGGGAACCTGGCCCTGGAGGTCACCGAGGTCCGAGGCCCGGCCGTCGTCTGCCGGGTGAGATCGGGCGGGGTCCTCGGCGACCGGAAGAAGATCAACCTCCCGGGTCGTCGTCTCGACGTCCCCTACCTCTCGCCGAAGGACGAGGCCGACCTGGAGATGGCCCTCGAGGAGGGGGCCGACTTCGTCGCCGCCTCCTACGTCCGGCGGCCGGAAGACGTCGTCGCCGTCCGGGAGTTCCTGCGGAGCCGGGGTGGGCGGCAGATGGTCGTGGCCAAGATAGAGTGTCTCGAAGGGATCGAGAACCTCGAGGCCATCATCGGCGCGGCCGACGCCCTTATGGTCGCCCGGGGCGACCTCGGCGTCGAGGTCCCCGAGGAGGACGTTCCGCTCATCCAGAAGGACATCATCGCCCGCTGCATGGCGGCCGGGAAGCCGGTCATCACCGCGACCCAGATGCTCGAGTCGATGGTCTCCCGGCCGCTGCCCACCCGGGCCGAGGCCAGCGACGTCGCCAACGCCATCTTCGACGGCACCGACGCGGTGATGCTCTCGGCCGAGTCGGCCGTCGGCCGCTACCCGGTCGAGGCCGTCCGGACCATGGCCCGCATCGCCTCCCGGGCCGAGATGGCTCTCTACCCCGTCCCGGGCGGACCCGGCGGCAGCCCCGGCCCCGGCCTCGATCTGCCGGAGCGTGTCCGCCCGACCCCCCCTCCGGCCACGGGCGGGGTGACCGAAGCCATCAGCCTGGCCACGGTGACCATCGCTGCCAGACTCAGGGCCGGAGCCATCGTCACGGCGACGACCTCCGGTTTCACCGCGCGCATGGTCGCCCGACACCGGCCGCCGGCCCCCATCATCGCCGTGACCTCGAGCGAGGAGGTCGCCCGCCAGCAGACGCTGACCTGGGGAGTCGTTCCCGTCCGGGTCGCGGAGGCCGCGGACACCGACGAGATGTTCCTCCGGGCCACGGTCGCCGCGCACCAGAGCGGCATCGTCGAGCCGGGGTCGATTGTCGTCATCACCGCCGGGGTCCCGCCGGGAACGGTCGGAACGACGAACCTCATCAAGGTCCACACCCTCGGAAAGGTTCTGGCCCGGGGGACCGGCCTCCGTCCGGCCTCGGTCACCGGCCGGGCCAGAGTGTGCCGCACGGCGGCCGAGGCCCTGGCCAAGGTCGGTGAGGGCGATATCCTCGTCGCCTCCAAACTCGACGAGGACTACCTTCCGGCCATGCTTCGCGCCGCCGGCTGGGTGGTCGAGGCCGGACGCGAGACCTCTTTCGCCGCGGTCCAGGCGAGAGCCCTCGGCCGGGTCGCCGTCGTGGGGGTGGCCGGGGCCACCGGGGCTTTGCCGGACGGAGACGTGATCACCCTCGACGGCGCCCGCGGGCTGGTCTACGAGGGCCGGGCGGACGTGCTCTAGGCCCGCGGCGAGAGCTGCCGGTCCCGGGACCCGTCCGGCGGCAGGGAAGGCCCGCGGTCCAGAGAAAACTCCTAGAGAAAACTCCTAAGGAGGGTGGGGCTGCGTGGCCCGGCGGACCGGTCGGTGCAGCCCGACCTGAGTTCCACCCGGAGGAGGCCTATTTTGGACCCCGCTGAGATAGCGCAGCTGAGAATGGACATCCCGGCTCTCCGCACTTCCTGCTACCTGAACACCGGCACCCTCGGGCTCTCCCCCCGGTCGACCAGCGAGCTCTTCTTCCGGCTCTGCCGGGAGTGGCAGGACGCCGGCTCCGGCAACCCGAGGGTCTACGAGGCGGCCGCGGCGGCGGCGGCCAAGGCCAAAGAGCGCATCGCCGCCTTCGTGGGCGCGACAGGCTCGGAGCTCGCCCTCACCGGGAACACCACGGAGGGCGTCAACATCGTGGCCAATGGTCTCGGGCTCGAGCCCGGCGACGAGGTCATCATCTCCGACCAGGAGCACCCGGCCGGCCTACTAATCTGGCTCCATCTACGTCAGACTACCGGTATCCGGATCCGCATCGCCCGCCTCTCGCCGGACGACAGGTCGAGGAACGTGGAGGAGGTGGAGGCCCTCATCACTCCCCGCACCCGCCTGGTCGCCCTGAGTCACGTCTCCTGCCAGACCGGCCTCCGTCTTCCGGCCCGGGAGATAACCGAGACGGCCCACGCCCGCGGCGTGCCGGTCCTCCTGGACGGGGCCCAGTCTGTGGGCCAGTTCGAGGTCGACCTTGGTGAGATAGGGTGCGACTACTACACCCTTAACGGGCACAAGTGGCTCCTCGGCCCGCCCGGCACCGGGGCCCTCTACGTGTCGAGCTCCGCCCTCCGCCGGCTCGTGCCCGACCGGGTCGGCGGGGGGAGCGCCGAGCGCTGGGACTACGCCGAGGACGGCGACCTGGTCCTTCACGACCACGGCGGCCGCTTCGAGTTCGGGACGCGACTCTTCCCCCTGTACCCGGCCTGGGCCGCGTCTCTGAACCTCCTCGAGCGAATCGGGCTCAGGGCCGTCAGCGAGAGGAGCTTGGAGCTCGCCCAGAGGCTCCGCCGGGGGCTCGAGGACATCCCCGGGGTCGAGGTTCTGGGCCCCACCAGAGACCCTCTCCTCATGACCGCCCTGGTGTCCTGCCGGCTCCGGGGGCTGACGGGGCGGAAGGTCTACGAGACCTTGCTCGACAGGTTCAACATCGTGGCGAGGCCCGTCGACGAGCTCGACGCCGTCCGCTTCTCGACCGCGTTCTACAACACCGAGGAAGAGGTGGACCTGGCCCTCCGGGCTCTCGCGACCCTCGCCCGGGACGCCGCGGCCTAGGGCCCGCCCGGGTCCCGGCTTTCCGGCGGGCCGTCGGGGGGTGGCTCCGGGCCGGGAGCGCGGGGCCGAGCCGCGAGGCACAATACCGGTAAGGAGGCCACGATCGTTGAGTAGGGATCGGACGTCTGTTCTCACCCGACGCCAGGTCCAGGACCTGTCCCGCCTCCGCCTCGCTCCGTATCTCGTCACAACGCTCTACCTCGATGTCGCCCGGTCGGCCGCCGGAGGACGGCAGGGCACGCTCAGGAAGCTGGTCCGCGACGCGAAGACGCGCCTCGGGGGCCGGGAGCTCACCCGCAAGCAGCGCCAGTCAGCCGAGGAGGACCTGGCCACGCTCGACCGCCTGGTGCGGGACGCCCGGGCCCGGGGCGCGCGGTCCATCTGCGCCATCCTGGCCTCGGGCAGTGACTACGAGGAGGTCGTCGACCTCCCGCACCCGGTCAAGGACCGCCTCGTCCAGGAGGAGACGCCTTACGTCCGGCCGCTCGCGGCCATGCTCAACGACTACCCGAGGTATCTGGTCGTCCTCATCGACCGTTCCAGGGCCCGGTTCCTGGCCGCGCATCTCGGCCGGATCCAGGAGCTTCAGCTTCTCTCGTCCGATGTCCCGGGACAGGTGAGGACCGGAGTCCATCGCGGCCGGGGGAACATGGAGCGGCAGATAGAGCGGCACATCGACGACCATGTCGCGCGGCACGTCAAGGCGACGGCCGACGCCGCCCGCCAGCTCTTCGGGGAACGTGACTACGACTTGCTCATCGTGGGTGGACCCGGAGAGCCCGTGACCGACCTCCGGGAGGCCCTGAACCCCTCTCTCCGTCCCTACCTGGCCGGCGAGGTGGCCGTCGACCTCGCGGCCGCGCCCGAGGACGCCCTCGCCGCCTGCCGGGTCCTCATAGGCGAGGTCAACGCGAAGCGGGACGCCGATCTTGTCGAGTGGCTGGTCGACGGGGTGGAGTCGAGCGACCTCGCCGTCAGCGGGACGGCCGCCACCCTGGGAGCCCTGCGACGGGGAGCCGTCGCCACGCTGGTGATGGTCGAGGATTACGAGGAGGAAGGGGCCGAGTGCCGCTCCTGCGGCTTCCTCAGTCTCGAGGAGGGGACCTGCCCGGCCTGCGGGCGCGAGGGCGGGCTCCGCAAGGTGGCCTACCTCAGCGCTGAGATGATGGACCGGGCCGCCAACGCCGGCGCCGAGATACGGCACGTGACCACCGAGCCGGCGGCCCGCCGCCTTCGGGCCATGGGCGGCGTCGGGGCCTTGCTCCGCTTCAGGCTGGTCTAGCGGCGGGGCGGGTCCGGGAGGTGTCTTGGGAAGTGGCAGGGGACAGAAGCGGCGCGGGTCCGGGAGCGACCTCACCGGGCGGCACCGGCGACGGTGAGCCGGGCTGGTGGCCTGAAGTCGAGCCCTTCAGGATAAAGGCCGTCGAACGGATACGGCGCACCACCCGGGCCGAACGGGAGCGGCTCATCGAGGAGGCGGGGCTGAACCTCTTCGGCCTCAGGTCGGAAGACGTCTACATCGACCTCCTCACCGACAGCGGCACCTCGGCCATGAGCGACAACCAGTGGGCCGGGCTGATGGTGGGTGACGAGGCCTACGCCGGGAGCCGCAGCTTCTACGCCCTGCGGGACGCGGTCGAGGAGACGATGGGCCTGCCCTACGTCATCCCGACCCACCAGGGCAGGGCCGCGGAGAACGTCCTCTTCACGACCCTCGTGCGAGAGGGTCACATCGTCCCCAACAACATGCACTTCGATACGACCAGGGCCCACGTCGAACACCGGAAGGCCGAGGCTCTCGACCTCGCCGGCCCCTGGGCCTACGACCCCGTCTCCGAAGTCCCCTTCAAGGGCGATATCGACCTTGAGGCCCTCGAGCGCGTCCTCTGCGAGCGGGGCGCGTCCGTCCCCCTGGTCCTGCTGACCGTCACCTGCAACAGCGGGGGCGGCCAGCCCGTATCAATGGCCAATCTTCGGGCGACCTCGGACATCTGTCGCCGCCACGGCGTCCCTCTCTTCCTCGACGCCGCGCGCTTCGCCGAGAACGCCTACTTCATTAAGAGGCGGGAGCCTGGCTACGGGTCCCGGACCATTCCGGACATCGTCCGGGAGATGTTCGCCTATGCCGACGGCTGCACCATGAGCGGCAAGAAGGACTGCCTCACGAACATCGGCGGTTTCATCGCCCTGCGTGACCCCGACCTCTACCAGCGGGCCACGGTCTGGGCCGTGCTCTTCGAGGGCTTTCCGACCTACGGGGGGTTGGCCGGCCGGGACATGGAGGCCATGGCCAGGGGTCTCAGGGAGGTCCTCGACGAGGACTACCTCGAGTACCGCACGGGCCAGGTGGCCTACCTCGGCCGGTGCCTGGCGGAGGCCGGGGTCCCCATCATCGAGCCGGTCGGGGGACACGCCGTCTACCTCGACGCCCTCCGGTTCCTGCCGGGCCTGGGCCGCGAGGCTCTTCCGGGTCAGGCCCTGGCGGTCGAGCTCTACATCGAGGGCGGCGTCAGAGGAGTGGAGATCGGCACCGTCCTGGCCGGCAGGGACCCGACCACCGGTCTTGACCGGTACCCCCGGCTGGAGATGGTCCGCCTGGCCGTACCCAGGCGAGTCTACACGCGGCAGCACCTCGAGGTCGTCGTCGAGGCGGCCCGGCGGGTGCTCGCCCGCCGCGACGGCATCCGCGGCCTCGCTTTCGCCGAGGAGCCGCCCGTCCTCAGGCATTTCACGGCCCGCTTCCGGAGATTATGAAACTTCCCGTGCAAGCGGTGGGTCTTAAGTAAGCGGCGCTTTTCAGGCGCGGGCCGGGCCCGGACTCGGCCCGGACCCGGCTGGATCGTACGGCGGCGCCGAGGCCGAGCCGGCCTTCCTCCGGGACGGTCCGGCCGGAAGGGGGAGTCAGTCTAAGTGACGCGGCAGAGAAGGACGGCCGAACCGTACAAGATAAAGGCGGTCGAGCCGATCCGGATGACCAGCCGGGAGGAACGGGAAGAGGCCATCCGCAAGGCCGGGTTCAACACCTTCCTCCTCGACTCGAAGGACGTCTACATAGATCTCCTCACCGACAGCGGCACCTCGGCCATGAGCGACAACCAGTGGGCCGGCATGATGCTCGGCGACGAGGCCTACGCCGGGAGCCGCAACTTCCACAACCTCTGGGATGCCGTGACCAACATCTACGGGTTCAAGTATATGGTGCCGACGCACCAGGGGCGCGGCGCCGAACACCTCATCTCCCAGATCCTCATCCGGCCGGGGGACTACGTCCCGGGCAACATGTACTTCACGACGACCCGGGAGCACCAGGAGCGGGCGGGCGGGACCTTCGTCGACGTCGTCATCGACGAGGCCCACGACTCCCAGAACCTCCATCCCTTCAAGGGCAACGTGGACCTCGTGAAGCTCGAGGACCTCATAAGGAGGGTCGGGCCCGACCGCATCCCCTACGTGAGCATCGCCGTCACCGTGAACATGGCTGGCGGCCAGCCGGTCTCCATGGCCAACCTTCGGGCCGTGCGCGAGCTGTGCGACCGCTACGTCCGGAGCGACGGCCGTCCCGTCCGCATCATGTTCGACGCCACGCGCTGCGTCGAGAACGCCTATTTCATCCAGCAGCGCGAGGAGGGCTACTCCGGCAGGTCCCTACGGGACATCCTCCGTGAGATGATGTCCTACGGCGACGGCTGTACGATGAGCGGGAAGAAAGACTGCCTCGTCAACATCGGAGGCTTTCTCTGCACCAACGAGTTCGAGGTCTACCAAGAGGCCACCCAGCTCGTCGTCGTCTTCGAGGGGATGCCCTCCTACGGGGGACTGGCCGGCCGGGACATGGAGGCCATGGCCCGGGGCATCTACGAGATGGTGGACGACGACTACATGGCTTTCCGCGTGAGCCAGGTCCAATACCTCGGGAGCCAGCTGATCGAGGCCGGAGTCCCCGTGGTCAGGCCCGTCGGCGGGCACGCCGTCTTCCTCGACGCCCGGGCCTTCCTCGACCATATCCCGCAGTCCGAGTACCCGGCCCAGACCCTGGCGGCGGCCCTCTACGTCGACTCGGGCGTCCGCGGGATGGAGCGGGGCAACGTCTCGGCCGGGCGCGACAAGGAGGGGAAGGAGCGCTTCCCCAAGCTGGAACTGGTGCGCCTGACCATCCCCCGGAGGGTCTACACCAACAACCACATGGACGTCGTGGCTGACTCGGTCATCGCCCTCCACGCCCAGAGGGAGACCCTCGGCGGCCTCAAGATGGTCTACGAGCCGCCGCAGCTCCGGTTCTTCACCTCCCGCTTCGAGCCCATCCGGCGGGAGGGTTTCTGGGAGTTCGTCAAGGGCTAGGGCACGGCTCCGGGTTGCTCAGGCCGAGATCCGGTCGGCGACCTTCTCGCCGAGGGACTCGCAGGCCCTGAGGTCTTCCTCGGTCGGGTCGTGCTTCACCCGCAGGGCCTCGGCCACAAGCTCCACGCCGGCCTCGGCCAGCCTCTCCTCGATGACCTTCGGCGACTCCCCCGACCACCCGTAGGAGCCGAAGGCCGCGCCTATCTTGCCCTTGAAGCGGAGCCCGCGCATCATCTCGAGGACGGCGGCCGCATCGGCCAGGAGGCCCCGGTTGATGGTCGAGCTCCCGAGGACGACGGCCCGGGCCTTGAAGATCTCGACCATGACGTCGCTCCGGTCGGACTTTCCGATGTTGATGAGCCTGGCCCCGAGGCCCTTCCTCTCGACCCCCCGGGCGATGGCCATGGCCATCTTCCGCGTCGCCCCCCACATCGTGTCGTAGAGGACGACCACCGTCCCCTCGTGGTAGCCGTCGGCCCACTCGGCGTACTTCTCCACGATCTGCATGGGGTTGTCCCGCCAGATGACGCCGTGGCTCGGGGCGATCATGTCGATGGGGAGGCCCAGGCTCTTGATCTCGTCAATCTTCTTCTTCACGAGGTCGGAGAACGGGGTCAGGATGTTGGCGTAGTACTTCAGGGCCTCCTGCCATAGCTCGGCCTGGTCGACCTCGTCGTTGAAGAGATGCGGCGCCACGTAGTGCTGGCCGAAGGCGTCGTTGGACAGGAGGACGTTGGCCCCGGTCACGTAGGTGGCCATCGAGTCCGGCCAGTGGAGCATGGGCATCTCGACGAAGACCAGCCGGTAATCACCGAGGTCCACGCTGTCGCCGGTCCTGACGACGTTGACGTTCCACTTACGGTGGAAGTGGCCTTCGATCATGGCCAGGCCGTTCCGGGTGCAGTAGATGGGAGTATCGGGAATTCTCTCCATGAGGTAGCGGAGGCTCCCGGCGTGGTCCTGCTCGGTGTGGTTGACGACGATGAGGCTCACGTTCCTAAGGCCGATCTCCCGGTCAAGGTCGGCCACAAAGCTCTCGTGGAAGGGTGTCCAGACCGTGTCCACCAGGGCGGTCCTCCGGTCCTTGACGATGTAGGCGTTATAGGTCGACCCGCGGTGGGTGGAGATCTCCTCTCCGTGGAAGCGCTTGAGCTCCCAGTCGCGCACGCCCACCCAGTAGAGGTTTCTCCTTATCTCCCGCAGGGGTCATCACCGGTCCTTTCGTGCAGCTGGGCCCGGCCTTCGGCCGTCCATCCATCATACCACACCGGGAATCGGTTGGGGGCCGGGGGGGGGGGGGGGCAGGCCTGCAAGAACGGGCCGGTGACCCCCG
>DYFB01000091.1 GCA_020725405.1 Symbiobacterium sp. | reverse complement strand
GTCTGGCAGGCAGAGTTCCTCTGGTACGACATCGAGGACGCAGTGCTGGCCAAGGCCGGGACCTGCGCCATCCAGACGGGGATTGTGCTGGCCTTGCTGGACCTGGCCGAGGTTGAGTGCTACGCCGTCTGGATATGGAGCTACGACGGGGGCCACGAGTACGTGTACCTCCCGGCCCTCGGAAAGGAAGTCAACAACGGTTATCTGACCGAAACGGAGGGCTTTCTTGACCTGGAGCTGGAGCCGGGATCCAAGTGGATTGCCGGCCTGGGCTCGTCGCAAGGGTTTGTGAGCTTCGGCGCAAGCCCGTTCGTCTCCACCATGCCGGGCGAGGAAGTCCACCGCATCCTCCTGACCTGGAAGGACAAGTTCACGAGGGTCGCGGCCTACGGGGCGGAAGGGACGTGGACCTACGATGAGGTCCTGGACCTGCTCGGGGAAGGCAGGATCCGGATTGTCGGGGGCGGGTGACGGACCCCGGTCGCTCCGCCCGCGTGAGCTTCAACGGATGAGGAAAGGGAGGTTCAGAGAGATGCCGGGTTTCTTGCGCAGGGAGATAGCAATGGTCTGGGCCGTCCTCATTGTGCTAGCGTCCTTCGCCGGTGGAACCGCCCTCGCCCTCTCTTTCGCCGGGGCGCTGTTGCCCGCGGATACCAGCGAAGCAGTCTCCTCGGCGAGGCAAGGGCTGCCTCAGGCCGTCAGCTTCACGCCTCCCCCGGGTTCGGTCCTCGACCTTCCACTCGGCGGTACGTTCACGGCAAAGGTGAATTTCGACCGCCGCCTGCCCGAACTGCGCAGCTGGGGGATCGGCTCCCGTTTCGGGGACATCAGCAATGTGTCCCAAGAGTGGGTGGCCGGAAAGACCGCGAGCTTCACCGTGAGCACCTTCCCGGGTAAGGAGCTCTGGCTCCATGTGGCCCTGATCTTCCAGGACGGCACCACCACCTACTACCGTTGGGACGGCCCCGTCCGCACGAAGCCCCGGGTCAGGACGAGCGAGAAGCTGGCCCGCGAGATACATCTCGCCGCCTGGGAGGATGCGCTGGAACGTGCCGCGGGCGACGCCCTCTTTCGCGTCGGGCTCTACGCCACCCGGAGCCTGGCCGTCCGCCATCCCGAGCTCTATCTCCAAGCCGACCGGCTCTTCTACGAAACGGCCTCAGCGACCCCGGGCTTCGGGGAGCTCCTTGAGTACGACCCGCCGACATGGGACATGGACCCCGACGAGCTCGACATGGAGGAGAAGAGGCTGACCGGGCTTTCCGAGCGCTGGCGGACCCAGGGGACGCCAATCGACTTCGCGGCCCTCGACCTCACCCGCCACCGGGTGGTGGCCCGGGCCGACCTCCTACCGGACGGGGTTCCCGGCTACCGTCTTATCGACGAACGGGTGGGCCTTCTCCCCGTGACCCTCAAGCGGAGCGGAGGCCTCCTCACGCCGGTCGAGATGGCCTTCCTGCGCTACTTCACGCGCGGCGCGCTCGAGAGCGACTACGTGGTGATCTTCGCCGACGGCTCGGCCGGCCTCTGGACGGCTGGCGGTTTCATCGGGGGCGCCACCGGCGAGCTCTCCTCGCCGCCAGCCGGCAGGTCGGTGCTCCTGGTTATGAACGAAAAGCACGTGTGGTACCCGCTCATGGGCCGGGACGACCGGAACAAGGACCCCGGCCTCGCCGGGGCGGTAGCCGGCCTGGCAGCCGCAGGCGGCCAGGCGACCGCAGACCTTGCCGACGCGGCGGCCGCGGTCGCGGCGACGCTGTCCGAAGAGGAACAGAGGCTCGTCCAGGGTCTCCGCGATCTCACCGTTCTCCCCCGGCATGAACTACCTTTTGCCCTGATGGCTGCCTCGAAGACCCGCTACCGGGCGTTGGAGTACGAAGCGTACCGCAACGCGCTGGCAGGCATCCCCTACGTCGGTCCGGCCGATTTCCCGGGCTCTTATACGGTCAGGGACGACAAAGTCCTCCACATCGTCGGCCACACCTTCCAGGTGCAGTCCAACTGGCTGAGCCCCCTGGCGGCCTGGATCGCGGCCCAGGACTTCGAGTCAGAGCTCGACCGGGTCCGGGCGGTCACCGGGCTCTACTACGACCTCGCCCGGCAGGGCCCGAGCACGACGGCCCGCATTGTCTGGAGGTCCGAGTTCCTCTGGTACGACATCGAAGACAGCGTCCTTTCCAGGGCGGGCACGTGCGCCATCCAGTCGGGGAACGTGTCGGCCATCCTCGACCTGGCCGGCATAGAAAACTGCATGGTCTGGATCTCCGGCGAGGGTGGCCACGAGTACGTCTACCTCCCGACGTTGGGCAAGGAGGTCGACAACGGGTACCTCCACGAGGGCGAGACCTGGCTGGAGGAGTACCTGGAACCCGGACGAGCCTGCATAGCCGGCCTCGGCGCGAAGGGCAGGTTCGTGGTCTTCAGCGGCCCGCCGCACCCCTCGACCATCCCGGCCTCCGACCTCGAGGCCTATCTCCGGGATTGGAGAAACAGTCTCAGGCGGGTCAAGAACTACGGGTTCATGTTCCAGACCGTCGCATCCTACGCCGACGTCCTCGAGGCGCTCCAATCAGGCCGGCTGTTGACGGTCGACCTCTCTGGGGAATAGGGCCGGATCCGACACCCGGCCAACTCCCCGGGGGCCGGGAGGAAAAGGGGGGCCGGGAGGAGGAGGGGAGCCGGGGGAAAGGAGAGGAAGGGGCCGGGCCTCACCCCTCCGCGGTTCCTCCTTTCCTAGATAGCGGGCACTTTGAACCACCCGAAATGGAGCCCCAGCGCCCAGTAGCCGAGGGCGACCGGGGCCAGGATGAGCGCCGCCGCCACAATCCGCCGGAAATCGAGCCCGCCGACCACCCGGAGGGTGAGATAGAGGAGCAGGGCTTTCCAAAGGAACACGGCGATACTAAAGACCAGGAAGACGATCTGAAAAGCCAGGTAGCCCGAGCCTCCGCTTGCGGCGGCCTTGAAGGGGCTTCCCGGAGCGAACACGACGTGGGCCAGGAGGAGCCCGCCGAACCAGACGGCTGTGGGGACGTAACTCGCCGCCCAGGCGGTGAGAACGGCCCCGAAACATCCCCGGCCGCCTAGGATGTGCATGACGAGCCAGATTACAGTCGAGGCGGCGAGGTAGACGCCGAAGACCATGGCCAGCGCGACGACCAGGAAGGCGGCCGAGGCGGGCACGAGACCGCCCCCGAGCCGGCTCGGGGCGAGCGCGGTCCAGAGCCCGCCGGCCGTGGCCAGGAGGCCGACAAAGGCCAGTCCCGCCTCGGGGCGGGGGACAGCCCCCTCCCCCCGGGCTATCCCCTCATAGGTTTCGACCGGGTGCCGGACGGTCCCGGCTATCAGGCTCCAGACCTCGCCGGGCAGGGACCTTACCTCCGCTGGGTTCCGATCTCTGTTTCCATCTCCGCTCACGCCGGTGTCCCCCTTCCGTCGGGCCCGGCCGGGGCGGAGGTCGGGTCGCCCGGGGTGCCGTGGGTGGTGCCGCGGGGGGCACCGGAAGGACCGGAGGAGGCGAACACCCGGTCCCAGTCGACCCTGGCCGTGGCCTGCATCATCACGAACAGGGTCAGCACCGCCCCCACCGTCACGGTAAGGCCCGTAAGGCCCTTCAGGAAGTGCGTGTAGGAGAAGAGGACGAGATAGATGAGTTGGGCCAGCCCAGCCTCCACGAAGGCGAACCGGTTCCCGGTCACGATGCGCAGGTAGGAGACGACGAGGCCGACCGACGTGAGGGAGGCGATGGCGAAGGCGGCGTGGAGATCGATGTGGTCCACCAGGTAAGCGAAGAGGAGGTGGAACGAGAAGAAGGCCGCCGCCAGGAAGAAGTAGTGCATGGGGTGGAGATTGACTCCCCTAAGGACACCTAGGACGAAGATGACGAAGAAGAAGAACAGGAGGGAGATGGGGGCGAAGAAGATGATTCTGCTGGCCAGCGGCCCGGGGTTCAGCCGCTGCGGCATGGCCAGGCCGATCTGGAACCCGGAGATGAGGTTCTCGTGCTGCCACACGAGGCGCCAGCCGGTTGGCGTTTGCTCCTTCACCGAGGGAGAGATGGTCCGGGGTGGGAAGTCCACGTCGGCGAAGTCGGTCTCCATCTCCAACCGGAAGTTGCGGACCTGGGTCACGCCGGGCCCGAACTGGTAGAGCCACGTGTCCAGGCCGCGCGAGCGGTAGCTCACCGAAAAGGCCACCTCCTGGCCCGGACCAAGCGTCAGCCGGGTCTCGACCCGGCCTTCCTCGGCCGATCTCACCGCGTTCACCGGTTCACCGTTCACGGTGAAGGTGAAATCATCATAGATGCTCTCGGAGCTGGGGAAGCGGAAGACGACGGCGAACTCGCGGGCCGCGGCATAGGGGTTCTCGGCCGTCCAGCGCCCGGAGAAGCGCACGTTGTAGGTGTTGAACCAGAGGAGCCCCTTCCGGCGGGGGTCGAGGTCGAACGAGACTCGGATGTCGCTGGAAGTGATCTCCACCGGCACCGTGACCCACCTGGCGGTGGAATCACCCGCCGTGCGCTCGTCGCTGGTTTCGCCGGTCTTCATCTGGGCCTCGGTTCCGGGTACGAGGGCATAGACCTCTGGCGCGCTCTGGAAGTGCGGGTTCCCCCACAGCTCCCCCACAGCGCTGTGAAGCTCCATTCGGGTGGTGTGCGTCCGGACCTCGGTGATCGCCCCGAGAGCGGCCCAGGCCATGCTGGCGGCTACGAAGATGGCTATGACGGCTGCGATACGCTTGCCCATCCAAGTTCCCTCCCTCGAATAACGACAGGCACTTGCTTCAGCCCGGACCTATCCGGGCCCCCCGAGCAGGACTCGCAGCCAGTCGACGGCAGCGCGGCCAAAGCCGAGGTAGAGGGCTCCGGCCGCCACCGCGGCGAAGGTGGTGAGGGCCCCGATGGGGTTGTCCGTGAGGCGGGCCCGCACGAAGGCATAAGCCCTGGTGTTCTCCGGCCAGCGGTGCCGCGGCCTGAGGGTGACCAGGCAACGGCTCACGGCGACTTCGAGCGCCCGGGCCGGGAGCGGGAGGCCAGCCGCCCGCCGGGCCCGCGCCCCGAGAATCCGCGCCAGGTTGGCTTCGAAGAAGCGACCAGGGATCAGACCAGAGATCATCATCCGCTTCTCCTTCCGAGACCCAATTCGACAAGCTGCCGGCGCAGGGCCGCCCTACCTCGCGACAGGAGGGACTCGACCGCGCTCTCGCTTCGCCTCATATCCGCCGCGATTTCGGCCACAGGGAGCTCGTCCACGTACTTGAGCACAAGGACCTCCCGCTGCCGGGTCGGCAGGTGCCAGAGGGCCCGGTGGACCACGGCCGCCACCTCGTCATTCTCGGCGACCTCGTCGGGCAGGGGGCCGTCGTCGATCAGGGCGAGCCCTCCCGCCGCCGCCTCCTCGAGGCTGAGCGGCCGTCGTCTCTCCCGACGGTAGTGGTCGGCTGTCTTCCGCTTGGCTATGGCGGTCAGCCAGGTCAAGAAAGAACTGCCCCCGCGGTAGTGCTGGGCCGACCGCAGAGCCGCGATTATCGTGTCCTGGGCCACGTCGGCGGCCTCCTCGGGCGAGAGACCCGTTCGCTGCAGTATGAACGTGTGAAGCCGGGGGAGGTAGGTTTCGCAGAGATGGCGGGCCGCTTCCGCCTCGCCGGCGGCGAGGGCCCGGGCGAACTCCCGGTCAGCCTCATAGCCGCTCGTGGACATCTTCCGCCTCCCACACCGCTCCGACTATATTGGTCGTTCGACGGCCGGAAATCCTTCGCCGGGGAGAAGGCAGCAGCCTCGCGTCGGCCCAAGCTGCCTGGGGGAGAGGAACCCAGTGGAAAGGGAGTGCTCTCAGTGAGCGGGCGGCGGCCTGGACCGCCGGAAGGGGTAGCTTACGAAAGGACCTCGGCCAGAGCCCCGGCCACGACCGTCCGCGGGAGGATGACCGGCGCGGCGCAGACTTCCCGGACGGCGCGTCTCATGGCCGGGGTGTAGCCCATGCAGTCCAGGACGACCACGCCCGCGCCCCAGGCCCGGAGGGAGGCGGCCGCGGCTGACAGGGCGCCGGGGTCGGGCGAGTATGGAGAGGCGGACTCGACGGCGGCGGCCCCCTCGGGCGTCAGCGTCCGGGCGAAGGCCTCCCAGCGGCGGCGGGCGTCCGCGGTCTGCTCGGGCAGGGGCACGATGACCCCCAGCCGGGCTCCCGGGAAGGCGGCGGCGACGAGATGCCGCATCAGGGGTTGGGGTCGGAGGATGGGCACGGGCGCCCGGATTTCAGGCAGGTCACCGGTGCAGAGGAGGGCCAGGACCTCAGCCCCCTGCTCCACGAGGCGGCGGGTCTGTCTTTCCAGAAGCGGCGGGATTGCCCGCTCGGCGACGAGCACGGCCTTGCCCGTGCGCAGGCGGGTCACAAGGGCCGGCTCCCCGCCAGCCGGAGCGAGTCGCCGGATCGCCGCCGGCGCAAGCCCGTCCAGGGCTCCCGCCTCGAGAACCCTGAGGGCCTGAAGCCCGGGCAGGGCTCTGAGGTAGGCCTGGATATCGGGCGTCACGTCCCGGCGCGGGGACTGGCCTATGGTCAGGAGGCCGAGGGTCCGGGGTTCACCCTGAGGCGCGGGGCTGGAGCTGCGTCCGGTTCGCTCAGAAGACATGGCTCACCATCTCCCTCCCCACGGCCGCCTCGAGCGGCCGCATGAGCTCGGGATCCCGCATGCCGGCGCCGAGGATGAGCCTCCGGCGGTCCACGAGGAGGACAGCCACCTCTGAGCCCACGGCGATCTCGGCCGTGGTCACGGGCAGTCCGGTGGAGAGGTCGAAGGTGGCGATGAGGTCCGGGAAGGTGGCCAGACGGGCGCCGGCCCGCTCGCAGACCGCGTATTCATTCCAGAAGAGA
This sequence comes from Symbiobacterium sp., assembly GCA_020725405.1. Lineage (GTDB taxonomy): Bacteria > Bacillota > Sulfobacillia > UBA995 > UBA9673 > DYFB01. The sequence continues at coordinate 1,023 of DYFB01000091.1, read as the reverse complement.
AGGTCCAGGGCCCGCCCTGAGGATGAGGGCTCGACCGTGACGGCCCCCAAGTCGAACCCCTCCTTCCGATCGAGCTTGACGCGGGCGACCCTGCCCTCGGCCACCACTTTGCCACCGAGGAAGACGCGGGCAGCCTCGATCACGGCCCGAGGCCCGGCATCCCGGTGGTCGAGCATGGCCCGCCCCAGGGCCATGGCCTGGCCGATCGCCCCGACCGCGGCGTTCTCGCGGGCATAGGCCACGGTTACGGGGTTCCGCGCCACGGCCACCAGGCCTCCGATGCGGGTCGAGGCCTGCCGCACCAGGCCGCCGGCATGCTCGAGACTCCCCTCCACCACCAGCTCGAGGTAGGTCGCGTCCGCGCGGTCGCCGCCGACGGCGGCTTGGCGCGACAGCCAACCGGGCTTCCGGTGGAGGCCCATCGACCCCATCGCCGCAGTCGGGTGAGCCCGCCCGTTGGCCGGAGCGTCGACCACGGGCAGGCCCAGGACAGCCGCCTGAAGCCAGCCGTTGACAGTGGCCGTCCCGCCGCACTCGTTGGTGACAAGGCCTGCGACCGCCCCCGGGTCCTGCGCTCCCGGACCGCTGGTGAGGAGCTCCAGAGCGCGGACGAAGTGATCGGGGGCCGGATAGGGCGCGCTCCCCGAAGGGCTGCCCACCATGGAGACGGTGACAAGGAGTCCGTCGTCGGGAAGGTCGGCCGGGTCGACGAGTTCCGGAGGACCCTTCTCGACGGCCAGAAGCCCCAGAGCCAACCCGGCTGCCATGGAGCCGCCCCCGCCCCCGCCGAGGACGGCCCCGCCGAAGACGGCGGCTTCCACCGCCGCACGGTCAAGGCGCCGTGGACCACGCCGACGGGAACACGAAGACCCGACTCTACTGCCGCATACGGCTGAGCACATCACGGTTGCCCCTTCTCTGCAGCCGACGACGTGTCCTTCCTCTCACCAGAGCAACGCCCCGCGCCGGGGTCCCGCTCCGGGGGAAGGGCGAACCCCTCCCCATTGACGCAGCCGGCACCCG
>DYFB01000012.1 GCA_020725405.1 Symbiobacterium sp. | reverse complement strand
GAGCGTGGTGGTCTTGCCAGCGCCGTTGGGGCCGATCAGCCCCACGAACTCCCCCTGCCCGACCTCGAAGGTGAGGTCGCGGACCGCCGAACGGTCGACGTAATCCCGCCGGACGAATCCCCGCAGGGCTCCGGCGAGGCCGGGAGCTTTTCGGCTGACCCGGTAGGTCTTGCTGAGGCCTAGGAGCTTGATGGCCGGGGAGGACACGGCCTGACACCACCCGGTGCGGGCTGCGGAGCGACGACGGAGGCGTGGACGAGAGCCCGAGACTTCTCCGGTCTCTCGCGGTCCGTCCCGTAGCGGTTCCGGGGGCGTCCCGTAACGGTTCCGGGGGCGTCCCGGCGCTGGGGTTCTAGCCGTGGACGAAGTTCAAGGCCAGGGAGCTTATCAGGAAGGCGATGGCGAAGCCTGCCGCCAGCTTCCCGAGGAACTCGTCGAGACCTTTCCTCTTGCCGAAGAACTGCTCGGCTCCGCCGGCGATGGAACCTGACAGCCCGGCGCTGCGGCCCGACATCAGGAGGACCGTGACGATGAGACCGATGGCGACGACGACGTGAACGGCGGTGAGGATGGCGTTGACCACTCTATTCGACCCCCCTCCCCAGCAACGACCATTCTAGCACAGGGCCGGGAGCGGGACAATGTCCGGTCTAGCACAGGCCCGCTTCGCGCGGCCGAGCCAGCTCTGAAGGTCCTGCAATCGGTTACGGGAAGCCAGGCGAGGAGCGGAGAGCTCTTAATGTAGGTCCCTGAGGTTCCCGTCGGCTCCGAAGGGAAGGTCCGAAGGTTCGCCGTCCAGCCTGGCCCCGCGCGCCAGGACGTCGCGGAGCAACCCGTCGGACACCCAATAGCGGCCGAGCTGACCCGTGCTGGTGAGACGCATGGCCCTGATACGACGCGGGTCGACCGGGCCGAGGGTGAGGAGAGCGGCCCTGACCGCCTCGCGGTCGGTCGGGAACACCGGCGGCAGTAGGGCCCGCTTAGTGAAGGTGCTGGTCAGGACGTTCTTCAGGGTCTTGGGCCAGTCGATGGCCTCGGCCAGCCGGCGCGTCGTGAAGTCGGCCAAGCCGATACCGTTGGCGTTGCCGGCCGAGCCGGGCGTGAGCCTGAAGACCACGACGCGACGGACCCTGGGCCTGTCGGGGTCGGGGTAATCCCAGACCCGCAGGCGACCGACGACGGTGGGGTGCATCCCCGACCCGCAGATGTCCTTGCCCATCCAGTCCACCAGAAGGAGGTCGAGGTCGTCCACGGGCAGCCGTGGCTCGATCTCGCGGGCCAGCGCGAGGCACCGCGCGTCTGTCTTTCTCAGGGCGACCCACCCCGGACCGGCGACATCCACGGCCACGAGGTCCTTCCGGGAGTCCTCCACCGTCGCCAGAGCGCCCGCCACCGGAAGACGGTGGGCCAGGGCTCGTGACATCTCCAGGATGGATGCCTGAAGCCCTACGGCCCCCAGAGCGTGAGTCTCGGAGGCCCCTTCGGGCCCTCCGACGCCGACGGCCAGCATCTTCAGAAGCCCGCTCTGAACCTCGCCCTCGAAAGCCGTGTGGCTCTGTACCCGGTTGACGACGAGGAGAGCGTCCGCGGCCAGCGCGGCGGGGTGGCAGAAGACCCGGGCCAGGCGATTTCCTCGGGGACTGTGGAGGGCCACCGGCCGACCGGCTTCAACACTCGGCACGGCGCAGATGATGGGCGCCCCGACCGTGCTCGGGGTGACGCCCCCCTTCGCCAGTACTTCAAGCTGCCCCGCAGGGGTGCCCCCGCCGTGGCTCCCCATAGCCGGGATGAGGAACGGTTGGAGACCTCTCGCCCGGAGAAGGCCGACCAGCTGGCGAAGGACGGGGACGAACCCCGTGAAGGCCCGGCTGCCGGCCGTGACGGCGACGCGTCCTCCGCGGCTCAGGAGCGGGCAGGTGTCGGCCAACCAGACCGTCGCGTGGCGGATGGCGCGTTCCGGGGCGGCGACGGCCGGCCACGAGGTGGCCGGAGCCGTCACGGGCACAAAACGTGGAAACTTCTTCTCGAGCTCTCCCAGAGCGCGGTCCATCTGTATCCTACATCTATGATTTCGCCTGTTTCGACATACTCGTCGGCGTCTGGCCTGCTTGAGGACTGTTCGGCGGCCGCTCGCAGAAGCTCTGGCTGCACGCGACGGCTCTACCTCGCCGCCGCACGCACCGAGGCCCGCGGCCACGGGGAATGGCCCAGGGTGCGGGCGATAGCGGGCCGGGACTCTGCTTGGGCCACGACACCCTCTTCATCAAGTCCTCCTGCGCTCCGGTCACCCTGTTCGTAGCCAGAGACCGAGTGACCGGCCACAACCCCGTGACAGGCCTCTACCAGGCCCATGGTTACCAACGCAAGCGCGTGTTCGGTGAGCCCGCGGAGTGAGGCCCCCGACCCGGCCAGTGCGGCGGATCACCGGTCGGCGCGGGGCTAGAAGCGGCCTCCGATCTCCTCCTCCAGCCGCAGGAGCTGGTTGTACTTGGCCACACGCTCGCTCCGCGACGGAGCTCCCGTCTTTATCTGCCCCGCGGCGGTGGCCACGGCGAGATCGGCGATGGTGGTGTCCTCGGTCTCCCCGGACCGGTGGGAGACAACCAGGCCGTATCCGGCCCTCCGGGCGACGTCCATGGTGCGGAAGGTCTCGGTCAGGGTGCCGATCTGGTTCACCTTGATGAGCACGGCGTTGGCGACCTTCTCCCGGACGCCTCGCTCGACCCTGGCCTGGCTCGTGACGAAGAGATCGTCGCCGACGAGCTGGAGCCTGTCGCCGAGCCGGGCCGTGAGGCCGGCCCAGCCCTCCCAGTCGTCCTCAGCCAGGCCGTCCTCCAGGGAGCGGACGGGATAGCGGGCGGTCCAGTCCGCCCAGAACTCGACCATCGCCCGCCAGTCGAGGCTGCGCCCTTCGGCCTCGAGGACGTAGCGCCCGTCGCGGTAGAGCTCCGTCGCGGCGGGATCGAGGGCGATCGCCACCTCGTCGCCCGGCCGGTAGCCGGCCGCCTCGATAGCCTCTAGGACCACGACGATGGCCTGCTCGTTCGACTCGAGGTCAGGGGCGAAGCCGCCCTCGTCCCCGACCCCGGTGGACAGGCCGCGCCCGGCCAGGATGGCTTTGAGCTTCCAGAAGACCTCGACCCCGGCCCGGAGGGCCTCGGAGAAGGTCGAGAAGCCGTGCGGCATCACCATGAACTCCTGGAAGTCGACTCGGTTCGCCGCGTGCTTGCCGCCGTTGAGGATGTTCATCATGGGAACGGGAAGCCGGGGCTCGACGGCCTCCCCGGTGAGATCGGCCCACAGGCGGCCGAGATAGGCGAAGTAGGGTTCGCCGAGGGCCGCCGCCGCCGCGCGCGAAACAGCCAGGGAGACACCGAGGACGGCGTTGGCCCCGAGGCGCCCCTTGTTCGGCGTCCCATCAAGCTCGATCATCCGCTCGTCCAGGTCGGCCTGGGCCGAGGCGTCCTCACCGACCAGGGCCGGACCGATCACGTCGTTGACGTTGGCGACGGCCCGCCTGACGCCCTTCCCGTGGTAGCGCGGACTGCCGCTGTCCCGGAGTTCGACCGCCTCGTGAGCTCCGGTGGACGCCCCGGACGGGACCGCCGCCCGCCCGAGGGCGCCGCCCTCTAGGATTACGTCAACCTCCACGGTCGGGCTCCCTCGGGAGTCGAGAATCTCCCGGGCCCTGATCTTCTTGAGGGTCGTCTTCACGGCGCTTCCTCCCAGCTCTCGGACCAGGCCACCGTCCCGCGGAGGAGGGAGACCCCCGTCATCTCCGGCGGTTGGGCCAGACCCATTATGTCCAGGATGGTCGGGGCCACGTCGGCCAGGTTGCCCCGCCGCAGCCCGAGCCTCGGCTCCCCGGCGCCTGCCCGGTCACCCCGACCCGTCGCCGCCGGTTCTCCGGTACCGGGGCTCGGCGGCCTCCCGCCGTCGCCGGCGAGGTGGGGGGCGATGATCACCAGCGGGCCCGGGTTCGTGGTGTGGGCCGTGTGGGCCTGGCCGGTGGTCGGGTCGACCATCTGCTCGGCGTTCCCGTGGTCCGAGACCACCACGGCGACCCCGCCAGCCTCAAGCACGGCCTCGACGACCCGGCCGGCGCACTGGTCCACGGTCTCGATGGCCCGGACGGCCGCGTCGAAGTCGCCGGTATGGCCCACCATGTCGGGGTTGGCGAAGTTGACGACGATGAGGTCGTAGTCCCCCGACCGCACCCGCTCGACGGCCACCCGGGCCACCTCGGCCGCGCTCATCTCCGGCCTCAGATCGTAGGTCGCCACCTTGGGCGAGGGGACCAGGACGCGGTCCTCGCCCGGAAACGGCGTCTCCTGACCTCCCGAGAAAAAGTAGGTCACGTGAGCGTACTTCTCCGTCTCGGCCAGGCGAAGCTGGCGCAGGCCCGCCCGGGAGACGACCTCGCCCAAGGTCGCCGTGAGCCGCTCGGGCGGGAAGGCCACCGGCACGGGGAACGTGGCGTCGTAAGAGGTCATGGTGGCGAAGTAGAGAGCGAGGAACCCTCCGGGGCGCTCGAAGGCGTCGAACTCCCTGAAGACGAAGGCCCTGGTCAGCTGGCGGGCCCGGTCCGGCCGGAAGTTGAAGAATACGACCGCGTCCCCGACGGCCACCGTGGCCACGGGCTCTCCCGGAGAGCGCTCGACCACGGTAGGGGTGACGAACTCGTCCGTCTCGCCCCGTGCGTAGGCCAGGGCCAAGGCCTCGGGCCCCGAGCCGGCCCGCAGACCGACCCCGGCGACGATGGCCTCGTAGGCCTTGGCCGTACGCTCCCAGCGGCGGTCGCGGTCCATGGCGTAGTAGCGGCCGCTCACCGTGGCCACCTCGCCAACCCCGGCCTCGGCGATGGCCCGCTCGAGGTCGTCCATGTAGCCGGCGGCGCTCCTCGGCGGCACGTCGCGCCCGTCCAGGAAGGCATGAACGGCGACCCGCCTGACGTCGTGCCTGGCGGCCAGCCGGAGGAGGGCGAAGAGATGCTCCTGGTGGCTGTGAACCCCGCCGGGAGAGAGGAGGCCCATGAGGTGGAGCGTCCCGCCGCCCTCGCGGGCCCGCCGGAGGGCCTCGAGGAGGACCGGGTTCCGGTCGAAGCTGCCGTCGGCCACCGCCCGGTTTATCCGAGCCAGGTCCTGGTAGACAATGCGGCCGGCTCCGAGGTTCAGATGGCCGACATTCGAGTTGCCCATCTGTCCGGCGGCCAGGCCTACGCACTCCCCCGAGCAACCCAGGACGGCGCTCGGGTAGGTGGCCAGCCAGCGGTCCATGTTCGGCGTCCGGGCCCGGCGCACGGCGTTCCCGTTCACGTCGGGGGCGAGGCCCCAGCCGTCGAGGATGATCAGGGCGACCGGGCGGGGGCGCTTCACCGGGCGAACCGCCTCACGATGGCCCCGAAGGCCTCGGCGTCGAGAGAGGCTCCGCCGACCAGAGCGCCGTCGATGTCCGCCTGGCCGGCGAACTCGTCGATGTTGTCGGGCTTGACGCTGCCGCCGTAGAGAACCCGCGTCCGGACGGCGAGCTCGGGGCCGAGAAGGTCTCCGAGAAGACGGCGGATGAGAGCCGCGACCTCCTGCGCGTCCGTCCCGCGGGCGGCCCGACCGGTCCCGATGGCCCAGACCGGTTCGTAGGCCACGGCGAGCCCGGTCGGGGCGGTCTCCCGGCCGAGCCCCTCCAGAGCTCCGTGGAGTTGCGCCGTCACCCGCTCCACGGTCCGGCCGGCTTCCCGCTCCTCCCAGGTCTCACCGACGCACAGGATGGGGCGGAGGTTGTGCCGGGCCGCGGCGGCGAGCCTCCGCCGCACCGAGGCGTCGGTCTCCCCGAAGTGCTGCCGCCTCTCCGAGTGACCGATGATGACGTACTCGCAGCCGAGGTCAAGGAGCATCGGAGCGGAGATCTCCCCGGTGAAGGCTCCCTTGTCTTCCCAGTGGACGTTCTGGGCCCCGAGGAAGACCCCGGAGCCGGCGACAGCCCGCCCGACCTCTTGAAGGCCGGTGAACGGCGGGCAGAGGACGACGTCGACCGGCCGGTCCCGAGCGGAAAAGAGGTCGGCCAGGACACCGGTGACCCGGCCGGCCAGGGCCGCACCCTCGGCCGAGAGCCCGTGCATCTTCCAGTTCCCGGCGACGAGCGGGCGCCGGAGGGCCCGGGGCCCGGTCGCGTCAGGGATCACGCCGACCACCCCCGTCAGCCTTCCCTGCGGGCGCCTCCTCCAGGCAGGCGACCCCCGGTAGGACCTTCCCCTCCATGAACTCGAGGGACGCCCCACCCCCGGTGGAGAGGTGGGTGACCTCTCCGGCCAGGCCCAGCCGGGTCAGGGCCGCGGCGGAGTCCCCGCCGCCGACCACGGTCAGGCCGGGGCACCCGGCCACAGCCCGGGCCAGGGCCCGGGTGCCCTCCATGAACGGTTCCAGCTCGAAGACCCCCACCGGACCGTTCCAAAAGACCGTCCCCGCCCGCCGGACAGCGTCCGCGAACCGGCCGGCGCTCACCGGACCGAGGTCCATGGCCCGCCATCCTTCCGGAACGTCCGGCGGGCTGACCGTGCGCCGCTCCGCATCGGCGGAGAAGGCGGCGGCGATGACAAGGTCCTCCGGCAGCAGGACCTCCTTACCCAGACGGGCCGCCTCCTCAAGGACCGAGCGGGCCTCCCCGACCAGCCCGGCCTCGACAAGGGAGTCCCCCATGGACCGGCCGAGGGCGAGGAGGAAGGTGTTCGCCATGCCGCCCCCCAGGACGAGGGTGTCGACGAGGCCGAGTAGGTTCGTGATAACTCCGAGCTTGTCGGAGACCTTGGCCCCGCCGAGGACGGCCACGAACGGCCGGGCCGGCCGCTCGAGCAGCCGTCCCAGCGCCTCGAGCTCAGCCTTCATCAGAAGACCGGCGACGGCCCGCCCGACGTGGGGGGCCATCACGGCCGTCGAGGCGTGGGCCCGGTGGGCGGCCCCGAAGGCGTCGTTGACGTAGATGTCGGCCAGGCGGGCCAGCCGCCGGGCGAACTCCTCGTCGCCCGCCTCCTCCTCCTCGTGGAAGCGGAGGTTCTCGAGGAGGAGGACCCCGCCGGGCGGAAGGGCCTCCGCGGCGGCCTCGGCCTCGGGACCGACGCAGTCGGGAGCGGTCCGGACCTCGCGCCCGAGGAGCTCCGCGAGCCGGCGGGCCACCGGGGCGAGGCTGAACTCCGCGGCCACCCTCCCCTTGGGTCGGCCGAGGTGGGAGGCGAGGATGACCCTGGCCGAGCGTTCCAGTAGATAGGTTATTGTGGGCAGGGCGGCCCGGAGGCGGGTGTCGTCGGTCACTCCCTCCGGACTGAGCGGCACGTTGAAGTCGACGCGGACGAAGACGCGGCGGCCCGCGATCAGGCCGTCGGGGAGGTCGAGGACGCTCAGGCGCCTCACAGCCGTAACCCCGGGCATACCCGTATCACAGCCCCTTACCGGCCAGGAAGTTCACCAGGTCGACAAGGCGGCAGGCGTAAGCCCACTCGTTGTCGTACCACGCCACGACCTTACCCATCCGGTCACCGACGACCATCGTCGACAGGGCGTCGACGATACTCGACTTCTCGGTCCCCTTGAAGTCGCCCGAGACGAGGGGCTCGTAGGTGATGTCGAGGTAGCGGCCGAGCGGCCCGGCAGCCGCCCGCTTGAAGGCGTCGTTGATGGCCTCGACCGTCACTGGGCGGCTGAAGGTGGCGACGAGGTCGACCACCGAAACCGTCGCCGTGGGCACGCGTATGGCGAACCCGTTCAGACGTCCCTTGAGCTCCGGAAGGACCAGCGAGACGGCCTTGGCCGCCCCGGTGGTCGTCGGGATTATGTTCACGGCCGCGGCCCGGGCCCGCCTGAGGTCCTTGTGGGGCAGGTCCAGGATGCGCTGGTCGTTGGTGTAGGCGTGGACGGTGGTCATCAGCCCCATTTCTATCCCGAACTCCTGATGGAGGACCTTGGCCACGGGTGCGAGGCAGTTCGTCGTGCACGAGGCCATCGAGATGACCCGATGAGCCGCGGGGTCGTAGGCGTCCTCGTTGACGCCGAGGACGATGGTCAGGTCCTCGTTCTTGGCCGGGGCCGAGATGATGACCTTCCGCGCCCCGCCCTTATCGATGTGAAGCGCCGCCTTCTCCCGCGCGGTGAAGGCTCCGGTCGACTCGATGACCACCTTCACGCCGAGGTCCCCCCAGGGGAGCTTAGCCGGATCCGGCTCGGACAGGACCCGGACCGTCCGCCCACCGACGGAAAGCCCTCCCTCAGTCGCCCTGACCTCACCCGGGTAGGTGCCGTAGTTGCTGTCGTACTTCAGGAGGTGGGCCAGAGTCTCGGGGTCGGTCAGATCGTTGACCGCGGCGACCTCGAAACCGCCTTTCTCCAGAGCGATGCGGAGAAACTGGCGGCCGATACGACCAAAACCGTTGATTCCCACTCTGTGGGTCATGAGGAAGCGCTCCTTCCAGTGAGATGGCAGCGGAGGGGGCCGGGGCGTCCCGCCCGACGCGCGACGCCGCGGCCCGGCCGGTCCTTCTCGGTCCCTTCGACAAATCCTTCCGCTCCGGTCGAGGCGCGGCGGCCCGCCCGGTCAAGAGAGCCGATCCGCCGCCCGCGCTGCCGGCCGCAGTCCCCGACCCGGCCGGCAGCCGCCACTCTCTATCTATTCCCTTACTCCGGCACTCATCGCCTCTCGGACGGACCCTCTCGGGGCCCCGCCATCGTCGGGGGGAGGATGCTGGTGATCCGGACGTCCACCCGGCGGCAGGTGAGCGCGGTCATGTGCTCGAGGACCGTGGCCACGCTCCGGCGGGCCTGGTCGGCCACGTCGGCGATGACCGAACCGTAAACCAGTCCGAGGTGAAGCTCGAGGGCCACCCCGGCCTCGGTCGTCTCGACCTTGACGTGGTGAACCCGACCCACGCCCGGCGTCTCGACGGCCGCCCGGGCGGCGATGGCCGCGAGGACGACCTCTTCGATGTAGAACCGTCCGAGGGAGCTCCAGGTCGGCCGGACGACGCTCTTTTCAATGAAGTGACCCGGGGCGGACTGCTCCTGGTCCAGAGCCCGCCGTTCCTCGCGGGCCTTCAGGAAGACCCTGAGCGGGTCCACGCGGTAGCCGTCGAAGCCCTTGCGGACTTCGAGGGTCGGGGCGGGGATGACGTGCTTGTCCTCGCTTCGCCGGATGCGGAGGGCCTTGCGCATCTGCCTGGGGGAGGCCATCGCCTCGATAGGGATGATCCGGGCGGGAGGCGGAAGACCCAGGTTCCGGGCCACCCGGCCGATCATGTCCTCGGAGATGCCAATAATAAGAAGCACGTCCGGGTCCTCCCGGCGGAGGGCCTCGCGGATCTCCGCGGCATGGGCCGGGTCCTCCAGCAGGGCACGCCTCATGGCCGCCACCTTCGTCGGCTCCCGCTTGGCCGACCGACCGGCCAGGATCTTCCCCCCGGCGATGAGAAGCCCGTCGTCCAGGACGACCGTGGCTCCGGTCTCATGGGCGACAAGCGAGGCCCGGTGGCTCTTGCCCGTCCCGGCCGGGCCGACGAAGGCGATGACCCTGGGCCGGGGCCGGAGGACGGAGACGTCGGTCAGGGCGTGTCTCTCCTTCTCGAGAACCCCGCTCGGACGGCCCCGAGCTCCGACGGGGACCGGGCCCGGCCGGGATGCCTTCTCCAGACCTCAGACCTCCGGACGACCCCGGTCGCGGGCCCCGGAGAGCCGACCGTCGGCCCCGGGCGAGGCGGCCGCGTCACGCGCGCGACGCGCCGGTCTTCCGGTCCTCCGCTCGAGGCTTATCCCTATCTCCTCGGCGACCTCTTCTTCGAACCTACGCTTGTTGAGGTCTCTGAGCAGGTCGCCGCGGCGGTCCCTCTTGTCGTTGGCCACTCCCTCATCACCTCCGGCAGTAGTCTGCCCGGGACCGGCCCGGACCTACTGCCGGAGGCTTCTGGGAGAAAAGCCGCCCGGAGGTCCTTCATCCTCCCTACTGGCGGCTGCGGAAGCCGACCGAGATGCGCTCGATCTTCTCCATCATGGCTTTCTTCTCGTCGCCGGTCATGAAGCGCGGGGCCGTCGACTCAATCCACACCGGGGTTATCCGCGCCGAAAGGACGCCGGACGGGCCTATCTGGAGCTCCAGGATGGTCCCCTCCTTCTGGTGCGGCTTGGCCTGGTCGTTGACGAAGTTGCCCAGGCTGTAGGCGATGACCCCGCCGCGGTAGACCTCGAAGCCCTGGACGATGTGCGGGTGATGCCCGAGGACGACGGAGGCCCCGAGGTCGATGGTCCGCCGGGCGATGGCCTCGAGGTCGTTCTTGGGGTTGAAGGCCGCCGGGTAGAGGATGTCCTCCCAGCCCCAGTGGTAGCTCACGACGACGAGGTCGGCTCCCATTTCCTTGGCCCGGGCGATATCGGCGGCGACGAGGGTCATGTCGAGCGGGTTGCACCCCGGGACATCCTCGTTGGCCAGGAACGTCCGCCGGTAGGAATAGTCCCAGAACAGCCACGAATCGGCGAACTCGGTGTAGCCGATGAAACCGAGTTTCAAACCTCCCGCCTCGACAATCCTGGGCGTCCGGGCGTCCTCGATGTTCCGCCCGCCGCCGACGTAGGCTATGCCGGCCTCGTCGAGGAGGTCCAGGGTCTGGAGCATGCAGGGTGAGTCGTAGTCGAGGATGTGGTTGTTGCAGACCGAGATCACGTCGAAACCAGCGAGCTTGAGGCACTCGATGAACTCCGGCCGTCCCCGGAGCCAGATGACCTTACCCGGGATCGGCCTCCCGGTGTCACCGAGAGGAGCCTCGAGGTTACAGAAGGTGATGTCGGCCGAGCTCAGCCGCTCGGCCACGTTCTTGAAGGGGTAGTCGAGCCCGTACTGGTCGATCTCGCGCTGGGTCTTCCTGGCCAGCATTACGTCACCGACGGCGGCCAGGGTGATCTCCGACCCGTAGAACGCGGCGCGGGCCTCCTCCGACCCCATCCACTCCAGGAAGAGGTCGACGGCCTCCCGATTGGGCTGGAGCCAGGAGCCGAGGAGCGGTAGGCCTCCGACCAGCCCGGCGAGACCCCGGGGCGAGCGGACGGCGAGGCCGATATCCTTGGTGAGGGGGTAGCGCCCGTCGAGGACGGTTGCCGTCGTCGGATAGACGCCGGCCACCTCGAGGAGCTGCCGGTCAGGGGACCGGTCGGCGAGACCAAGGAGGGCCAACCCGCTCTGGGGCCAGGGGCCCGGATTGCCGGCCGTGAGGGCGGTCACGATGCTCGAGGCCTCGTCGAGAGTGACCGACTGGTGGGCCGAGGGGAAGAGCACGGAGATGAGGGTCGCCTGCCGGAAGACGGGACCGGCCAGGGGCAGCCCGAGCTCCCGGAGAAAATCGGCCTCGGCGAAGAGGCAGTCTATCCAGCCGGACTTGAGGAGCGTCGCCAGCATCCGGGCTTCTTCCCGCGCGTCAAGGACGCCGGCCTCCCCGCCGCCGTCCCCGGCCTGGTCGGGGTCGCCGTCCCACGCGATTTCGCCGCCGGCCCCGGAGGCGAGGGTCTTCACCGCGTAGCCCGGAGCACCGGCCGAGAAGGCCTGAGCCAGCCGATCAAGGTCGCTGGCGGCACCGCGGGTCACCCCGACGATGACGACCTTGGGCTCGCGGTCGACCTTGAAGGCGGAGAGATAGCGGACCGAGCCGAAGCCGATGACGAGGATGACGATGAGAAGGACGATGGGAAACAGTCTCCTTGCCCCACGCCTGGAGCTGGTGCCCATACGATGCACCCCCGGGTACCTCTCTTCGCCGCCCCGGGCGGACCTTCCTGGCGGGACCGGCGCGGCTCTTGAAGTCAGTGGGTCCGGTTCAGTGCGTCCGGTAAAGGAGGGAGTCGACCATGTCAGAGAGCGCCTGCCGGGCGGGGATGGTCGGCAGCTTGTCGAGCTCGTGGCGGGCGACGGCGGCGAAGCTCGACGCGCGCCCGAAGGCGTACTCGAACGACCCCGAACGCCGGAGGATGCCCACGACCTCCTCGAGGTCGTCCGAGCCCTGCCCGTCAAGGAGGATGGCCTTCAGGCGGGCCCGCTCGCTCGATTCGGCCAGGGCGTGGATGATGGGGAGGGTCGAGACCCCGTTCCGGATGTCACCGCCGGCCGGCTTGCCCAGACGATCGGGCGGGGCCGTCAGGTCGAGGAGGTCGTCGACGATTTGGAAGCACAGGCCCACAGCGCGCCCGAAGGCCCACAGCGGCCCGACGATCTCCGGGGGAGCCCCGGAACCCATGGCTCCGAGCTGGGCCGACTCAGCCATGAGGAGGGCCGTCTTCTTCTCGATCCAATCGAGGTAGTCGGCCTCCGTGGTGGCCAGGCGGTTCACCCCGCCGAACTGCCTCATCTCGCTCTTGGCCATCTCCTGCACACACCGCGACAGGCTCGAGATGACCTCCTGGGTCCCCCACTCGGCCACGAGGGCCAGGGCCGACCCGAGAAGATAGTCGCCCGCCAGGACGGCCATGCGGTCCCCCCAGCGGGCGTTCACGGTGTCGCGGCCGCGCCTCTTGTCGGCGCGGTCGACGATGTCGTCGTGGACAAGGGTGGCCATGTGGATGAGCTCGGCCGAGGTCGCCAGCCCGATGAGGCGCTCGCGCTCCTCGGGCCGGTAGAACCGCCCGCCGAGCAGGACAAGAGCCGGGCGGAGGCGCTTGCCGCCGCCGCGCGCAGGGTGCTGGGTGACCTCGGTCACCAGGGGTACGTCGGATTGGAGCACTTCGCGGAGCTTCCGCTCGACCGCCCCTAGGTCGTCGCTTATCTCCTCGTAGGCCTTGAAGGGATGACTCTGGCTCACCCGCCGGGCAACCCCTTGCCGTGTCTGGTCGTGGACGACGCACCGCCCCGGTCGGGCCGGGCAGCGGCGCGCCAGGGTGAGGTCCGTCAGAACTCGTTCGGCATCTTCTTGATCTGGCTCAGAGTGAAGACAGGCCCGTCCACACAGACATACTTATCCCCTATGTTACACCGTCCGCACTTACCCACGCCACACTGCATCTTGAGCTCGAGAGTTGTCACAATCTGGTCGTCGGTGTAGCCGAGGCGGCCGAGAGCCTGGAGGACGAACTTGATCATGATGGGCGGACCGCAGGTGATGGCCACCGCGTTGTCGGGCGAGGGCCCGAGCTCCTCCAGGAAGGCCGGGACGAAGCCGACGGGACCGGTCCACTCGTCGTCGCCCTTGTCGACGGTGAGGTGGACCCTGGTGTCCTTCTCCTTGGGCCACCTCTCGAAGATGTCGGGCTTGAAGCAGAGGTCGCCGGGGGAGCGGGCTCCGTAGATGATGTCCACGGGCCCGAAGTCCGACCGGTGGGCCAGGCAGTAGTCGATGAGGCAGCGCACCGGGGCGAGACCGATGCCGCCGGCGATGAAGACGAGCCTCTTCCCCTTCCAGTCACCGGTGGGGAAGTGGTTGCCGTAAGGACCGCGAAGGCCTATCTTCTCCCCTGGCCCGGCGTCGTGGAGGGCTCCCGTCACCCGCCCCATACGCTTGATGCTCAGTTCGAGCGGCCATCCCCGCGTCGGCGAGGAGGTTATGGAGATCATGGCCTCCCCCACACCGAAGACGGAGACCATAGCGCACTGCCCGGCCCGGTGGACCCAGGCCGCCGCGGGGTCGTCCAGGGCCACGCGGAAGGTCTTGACGTCCCCGGCCGCAGTCTCGTTCCTGACGTCGAGGATGGTCGCCACCTCCGGAACGAGAAGCCCGGACGTCTCGCCGCAGGAGCAGGAGCCCGCGGCGGCGGCTCTTGCCGTCGCGTGTTCGCTCATCCCTCGAGCCCCCTAACCTCGTCCGCCACCTGAGGAAGGTGAAGTCCCACCGGGCAGCTCTCGACGCACCGGCCGCAGCCTACGCAGAGATACCGGCCGTACCGGTGGTAATGATAGTTGAGCTTGTGCATGAAGCGCTGCCTGGTCCGGTGCTTCTTGTGCGGCCGCGGGTCATGCCCGCCGGCCATCCGCAGGAAGTGCGGGAATTTGCAGGAGTCCCAGTACCGGAACCTCACTCCCCGCCCGCCGGCGGCGCAATCGGCCACGCCGAAGCAGAAGCAGGTCGGGCAGACGAAGGTGCAAGTCCCGCACCCCAGGCAGCGGGCGGCGACCTTCTCCCAGTACGGGCTCTCGAAGAGACCGTCGAGCTTGTCGACAACGTCCACCCGGCCGACCCTCTCGGCCAAGGGGGTCGGGAGGTTCCGGAAGGCGGCCACCGTGTCCTCGAGCTTCTGGCCTTCGTCCGCCGGCGGTTCGACGACTCCGGCCGACCGCGACGCCTCTGAGGTCAGGAGGGCCTCGCCGCGGTCGCTGTAGGCCACGCAGTAGTAGGCGTCCGGTTCGGCCTTCGGCCCGGGCCCGCTCCGCCCGTAGAGGACGACGTCCGCTTCGCGGGTCGACCCGGGGCTCAGCCCGAAGGAAGTGCAGAAGCAGGCCCGGTCCGGGGCGGAGCAGGCCACGGTGACGATGACGCTCTTCTCCCGCCTCGCCTTGTAGTGCTCGTCGACGAAGTCCCCGGTCAGGAAGACCCCGTCCAAGAGCTCGACGGCCGCCGCGTCGCAGGGCCGGACGCCGAACAGGACGACCGGTTCGGCGGGAGGGACCGGCGTGAGGTCGAGCGAGGGACGGCCGGTTCCGGGGTCCTTGGCCCGCCTGTAGGCCAGGAGAGGCTCCGTCTGCGGCAGCAGCGCGGCTTTCGGCGAATCCACGGTCCGGACCGCCTCAAGATCGAGGCGGCCTTCCCGGCCCGGGGTGAGTTCGCGGTAGCGGGGCCGGCCGCCGACGCTCTGGGGGGCCCAGACGCGGCTCCCGGCGGAAAGGGCGTCCAACCACCGGCCGAGGTCCGCCGCCCGGACCAGACGGACCGCCTTCGGAGCAGTCGGCGCCCCGGAAGCCAGGCTAGTAGACATCTCTAGACCTCCCTCGCCAGTCATCCGTGGTCCTCGAGGTCGGGGTCGCCCGGCTCGAAGCAGCCCAGCGGCTCGACGTCCGCCGGGATATGGGGACGCTCGACCCCGAACAGCTCGGTGATGTCCTTCAGGAACTTATCGTTGAGCTCCATGAGGGGTAGGCCAACCGAGCAGACGCGCTCGCACTCGCCGCACCGGATGCACCGGCCGGCCACGTCGAAGGCCCGGATGAAGTGGAACATCTGCTGCTCGGCCGGAGACGTGGCTCGGCCCAGCCAGAGGGGCTCCCACTGGTCGAGGCAGCACTCCCGGCAGTTGCAGGCCGGGCAGACGTTCCGGCAGGCGAAGCAGCGAATGCACCTCTCGTAGAGCCCTCTCAGGTACTCGGCCCGCTCCTCCCGGTCCATGGCCTCGAGCTCGGCCACCCTCGGGTACTCGGGCCTGTGTCTGACGACCGGCAGCGGCTCGCTGAGGAGCGTGTCGCTGACGACGGGGTTCGGCACGTCGCACCACGAGCAGCGGTCGAGGAAGAGGCCCGGGTCGACCGGGCCGTCCTTCAGGACCCGCTCCCTCTCCTCGTCGGAGAGAGCCGCGACCCTGGCCGGGTCGAGCATACCGGAGCACGGGATGCCGACGACGTGGAGACGCTCCCGCGGGAAGCGCCGGTCCTTGAGGATGCGGTCGAGGGCCAGCGAACCGCAGCCGTTGACCACGATGCCCACCTTCTCGTCGCCCTCGAGCCGGTCCAGCAGGTACTTGGCCAGGTGCGGAGCCGAGAGAGGGTTCCAGACGAGCCTTCCGGCCTCGGCGGCGGTCGAGGCGGCGAAGGGGACGGGCACGCCGTCCCACCCCTCCTCGTGCCCGAGGAAGACGGCCACCTCGCCCTGGCTGAGGAGCCTCGCGGCCTCCCGGCGCAGGGCGGTCTCCGTCTCTGTCATGTTCTTATCGAGCGTGGGGTTGTTGGGCACTCTTCATCCCCTCCCGCCTAGACAAGGTTGCCGAGGCTCGGCGCCGGCCCGAGGGCCTTGACCTCCTCGCACATAGAACGGACGACCTCCGCCCACTTCTGGCCTTCTGAGGCCGAGACCCAGTGGGTCCGGAAGCGGCGCGGGTCAATGCCGAGGTACTCGAGGTACCCCTTGAGGAGCAGCAGGCGCCGGCGGGCGTAGAAGTTGCCGGTGCTGTAGTGGCAGTCCCCGGGGTGGCAGCCGGAGATGAGGACGCCGTCGGCCCCGCGCTGGAAGGCTCGGAGAACAAACCTCGGGTTGACCCGGCCCGAGCACGGGACCCGGACGATCCTGACGTTGGTCGGGTGGACCATGCGGGCCGTGCCCGCCGAGTCGGCCCCGGCGTAGCTGCACCAGTTGCAGAGAAAGCCGACGATGACCGGCTCCCACTCCCGGGTCTCCTCGCCGGCCGGCGGCTTCTCGACCGCCGTCCCCGCCGTCCCGGGCGGCCGGCTCTCAGCCGGCGTTGCCGCGCTCTCGGCCATGTTCGAAACCTCCACCCTTCCCTGAACTGAGCATCTTCCCGGCCGCGGTCCGGCCGGGAGAGGAGCCTCCGCGGACTAGGAGCAGGCCGGCCGGAGGCCCGCCAGGAGCTCGTCCACCGCCGTGATGACCTGTTCGTTCGTGAACCCCTGCAGGTTCATCGCCCCGTCGCGGCAGGCCACCGTGCAGGCCCCGCAGCCCTGACACAGCCCGGCGTTGACCGAGGCGACCTCGCGGCTGACCGTTCGCCCGTGGACCTTCTCGGTGACGGTCCTGGCCTCGATGGCCTTGTAGGGGCAGACCGGCTTGCACCAGAGGCAGCCGGAGCAGAGGGCCTCGTCGACGCGGGCGATCATCGGCTCGGTCGCCATCTCGTCCCGGCTGAAGAGCGCGGCAACCTTGGCCCCCGCCGCACTGGCCTGGGCGACCGTGTCGGGGATGTCCTTCGGGCCCTGGCAGACGCCGGCGAGGTAGATGCCGGCGGTGTTGGTCTCCACCGGCCTGAGCTTGGGGTGGGCCTCGTTGAGGAATCCGAAGCCGTCGTAGGAGACTCCCAGGGTCTGGGCCGTCCTGGCCGCGTCTCGCTTGGGGACCATGGCCGGGGCCAAGACGACCATCTCGACCTCGGCCTCGACCGGACGTCCGAGGAGGGTGTCCTCGGCCTTGACGATGAGCTTGTCGCCCTTCTGGTAAATCTTGGAGGGCCGGCCGCGGATGAACTGGACGCCGTACTCCACGCTGGAGCGCTTGTAGAACTCCTCGTAGGCCTTTCCGGGGGTCCGGATGTCCATGTAGAAGACGTAGGCCCGGCCGTCCTTGACCTTGTCCATGTACTGGGTGGCGTGCTTGACCGAGTACATGCAGCAGGCCCGGGAGCAGTAGGAGACCCCCTTCTGCTCGTCGCGGGACCCGACGCAGAGGACGAAGGCCACGCTCCTGGGTATCTCGTGGTCCGAGGGGCGCTTAATCTTCCCCTCCGTCGGCCCGGAAGCGTTGATGAGCCGCTCGAACTGCAGGGCGTCGATGACGTCGGGGTAGAGCCCGTAGCCGTACTCACCGTAGACCGAGCAGTCGAAGAGATCGAAGCCCGTGGCGACGACGATGGCTCCCACCCGCTCCTCGACGAGGACGTCCTCCTGGTCGAAGCGGATGGCCTTGGCCTCGCAGACCCGCTCGCAGACGCGGCACTTCCCTGTCTTGTAGTAGGTGCAGTTCTCGCGGTCGATGACAGGCTTGTTCGGGACGGCCTGGGGGAACGGAGTGTAGATGGCTTTCCGCAGGCCTGTGCCGACGTCGAACTCGCTCGGGACCTTGGTCGGGCACTTCGTCTGGCACAGGCCGCAGCCGGTGCAGAGCGTCTCATCGACCGAGCGGGCCCGTTTCCTGACGGTCACGTGGAAGTTGCCAATGTAGCCCTCGACCTTCTCGAGTTCGGAATAGGTGTAGAGGGTTATCTTCGGGTGTTTGGCCGCGTCAACCATCTTGGGCGTCAGGATGCACGAGGAGCAGTCCAGGGTCGGGAAGGTCTTGTCGAGCTGGGCCATGCGCCCGCCGATGGTCGGCTCGCGCTCGACCAGGATGACCTCGTGGCCGGCGTCCGCGATGTCCAGAGCCGCCTGGATGCCGGCAATTCCGCCGCCCAGGACGAGAGCCCGCTTCTCGATGGTGATGCTCCCCCGGGCGAGAGGCTCGTTCTTCAGGACCCTGGCCACAGCCATGCGCACGAGGTCGAAGGCCTTGTCCGTGGCCTTCTCCCGGTCGGGGTGGACCCACGAGCAATGCTCGCGGACATTGGCCATCTCCAGGAAGTAGGGGTTCAGCCCGGCGGTCTCCAGCGTGCGCCGGAAGGTGGGCTCATGGAGGCGCGGAGAGCAGGCGGCGACGACCACCCGCTCGAGGCCGTGCTCCTTGATGGCCTTGATGATCGAGGCCTGTCCCGGCTCGGAGCACGTGTACTTGTTCTCCTCGACGTGCACCACCCCGGGTAGGAGCCGGACCCGCTCGGCCACCTTACCCACATCGACCGTGGCGGCTATATTGGATCCGCACCAGCAGAGGAATACCCCGACTCGCTTCATCTGGGCGCTCTCTCCCTAAGCAAGCTTCTTCTGCCTCAGAAGGCCCAGGCCGTCCACGAGGTGCCTCCGGAGACCGAGCCTCGCCGGCGGCACGCCGAGAGCCAGCCCCACAAGCTGGGTGATGTAGTAGACGGGAAGCCCGAGGCCCTCACCGAGCCGCGCGGCGGCAGCCTCCTGCCGGCTGTCGAGGTTGGTCTGGCAGAGGGGGCAGGTCACCGCCACGGCCTCGGCGCCCGCGAGCTTAGCCGCCCCGACGATGCGTCCGGCAAGCTCGACGACGAGGTCGGTCCGGCTGATGCCGAGGCTCGCCCCGCAGCACTCCGTCTGGAACGGGTGGTCGACCGGCGTGGCCCCGATAGCCTGCAGGACCCGGTCCATGGTCACCGGGCGCTCCGGGTCGTCGAACCGGGTGAGCTTCGGCGGCCGGACCAGAAGGCACCCGTAGTAGGGGGCCACCTTGAGGCCCTCGAGGGGCCTGGTCACGGCGCCGGCGACGGCCGCGGCCACCCGCTCGTCACCCAGAAGCTCGAGCACGTTCAGGATGCGGGCCGTCCCGCGGAAGCGGCGCCCGGTAGCCTTCTCGAGTCGTCGGGCGTAGTCGGGATGACGGGCGGCCTCGGCCCGGGCGGCAACCAGCCTTCCGTAGCAGGCGGCGCACGGCGCGAGCACGTCAAGGCCCATCTCCTCGGCCTGCACCAGGACGCGAGCCGGGAGGGCGAAGGCCAGGAACGGGTCGACGGTGTGGGCCGAAGAGGCCCCGCAGCAGTTCCAGTCGGGCACCTCCACAAGCTCCACCCCGATGGCCCGGGCCACGGCCCGGGTCGAGAGGTCGTACTCCTTCGCCGTGGAGTTAAGACTGCATCCCGGGTAGTAGGCGAAACGGAGGGTCTCGTCTGTCACCGGACATCGCCTCCTGCGGCACCCTTGCTGCGGCCGGGGCCGGCTGCGGCGCCCTCAGCCGTCTCGGGGGAGTCCTCGGCCGCCTTGCGGGCGCCCTCGGCCGCCTCACGGGCGCCCTCGGCCGCCTCGCGGAAAATGGCCTCGACCTCAGCCCGCCCCTTCGCCGTTTCGGGCAGGAGGGCGAGCTTACCCTTTGCCAGCATCTTGAGGCCGAGACCCATGTCTTCGGTAAGACGCAAGGTGCGGAGCTTGTACAGGAGCATGAGCCCGAGCTCGTAGCCGCGGCCGAACCGTCTGACCGAGTCCAGGAAGGCCCGGTGGAAGGCCCCGATGTTCCGGTCGCCCGGCCGGAGCCCCCTGCGGGTGGCCAGGACGCGCAGGGCGTCCATGACCCCGGCTATGTCGATGTCTCGGGGGCATCTGGCCGTGCAGGTGAAGCAGGTCGCGCAGACCCAGATGGTCGACGAGGCCAGGGCCTCGTCCTCGAGGCCGAGCTGGACCAACCGCATTATCTGTCGCGGCTGGTAGTCCATGGCGAAGGCCAGGGGGCAGCCGCCCGAGCACTTCCCACACTGGTAGCAGGCCTCGACTTGGGTGCCGGACATGGCGTCCACCTTGGCCAGGAGCCGCCCTGCCGCTGGTCCGCCCTTCATGACCAGGGGGGCGTTGGGGGTGGCCATCGGTCGTCTACCTCCCAAAACCACCAAAATGACGCACAAATAAGAAGCTTGCCAAAATATGGCCGAATTCCTGGCAGTAGCTTCGTGTCATGTCGCTTTTCGCGGTCTTTCTGGAGTATAGAGGATTCTTCCTTCTTGACGGGGCCGGAGCCGGGCGGCGGCGGGCAAAGATTCTCCGGCTTACGTAACCGTGACTACAGTACTATAAAGGTGCCCGGACTCCAATGGCGAGATTCTGGCAGGCCTAGGCGTGGTCCGGGCCGGGCGCAGCCCGGGTGCCGGCCCGGGCCGCGAGCTCGCGCCTGATCTTCCCGGCCAGGGCGCTTATCTCCCTCATTCGGTGGTTGGCCCCCGACTTGGTCAGGGGCGGGTCCAGGGAAGCCCCGAGCTCGGCCAGGCTTGCGTGCGGCTGAGCCAACCTCGCCTCGGCCAGGGCCCTGAGGCCGGGCGGCAGGCCGGCCAGGCCCATCGTGCGCTGGATGAGTCGGATGTCGTCCTTCTGACGCAGGGCGGCGGCGACCATTCTGGCTAGGTTGGCCGTCTCGTAGTTCACCCGCCGAGTCACGGTGTTGCGCATCTCCTTCTCGACCCGGGTGTTCTCGAAGTCGAGCAGGGCCTCGTGAGCCCCGATGAGGCGGAGCCACTCGGATATCTGGTCCGAATCCTTGATGTAGACCACCCAGCCGTTCTGCCAGCGTCCCGCGCGGGCCCCATCTAGGCCGAGCCGGCGGACGACCGAGGCGACGGCCTCCGCCGCGGCCCGGCCCGGGGCCTTTATCTCCCAGTGGTAGCCCCGAGCGCTCACGCTGAGGTAGCCCCGGACGAGAAAGCACCCCCGGACGTAGGCCTTCCGGCAGCAGCGCGGGCCCGGTCCGGCCACCGGACGGCCCGCCTCGGCCTGATCGCCGCTCAGCAGGTCCGGCCAGGCGGCGCTGACCATGAAGCCGCTCCTGGGTCGCCGGACGAGCTTGACCCCGGAAGCCCCGGCCTCGCGCAGGAGCGAGTACAGCCGCCGGGCGACCGGGGCCGAGTCGGTCGGGAGGTGGACGCGGCGGCCCGGGGCGACGCCCCTGACGTCAAGGGCCCCCCGGATCTCCCAGGCCGTGCAGCACGGTCGATCGTTCTTCAGACTGCACAGTTCGGCCTTCACGATTTCGACGAGAGTCATGGACGGCGCAAGGCCTTCCTTCCCGTTCCCCCGGACGGTACATGGCCGATCAGCCGGAGCACGGCCAGGGCGAGGCGGTCCGGGTCATGCCTGACCAGGCCTTCCCGGCCCAGGAGGTCGGTATCGAGGAGGCGGGCCCGGGCGACTCTGAGCCCGCGCCGCTCAAGGAGCCCGGGAGGAGCAGCGACGACCTCCGCTCCGTCCTCGTGGTACTTGCGGCGGAGCTCCGGCGGTATCCTCTCCGAGTTGACCACGACCCACCGGATGGCGCCGCCGGTCAGCTCGTTGATCGTCTCCACGTGCTCGAGGGCCCCGAAGCCGGTGGTCTCCCCGGGTTGGGTCATCACGTTGACCACCAGGGCGACCGGAACGCCCCGCCCGGCCACCCTGGCCAGGGCCCGGCGGATGCCGGGCACCAGAAGGTTCGGAACGATGCTGGTGAAGAGGCTGCCCGGCCCAAGGACAACCAACTCCGCGGCCTCGATGGCCCGGACCGCCGCCGGAAGAGCCTTCGGCTCCGGCGGGTTGAGCCTGACCCGGGCGATAGCCGTCTCCCGGGCCTGCCTGGCTATCTCCGACTCCCCGGAGACCACCCGTCCGTCGACGAGCTCGGCCTCGAGGACGACGTTGTCAAGGGTCGAAGGGACGACGGTCCCGCGGACCTTGAGAACCCGGCTGGACTCCATGATAGCCGCTTCGAAGTCGCCCATCACCTCGGTCATGGCCGCGATGAAGAGGTTCCCGAAGCTGTGTCCGCTGAGCCCGGCCCCACGGCTGAACCTGTGCTGGAAGAGGCTCTCCATGAGGGGCTCGGTGTCGGCGAGGGCGACAAGGCAGTTCCGGATATCCCCCGGGGGGAGGATGCCCAGTTCGCCGCGCAGGCGCCCCGACGAGCCGCCGTCGTCGGCCACCGTCACGACGGCGGTGAGGTTGGCCGTGTACCGCTTCAGCCCCCGGAGCACGACGGGAAGCCCGGTGCCGCCCCCGATGGCGACGACCCGGGGACCGCGCTCGAGCTGTTTTTTCTGGTACCACTCCTGGATGCGGCGGGCCGGGTCCCGGCTCCAGAGTCGGCCTCCCAAGAGACCACCCATTTCGGCGCGCTCCGTCTCAGGGTCCCGCCTCGACGCCTAGGCGGGCTTTTCGATGTCGCGGTGCTCCACGAGAACCGTGTGCCGGCGGCCGCGGAGGAGGCCCGCCAGCCGCTCGGCGATGGCCACCGAGCGGTGCCGGCCGCCGGTGCATCCTATTCCGATGACCAGCTGGGTCTTTCCCTCGTTGATGTAGTGAGGAATGAGGAACTCCAGGAACCCCATGAGCCGCCGCAGGAAAGCCTGGGTCAGGGGCCACTTGAGGACGTAGTCGCAGACGTCCCGCTCGCGGCCGTCCCGAGCCTTCAGGCTCTCGACGTACTGCGGGTTCGGAAGGAAGCGCACGTCGAGAACGAGGTCGGCGTGAATCGGTAGACCGTGCTTGAAACCGAACGAAACCAGCGAGATCATGAACCGGCTGATGTCGCGGTCGTCGGCGAACATCTGCACGAGTTTGTCGCGGAACTGAGCCGACGTGAGGCCCGACGTGTCGATGAT
The DNA here is from genome assembly GCA_020725405.1 of Symbiobacterium sp. GTDB lineage: Bacteria > Bacillota > Sulfobacillia > UBA995 > UBA9673 > DYFB01. Next base: position 27,591 of record DYFB01000012.1, on the reverse strand, counting down.
CTTGGTGGCCCGGCCGCGGATGTGCTCGAGGAGCCGCTTCTCGCTGCCGATGGCCTCCTCGATGCCGGCCCGGTCGGCCAGAGGGTGGCGGCGGCGGGTCTCCTTGTACCGCCGGACCAGGGTCTCCACATCGGCCTCCAGGAAGAGGATCTGGTGAATGAATCCCATCTCGTCCAGGCGGTCGAGGGCCTGGCTCAGATCGGCGAAAAACTCGCCGCCGCGGATGTCGACAACAAGGGCGACCCGGTTCACCCGCCCCTCGGACTGGTTGCAGAGCTGGGCGAAGGACGGGATGAGGGCGGGCGGGAGGTTGTCCACGCAGAAATACCCGAGGTCCTCGAGAAACCTCACCGCCTGCGTCTTTCCGGCGCCGGAGAGGCCGGTAATAACGACGAATCTGCCCTTAGAGCCGTTCTGGGACAAGGCGTCCGCTCACCCCTGCCTAGCTTCGCTGGCCTGAATGCGGGTCCTTCCCGGCGCCGACCTGCGGGTCGGACCTGGCCACATTATACACCCGCTCCGGTGAGAGACCCGCCCGACGGGCCACCCTCAGGGCGGCCTCCAGGTCGCCCACCCGCGACGGACGGTGCGCGTCGCTCGAGAGCACGAACTCGACCCCTTCCCGCGCCGCCGCCCGCACATAGACCTCGTCCGTCTCCCGGTGGGCGCTCGATATCTCCATCCTGGTCCCTCTGGCGGCGCAGGCCCGCGCGAGCTCTCGGGTATCTACGGGTAGGTGGAGCCCGGGGTGGGTGACAATATCGACGGGATGGCGGCGCACCGCCTCGACGAGGGCTTTGGTGTTGGTCTGCCTGGCCCGGGCCCTGGCCCGGCCGGACCAGCGCCAGGGTCCGACGTTCGGCAGGAGCAGCCGGGCAGCGGCCGAGAGGCTCGGGGGCACGACCATGAGGTGGAGCCCGGCGAGGACCATGTCGAGCTTCCGGAGGTCCCGGGCGGCCAGGTCGAGATCCCCGTCGGGGGTGACGACGTTGCACTCGGCCGCGGTGAGGACCCTGACCCCGGTGAGCCGGGCGGCTTCCCGGGCCTCGCGCCTGATGCGGTCGTAGGTCCCGGGCGACCGCACGCCCAACCAGGGGTACATCCGGGGCCCGTGGTCGGCGATGCCGACGGCCTCGAGGCCTCGAGCGGCCGCGGCCCTCGCGTTCTGCAGGACCGTGCCCGTGCCGTGACTGTGCCGCGTATGGGTGTGGTAGTCGGCGACGACCCGCCAACCCGTCCAGGAAAGGCCCCGCATGGCCGAGTCCCCGTTCCTTCCGGCGGGTGGGCTCCGGCAGCCCCGCCCGCGAGCGCCCCCGAGCGCCCCGGACTAGGTTTCCCTGGACCGCGGGCGCGGGGAGGACGTCTGGCGAAAGCCGGGTCGAGGGGAGCGGGGCCGAGAAAGAAGGAGGACCTTTATGATCCGGGCTGTTTCGGCGTCGACGGCGACCGTCGTCCGGCCCACCGTGAAGACGAACGAGGGGAAGGCCTGCACCAGGGCCACGACCGCTCCCGGAACCAGCCCCAGGGCGAAAAGACGCCGGCAGCCGGCCTGGTCCGGGCTTTCGACCGCTACGATTTCGCCCGTCTCCCCCGGGCGCATCGCGGCAAGCGTGGTCACGACCCGGCCTCGCATCGGCATCGGCTCTCCCTTCGTCTCCCGCCCCTCCGGACGGCCTTACCAGCCCGCCGCTCCGGCCATAGCCAGGACGCGGCTGACGAACCAGCCGGCGGCCAGGGCCGTCGGGAAGACCGCGGTCAGAATCGCCACGGCCGCCGGGAGCCCCCGCTCCCGGACCATGAGGACCGTCTGGGCTAGACAAGGAACGAAGAGGGTCAGGGTGACGGACGCCACGATGAGGGCGGAGGTCGAGAGTCCGGGAGCGAGGTCGTAGAGCCCGGCCGCGCCGTAGTCCCGCCGCAGGAACCCGAAGAGGAAAACCACGGAGACCTCGGCCGGCAGGCCGAGCCACGAGCAGACCCTCCCCAGGCCCGAGAGGATCACGGGGAACAGCCCGGTCAGGCGTCCGAGCCAGATGGCGATGCTGGCCGCGAGGAAGACAGGCAGAACCTCCCGGAAGTACCAGACCATTCTGGCCGTGGTCTTCCGCCAGATGTTCACCGGGCGGGGCGGGCGGAGGGGCGGGACCTCGAGGAAGAAGGGGGCCGCCCGGCCGGGGACGATCCGGGCGGCGAGCGTCCCGGCGGCGGTGAAGACGACGGTCACCGCCGCGCCCCAGGCGGCCAGGGCCAGGGGACGGCCGGCCAGGACGCCCATGACCACTCCGAGCTGGGCCGAGCAGGGGATCCCGAGGGCGAGCAGGAAGGTCGCCAGCACCCGCTCGCGCCGGGTTTCCAGAGTCCGGGTGACGAGAGTGGCCATCGTCCCGCAGCCCAATCCCAGGGCCAGGGGAATGAGAGCCCGCCCGCTGAGCCCGAGGGGCTTGAGCAGGCGATCGACAAGAAGCGCCAGGCGCGGGAGGTAGCCGGAATCCTCGAGCAGGGCGAAGACGACAAAGAAAGTCCCGACCACCGGGAGGACGATGGCCACCGCGTACCTCAGGCCGAGGGTCAGGATTCCGTACTCGTGGACCAGGAGGTCCCGCCACACCTCGCTCCGGATCAACCCGTCCACGGTGCGGTCGAGCCACGGGTTGAGGAGGTCCAGGAAGAGAACCCGGTCCAGTGTTTCGACGAGGGTCCCCGCCCCGAAACCGCCGACGAAGCGGTAGAGACCGAAGTAGACGACGAGGGCCAGGACCGGAAGACCGACGAGCGGCCGCAGCAGCAGGTCCCCGAGGAGCTGCCCGGCTGACGGCTGCGGCGGGGCGATCCGGCGCACGCCGGCCGCGGCCACCGACCGGGCCAGCGCGTGGGCGGCCAGCGGGATGCGGTACCTCACCGGGCGCGGACCTCTTCCGGCTTCTTCGATGAGCCGGCGTATCTCCGGCCACCGGGGTCCTTCCTCCCGGCGCACCAACTCGATCATCTCGGGGTCTCCCTGGAGGCAGAGGAGAGCCACGGACCGCGGCGACAGGCCGTACCACCCCCGGAGCAGCGCCTCGAGAGCCGCGGCGACCGGCTCGGTGGCCCGGTCGTAGTCCGGGACGAGAGGCGGCCCGGGCGGGCGGGCGCCGCCGCCGGCCAGGACCTCCCTCACTCCGGCTTCTCCTTCCCCTCGGACCAGCGACGCCCCGACTACCGGAAGCCCGAGGCGATCGGCGAGCAGGTCCACGTCCACCTCGAGTCCGGCGGCCCGGGCCTCGTCGAGCATGTTCACGACGACCATGACCCTGAAACCGGCTTCGACCAGCGAGAAGGTGAGGGGGAGCATCCGGTCGAGGTTCTTGGCGTCGACGACGTGGACGACCCAGTCGGGGACCTCGTCCATGAGGAGACGCCGCGCGGCCCGCTCCTCCTCGGTGAGGCAGGCCAGGGAGTAGAGCCCGGGAGTGTCCGCGACCTCGAAGGTGCGCCCTCCCCAGCGCCTGAGACCCCGGGCGACCTCCACCGTCGTGCCGGGGTAGTTGGAAACCGAAACGTACCGCCCGGTGAGGCGTCCGAAGAGAACGCTCTTGCCGACGTTCGGGCAGCCGACGATGGCGACCCGAACGGCGGCCGGTCGGGCCGGCCCGGCGACGTGCGGCATCCGACTCCCCCTCCCCTGCGCGGGGTCGGCGCTCCGGACTATGGGTATTTGCGCCGGGGTCGGTGTAGGTCCCGAGCCCGAAGGGAACACCGGGGCGGCGCAGGTCCCGAGCCCGAAGGGAACACCGGGGCGGCCTCGAAGAGAAAGACAAGGCTCAGCCGAGAACCCACCTTGTCCGCGGGAGGATTATCGTGCCCATCTGGACCCGCGCGCCGGCCCGCATCGACCTGGCCGGAGGCACGCTCGACATCTGGCCCCTCTACCTCCTTCTGGGCTACGGTCTGACCGTCAACGTGGCCGTGACCCTCTACAGTGAGGCCTGGCTCAGTCCCGGAGGGGGAAAGGGCTACCGCCTCGTGTCGGAGGACACGGGCCTGGAGGAGCGGGCCGACTCCCTCGAGGAGCTCGACGTCAACGGCCCCCTCGGTCTCGTGGCCCGCGCCGTCCGGCACTTCGCTCCTGACCCGGGCCTGACGGTCGTCACCCGCAACCGGGCCCCCAAGGGGTCGGGGCTCGGGGCCTCCTCGAGCCTCCTCGTCGCCGTCCTGGCCGGCCTGGAGAAGCTCGCCGGACAGGCCCCGAGCACCTCCGAGCTCGTGAACCTGGCGGCCGATCTCGAGGTCCAGACCATCAACGCCCCGACCGGGAAGCAGGACTACTACGCCGCCGTAAGTGGGGGGGCCAGCGCCATCTGGTTCGAAGCCGGTCGCAACCGTGTGGAAGAGCTGCCTCTCGGCGAGCGGTTCGCCGACGCCCTGCGTGAAGTCCTGATCCTATCCTTCACCGGTCAGTCCCGGATGTCGGCCAGGACCAACTGGGAGATGGTGAAGGCCTGCGTCGAGGGGCGGGGCGACGCCCGCGACCGGCTCCAGCGCATTCGCCGGACAGCCCTGGAACTGCGCGAAGCCTGGCTGGCGGAGGACGTGGGGGCGCTCGGCCTCCTCCTGGCCCGGGAGTGGGAGGACCGCCGCGGCCTGGCCGGCGGCGTCAGCACCCCGGCCGTGGAGAGGGCGATGGTCGCCGCCTCGAAGGCTGGGGCCGTGGCCTCGAAGGTCTGCGGCGCGGGCGGCGGCGGCTGCATGGTCACCGTGGCCGGCGAGGGGCGGCGGGAAGAGGTCACTCAGGCCCTCCGTGAGGCCGGGGCCGAGGTCCTCGGTTTCGACTTCGACGCAGAGGGCCTCATCGTCCGGACCTAGGCCCGCGGCGACGCTCCATGTCGGCCGGCGTCTGAGGTCTCCCCTTGAGGTGCGGAGGGGGCAGGCCCGTCTCGCGGGCGGCTCCGGTCTGGGCCGAGAGATCGTCCGGGTCGGCCACACCGCTCAGGCGCATGTCCTCGAGGGCTTCGGCGAAGCGCTCCTCTGTTCCGAGACGGCCCCTAGGCGCGGGCCGGAAGGCCGCGGCCCGCCGGATGAGGAAGACCCCGGCGACGACCCCGGTGAGGAGCACGGCCAGAACCCACGTGAGGGCGATGTCTCGAGCGTCCATGCTCTAAGCATGCCCGCCGTCGCGAGCGCTACTCACCTGCCGGGGTCCGCCCCGGGTCCTCGCCCGCGAGGGAAGCCGGAAGGACGTCGAGCCCGAGACGGGCGAGGGCCGCGGCCGCGACGCCCCGCCCGGCCGTGAGACGGCCGCTGAAGGTCCCGTCGTGGATGAGGGTCGTCCCGCACGACGGGCTCTCGTCCTTGAGGACAGCCCGCACCGCCCCGACCGCCCTGGCCAGGTCGACGGCACGCCGGGCACCGCGGATGAAGGCCGAGGTCAGGTCACGGCCGTCGCGGTCGATGACCGCCGCCGCTCCTCGGATGACGGCGTCTCCGTCCCCTCCCCGGATTTCGGCCGGGCTCCGAGGGGTGGAGAGCCCGCCGGCCTGCTCGGGGCAGACCGGAAGATGGAGGACCTCGTCGGGGGGGCTCGCGGCGGCGACCGGCCCGATCCGGTGCCGGCCGTCGTAGGCCGAGGCCACACCGGCGAGACAGGCGCTGATGAGCACCGGAGGCTCCTGGGTCCGCACCCTGATCCAGCCTCTTCCCGGGGCCGAGGAGCCAGCCAGGCCGCCGGCGACGAAGACCGCCGCAGCGTCGTTGCCGCGCCGGGCCGCGTCAGCGAGGTCGGAGCCGGCCATGACCGCGTCGATGAGGGCCGCGTTGAAGACGTCCCCGGCCCCGCTCAGGTCGGCCCCCGGCCGGACCAGGCCGGGCTCGAGGGCGACGTGCTCGCCCGCGACCCAGGCCCCGCTTTCGCCGTCCTTGACGACGACCTCGCCGGCCGCAGTCCTCGCCCCTCTCAGGCACTGGACCATGGCTGCCGAGGGGAGAAGGAGGTCCGGACCGTCCGGCCCTGCGGGAGGAACCGGGGCGGCCGGCCCGGCTGGCCCGGCTGGCCCGGCCGGGCCCTGCGCCCTGCCCGGGTCCGCCTCGAGACCCAGGGAGAGGGTCCGCCCGAGCTCTTCCGGGCCGAGGCGTCCGAAGGCCCGGGGGACGCCCGGGTCGAGAGACACCCGGAGGCCGCGCCGGCGGGCGAGACCGGCGAGACTCCTCGCGACCGCGGCCGGGCCGGGCTCGATGAGCGAGTAGCCCGAGACGTGAAGCCAGCCGGCCCCGTCAAGGGTCTGTTCTCCGGCGTCTTCCGGACCGAGGTCCCGATTCGCGCCCCGCTCGACGTAGACGACCCTGTCCACCCCGCGCCGACGGTGAAGGATGACGTAGCCCGTTGCCAGGGTGCGCGACGGCGGGACGGTGAGGGTTACCCCCGCGGACCGCAGGAGGTCGCCGATCCATGCCCCGTTGGCGTCGCTTCCGACCCGTCCGACAAGGGCGACCGGCCGACCGGCGGCGGCCAGAGCCAGGGCGGTAAGGACGGCGCTGCCTCCGGCCCTGACGTAGAGGCCGCCCTCCGTAAGGGCGGGGCCCGGGGAGAGGCAGAGGACATCGAGCATGACCTCGCCGACCACGACCACGCGTTTCCCCGCCGGCACCTTCATTGGAATGCCCGTCCCTTCGCTGACGGGCCGGAGGTCCGGCCCGGGTCAGGGGATAGGACCGTCCCCGGGCGGCCGGGAGAGGAAGGCGAAGGCCCGGGGCCGGGCCACCAGCTGGGCGTAGAGAGGTTCGCCCGCCCGGAGTCCCAGAACCCCGAGATCGGTCGGCCGGCCGAGCCGCGGCTCAGGCGGGTCCGGATAATGGTCGTTGGGGACGAAGTAGCCCTGACCGTTCTCCTCTATTTCGTAGTAAACGGCCCCGTGCCTCTCGCGGTAGGGTCCGTACACGGAGGTGAAGCCGGCGTAGACCACGTTGACCATGACCAGGGGATCCGGACCGGGGTTGATGGTGACATGCCCGTAGCCCGGGGGCACGTAGAGGGCGTCGCCCGGTCCGGCTTCGACGATGACCGCGTCCTCAATGGCCCCGGCCGGCCCTCCCGCGGCCGGTTTTTGCAGGAGGTAGTGGGCCCGGCCGGAGAGGACCTGGTAGAGCTCGGGGTAGGTCAGGAGGCCTTCCGCGCCGCCGTCCCCGTCGCCGCAGCGGGTCACCCCCGCTCCACTGCCGCTCACCTCCGCGCCCGCCGGAGCCCTCCCCGCGCCCGCCGGAGCCCTCCCCGCGCCCGCCGGGGCCCTCCCCGCGCCCGACGGGGCCCTTTCCGCGCCCGCCGGAGCCCTTTCCGCGCCCGACCGGGCCGCTCCCGCGTCTGACTGGCCGACCGGTGGGTGATAGTGACCGGCCGTCTTGACGTATTCTCCGCCGACGAGCCCCGGGACGAGGACGGTCAGGTCGTAGCGGAGGTCGTAGCCGCTGATGCGCTCGCGGTCCTCGGGCCAGCCGAGTCCGCGGTACATGTAGTAGAGGACGGTCGGCCCGGTCGCCGTCTGGTTGTACAGCACCGATCGCATCTGGTCGAGGGTCCTTGGCTGGGGCTCCACTCTCGGCAGACCCTCCAGGAAATCCACCCGGCCCGACCGGTCGACCGCGAGCGGAAGACCGGAGCTCCGGGCGAGGTCGAAGTCCCTCGCCGCCGCCGCCGGGGGAAACCCCGAGTCGCCGCCCTGTTCTCTGTCCAGTGACACGGATACCCTCCCCCTTCCCTGAGCCGGCGCCCGGTCAGGCCCCGGCCGGGAACCGTCAGCTCCCGGCGGCGACCCGGCCTCCAGAAGCAGGATAGTCCCTGGGGCCGCCTAAGTATGCGGCCATGAAGCTCCTGATCCTCTCGGACGTTCACGGCAACCTGGCCGCCCTTGACGCCGTCCTGGCCGCGGAGCCAGCCTTCGACCGGGTCGTCTTTCTCGGTGACGCCGTCGACTACGGGCCCGACCCCTCGGCCTGCCTGCGGAGACTCACGGAGCTCGACCCCGTCTGGGTCCGCGGGAACCACGACAACGCGGTGGCACGGGGGGTGGACTGCGCCTGCTCCGAGGCTACCCGCGCCCTGTCGGTGGCCTCGCGGCCGTTTACCCGCTCGGTCCTCAGCCCCGCCGAACTCGAGTTCCTCGGTCGCCTGCCGACCGAGGCGACCTTCACCTTAGGGGGGCTCACCTTCTACGCGACCCACGCCTCGCCGAGGGACAATCTCTTTGAGTATGCTTCCCCGGAGGACGATCCCGAAAGCTGGGTCGAGGCCATGAATGTCGCGCCGGGCGACCCAGACGTCATCCTTGTCGGCCACACCCACGTCCCGTACGTGAAGGAGCTCGGCCGCCGGACGGTCGCCAACCCCGGGAGCGTGGGGCAGCCGCGCGACGGCGATCCGCGCGCCTCCTACGCCGTCTGGGTCGACGGCCGCCTGGAGCTCAAGAGGGTCGCCCACGACCTCGCCGATACGGTCAGCCGTCTGAAGGGGACGGGCCTCGCCCCTGACATCGTCGCGGCGCTGGCCCGCATCCTGGAGAGCGGCCGACTTCCCTAGCCCGCCGGGCCGCCGGACCAACCCTCAGGCCGTCGTTCGGGGAGTGGACGGCAGACAATCTCGACCACCCGGGTCTCGAAGAAGGTCTTGGCGTGGGAGGGCCGGACGACCACCGCCGTGTCGGCCCCGCGCCCCGACCCGCCTATGGCCAGGATGTCGCGCCCGTAGGGGACGAGCCCGGCGTCGAGGGCCATGACCGCGATCTCGACGGCGACCTTGAGTCCTTCCCCGAAGAGCCGGAGCGTCCAGGCCACGAGGGCCCCCGGGTAGAGCCCCCCGAACTGGTTGGTCACGGCCCGCTCGACGCCGCCGAAGAGGTGGGTCGTCGTCAGGAGCCTGGCCCCGGCGCCGACCAGTTCCTCGCGGACGGCCGGGTCCATCTCGTCTTCCCCGGGGGAGCGAAAACCAACGTGGTGGGTCACGACCACAAGGTTGGTCCTCGCCGGCCGGGCTCCGCCTCTTCCGTCCCTCAGGCCGGCCAGGAGAGCCCGGGCCGTGGTCCCGGTGTTCGAGGCCACCACGATATCGTCCAGGCCGATCTCGGCCGCCCTGGCCAGGGCGGCCTCGACCACGGCGGAGGTGTTCTCGGGCCCCGGTCGTTCGAAGTACGTCGTCACCCGCCGTCCTGCCCGGTCCTGGCCCCCAGCGTCGGCGGCCGTCAAGGGAAACCACCCCCGTTATCATGCACCCGACCCGCCTGCCCGCCCGGACGGGCCCACCGCCCGGACGGGCCCGCCGCCCGGACGGGCCCGCCGGCCTCGGGAGAGCTCTATGTTCTCCGCGCTCAAGTCTCCCGCGCGAGCACGCCCCGGAAGATGAGGTCCCCGAATATCTCGGCGATCTCCCTGGCCGTGAGCCGACCTTCAGGAGAGTACCACTGGTAGAGCCAGTTGCACATGCCGAGGATGCCGAAAGACACAATCTTGACGTCGATGTCCCGGAACTCGCCTGTGCGGACACCCTCGGCCAGGATCTTCTGCAGAAGCCTCTCGTAGTTCACCCTCTTGCTGTCGATTGCTTCCTGTTGGCTCGGGCTGAGAGCGTGTCTCTCCCGGAGGAGGATGGTCAGCATGTCCAGCCGCTGCGAGACGATATCGAGATGGTTGATGATGGCCTGCCACAGCTTCTCCCTGGGCGGGAGGTCGGAACGCCAGATCTCCTCCAGCCTGGTCGTGATGGTGTCTATGGCCCGCTCGAGAATCATGAAGAGAAGCTCTTGCTTACCGGATATGTAGTAGTACAGGCTGCCCTTTTGCATGCCCACCGCGTCGGCTATCTCCTGCATCGAGGCGGCATGGTATCCCCGCTCCCGGAAGATCCTCATGGCCACTTCCAGGATGCGCTCCTCCTTGGACACTCCCAGACCCTCCCCGAGTGGTCCGCCCGGGCTGTCCCGGCCTCGGCTGAGTCTACTGACCATTCGGTAGAACCTTCGACAACAGGCCGCCTTCCTCCTTCACCCTCGCCGGCCCTCCGGACGACGCGGTCGGCCTGACCAGCCCCGCTCGGAGCCGTGTGTCGGCCGGCGCCCGACCCGGACCGGCACCGCCGACCGCGCCGGCCGCGGGCTCCGTCCTACCCTAGCCGGTCCACTCCACGTTGAAGGTGCTGACCCCCGCCTCGACCCTGAAGACGAAGCGCGTGGCCGCCTCCGGGAAGCCCGGCGACGACCACTCATCGCCGTCCCGCACGAACCCGGTCTGGGCCAGGTTGTGGCTGGTCAGGCCTGAGCTCAGAGCTATCTTCACCCCGACCGCCCGCGGGAGGCGCAGGAGGGCTGAGGAGACCCCGACATCAAGGGAACCCGTGAGGTCCAGATCCTGCTCCCCGAAGGTCACCGTCACGGAGGAGGCGCCCGTCTTGAGGTCGAGTACGGCGACCTTCAGGCCCGAGAGGTCGAGCCGGGCCTCGCAGGCGCCGAGGTCGATGTCCATCACGTAGACGGGCAGCGGGCTCAGAGCCAAGGTCCACCGGACGGTCGTGGACGCGCCGCCCGGGGTCCAGATCCCGCGACCCGGGGTCACCGCCAGCTCGGCTTCGGTCCCAAAGGCGGAGAAAGCTACCGTCGGCTGGCCCATGCCCGGGGGCCGGTACTGCAGGCTTCCAACGGCCAATTTCCCCTCCGGGGCCCCGGCGGCCAGCTCGAGACGGCCGGCCCCGAACTCGAGATCCAGGGCGACTCGCTCCACCTCCGGCGGCAGCTCCACCGACAGGACCTGTTCGGCCGGACGGCCGGCGGTCCCGGCCGGGTAGTAATAATAAGCGTAGATGAGGACCCCGGCCGCCGCGGCCACGGCCAGAAGGCCGACGATCACCGCCCCGACCCGACCGGCGGGCCGGAGGAGGATGGACGCTCCCCAGAGGACGAGGAGGACGGGCCAAGCCCGCCACAGAGCGCTCCAGACGGCCCAGGTGACGAGTCCGAGGTTGACCGCGAGGAGAATGCCGCCGATAAGGACCAGAACGAAGCCCCAGAAGACGCGCGAACTCACGGCTCACTCCCCCTCTTCGGACCGGCGGCCCAGCCCGCAGGCGATGACCAGCACCCCGAGGAGGATGATGAGAACAGGCCAGTACTTCCCGAGCTGGAAGAGGGGGAAGAAATTCCGCAGCAGGAGGAGGGTGCCCAGGGCGACGAGGATGAGGCCGAAGACCCAGTGCCCCCCGCCGGGCCGGCTGGTGCAGCGGCCCGTCTCCTCCCCGGCCTCGCCGCCCGCCCGGGCCCGGCCGGGAGCGTCACCGGCCGCGTCCGGACCGGCCTCGGCAAGGCCCTCCGCCTCGCCCGCCGCGGGGCGCCCGCACCCCACCGGGTTCTCCGGGATGATAATCCAGGCGATGATGTAGGCCAGGACACCGAAGCCCCCGGCCAGGACAGCGATTATCCAGGCCAGGCGCACAAGGGTTACGTCTATCTCGAAGTACTCAGCCAACCCTCCGGATACGCCGCCGAGGATGCGCTCGCGGTTAGAACGGTAAAGACGCCTGATAGCCAAGCCCCTCCGCCTCCTTCATTCGCCAGTCCGGCCGCCGGTGGAGTTCGCCGGCATCCCGGAAGATCTCGGCGGCCCCCGCCTCCAGTGGGCGACCGCCCTGAAATCCTTCCCCGCATCCGGTCTCGTTCCTCCACCCGGGGCCGCCAGCGGCCCCCTCCGGGTCTTCTACCCGCCCTCCCTCCGGACTACACTTGGCCGTGGGAGTCCCGCCGCAATCCTCACCCCCGGCGACCACTTCCGGCCGGGACCCCTCCGCGAGGTGCGTGGTGAGAACGACCGTGTCCGACGTCTCCGTCCTCTGGGCGGCCCCGGACCACCCGGCCCTGGTCGCCGCGGCTGTGGATGTGGCCGCGGCCGACGGCCATACCTACCTCGCGCGTCTCATCTCCTCTCCACCGGGGGAGGGGCGCCCCCCCCTGGTCTCCGACCTCTTCCGCGGGAGCCTCGAGGCCGACTACCCGGCCACGGCCGGCTATGTCCTCCACCTGAGCCACTTTCATCATCCCTGGACCCACCGCGGCTACGCCGGATGGTGCCTCTCCGCGGCCAGGGCCCTCGAGCGGGTCTTCCAGGACGGCCTGACCCTGTGGCGGCGCGACCGCCGCAACGAAGCCGCCTACGAGCTCGGGCGGGCCACACACCTCCTGGTCGACGTCTGGATACCCCACCACGCCGCCGGGGTGGCCGGCTGCGGGCACGGTGAGTTCGAGGGCTGGCTCGCCGACGGGGGTCGCTGGCGGGACTTCGCGCCCGGCAGCGGCGGCCGCTACCAGTGGCAGGCGGTCTTCCACCCGCCCCGGGCCGGGCCCCCGCACGTCCTGGACTGGCGGAGTCCGGCAGACTGGGTGGACCTGGCGGCTCACGAGTCCTTCCCGTGGTACGAGCTCTACCTTAACCTCTGCCGGCACCCGGAGGCGCGCGATGCTTTCCCGCGCGCGGCGGCCCACCTCGTGCCCGGGGCCGTCCGCTACCTCGCCGGATTCCTCCACTATTTCTTCACCCTCGCCCTGGACGACCCGTTCCCCGGGGACCGACCGGGCTGGGGTGCGGCAAGGGGGCGTGAGCCGTGAGCGACCCCTGGTGGTACGGTCTCGGATCCTCGGCCCTGCTCGGGCTGGGCTGGTGGGTCGCGGCCCTGGTCGCGGCTATCCCCTACCGTCGCCGGGCGGGGCCTTGGATCCGCTGGCTGAGGCTGACCGTCGGACTCCCTCTCGCCTTGGGCGGCGCCCTGGAAGCCGCCCGTTCACGGACCGGGCTGGCGCGGCGCACCCGCCTCCCCTACCGGGGCTTCGTTCCCTTCGCCTGGGCCCTCGCTGTCGCCGAAGCCGTGACTCTGACTCTCGGGCTTCTCGTCCGCCTCTCGGCCAGGCTCTAGAACGGCCCTCCGCGACCCGGGCCGGCCCGGCCCGGGAGGCGGCCGAGACGCTGCCCGGCGACCAGGAGCCGCGCCAGACGGGCGGCCGCGGCCTCGAGGAAGCCGGCTGCTCCGGCCATAGCCTCGACGAGGCTCATCGGCCCCGGGACGGCGGGAAGGACGCCGTCGATGCCGAGGGCGGCCACAGCGTCGTCCTCGCCGCTCACTGAACCGGCGAGGACGAACACCGGCCGGTCGAGGCTCCGGGCGAGCCGGGCGACGCCGGCGCAGGTCTTCCCGTGCCGGCTCTGCCCGTCCAGGCTCCCCTCTCCCGTGATGACCAGGTCGGCCCAGCGGACGAGGTCCGTCAGCCGGGCCGCTTCCATGACGTAGTTGATGCCCGGAACCAGGCGGGCCCCCAGGAAGACGGCGAGGCCCGCGCCGAGGCCGCCGGCCGCGCCGCCGGCGGGCACCGTGGCCGGGTCGAATCCGGGCCGGAGGTCACGGGCGGCCACGCGGGCGAAGTTGGCGAGCCCGCGGTCGAGGAGCTCGACGGCCTTCGGGTCCGCTCCCTTCTGGGGTCCGAAGACCCGGGCGGCCCCGTCGCGCCCGATCAGGGGGTTGGTCACGTCGGCCAGGCCGGTGACGGAGACCTCCCGGAGGCGGGGGTCCATGGCCGAGACATCGATGGCCGCCAGCGACAGAAGACCGCGGCCGCCCGGTGGAACCGGCCGTCCCCGGTCGTCCAGGAGACGGGCCCCTAGGGCGCGCATGGCTCCCAGGCCGGCATCGACAGTGGCGCTTCCCCCCAGGCCGACGAGTATCTCCCGGCACCCGGCTTCGAGCGCTTCGCGGATGAGCTCGCCGGTGCCGGCCGTGGTCGTCACCATGGGGTCCCGCCGGGCGGGAGGGACGAGCGGGAGACCGGAGGCCTGAGCCATCTCGATAACCGCCCTCCGTCCGCCGTGGAGAACCCCCCAGGTGGCCGGGACGCTCTCCACCCCCAGGGGACCGGTCACGAGAGCCACCCTGGTCTGTCCACCCATCGCGGCGACCAGGGCCTCCACCGTGCCCTCCCCCCCGTCGGCCACGGGCACGACCCTGACCTCGGCCCCCGGGACAACCCGGAGGAAACCCCTCCGGACGGCCTCGCCGGCCGCCGACGAGGAGAGGCTTCCCTTGAACGAGTCCGCCGCCACGAGGACCTTCCACACGGGCTGCCTCACCTCGCTTCGCGGGGCCGGACCCCGAGCAGGCTCTCTTCGATGAACCGGGCCACGCCCTCTCCCGGAGGACCGGCGATGACCCGGTCGGCGGAGGCCCGGAGGACCTCCGGACCGTGGCTCATGGCCACGCCGAGCCCGGCCCACCGGATCATGTCTAGGTCGTTCAGCCCGTCGCCGAAGGCCACGACCTCCCGGGCGGCTACTCCCAGCCTCCGGCAGAGCCTGGCCAGAGCCGGGCCCTTGCCGACATCCCGCCGCATGAACTCGAGAAAGAAAGGGTAGGAGGTGGTCACGTTCAGGACCTCGCCGAAGCGTTCCAGGGCCTCCCGGTGGAGTTCAGGCATGGCCCCCTCGTCCCTGACCTGGAGGATCTTGGCCGGGCGCAGGGCCGGCTCCCCGCTCGTCCCGGCGATCCTGGCCGCGAGGTCCCCGGTCAGGACGGGGCGGACGCCCGATATCCGGGCGTAGACCTCAATGTGCTCGCCGGCCGGACCGGCGTAGAGACAGTCGCCGGCGAAGACCAGAGGGTCGAGGCCGCGGCCCGTCAGGAAGGTCACGACCTCCACCGCCAGCCCGCTGTCCAGAGGGTCGTACCACCACGGCTCGCCCCCTCCGGCCGGACGGGCCATGGCCCCGTTGAAGCTCACCACCGGGAGTCCCTCCAGACCGAGCTCCAGGGCGAAACGCTCCGCCGTCCGGTGCATTCGCCCGGTGACGACGACCGGAGTGACGCCCGCGCCCCTCAGCCGGCGAACGGCGTCGGTCACCCGACGGGACAGGCTCAGGTCGGGGCCGAGAAGGGTCCCGTCGAGGTCGAAGGCCGCCAGCCGCAGCCGGACGGCCGGGGGTTCGGGCCGGCTACTCAACGAAGACCTCCACTCTGACGTTCTCGACGTCGTCGGTCAGGTCGAGCACGCGGCCCGGGCCGCCGTCGCGGATGGCCGCCGCGAGACTCTCGACGTCCATCTCCTGTCCCGCCAGGCGTACGGTCCGGCTCATCCCTCGCGCCGCGAGGCGGAGACCGATCTCGACGAGGCTGAAGGGTACGTTGAGCTGGGCCCGCCTCCGGCCGGTCCCCAGCTCGCTGACCAGCAGCCGGAGATGGCGCGGATCGGGCCGGGCCGACCCGCGCCTTGACCGGCCGAGAGCCTCGAGGAGCCTGAGACCCTCTTCAGCGGTCACCTTCCCCGCCTCGATCATTTTCAGGATGGCCAGCCTCTCGTCACTCTCCATCGTCGCCCTCCGCCTGCCCCTGGGGCAGCCCGGTCCCCCCGTTCGTCTCAGCCCACGGTCCCCGCCCGTCTCAGCCGACGAGAATCCGCCGGACCAGAGCCGGGGGTATCGTTCCGTGACTCAGGAGCTCGTTGTGGAAGCGGCGCATGTCGAAGTCTCTGCCCTTCCACGTCTTGTAGTCCTCGACCAGCTTCAGGATTTCGAGCTTGCCGATAAGGTAGCTCATCGGCTGCGTCGGGCTCACGGCATAGCGCCTCACCTCGGCCAGGGCGTTGGGCCGCTCCATGTGGACCTTGGAGACTAAGAACTCGACGGCCTCCTCAATGGTCATGCCCCGGGTGTGCAGGGCGGCGTCGAGGATGATACGGCCGGCCCGCCAGAGCTGGTCCTTGAGCCGAATGAGGCGCACCTTCGGGCCCTTGAGGAACCCGAGCTCCTCCATCAGCTCCTCGCAGTAGAAGGCCCACCCCTCGGCGAACAGGGTGCCGTGCTCGATCGCGTTGAGCTTCCGGATATCGCTGGGGTTCCGGTTGGACCAGCAGAGCTGGAGGTGGTGGCCCGGATAGGCCTCGTGCAGGGCGGTCACAGGTATCCCGTAGCTGTTATGGTCCCGGAGCTGCTGGGCCTGGTGCTCGGGAGGAGCCGTCTCGTCGACTGGCGTGACCCAGAAGAGCCCCGTCTGGTCGGGCTCGAAGGGAGCCGGCGGGAGGTAGGCGGCATAGGGGATGACCGGCCGCAGGAAGACGGGGGTTTCCTCGATGACGAGCTTCTCGCCCGGCGGGATATCAACTATCCCGTGGTCGACGACGAACCGCCTAGCCTCGTCCATAGCCGCGCGGTAGGTCTCGAGCAGGCTTCCCGGCTCGGGATGCTCGCCCTTGAGTTCCTCGACGATCTCCTCCCATGCCCGGGTCTTGTCGATCTCCCGGGCCGTCTCGGCCATGAGCTTCAGGGTTTCGTCGAACAGCTCCACGCCCTTGGCGTGGAGGCTGTCGGCGTCGTAATCGAGGAGGTGCCGGCGCCGGAGGAGGTAGTCGAAGACCTCCCGGCCGATACCGAACTCGGTTCCGGCTCGCGGCAGGAGCGACTCGATGTGGGTGGCGTAATCCTGCATGGCCTCGACGACCTTCGCGTTCGCCTCCTCTATGTCCCGGCGCAGGGCGGCCGAGGAGGCTTGCGCAGCGAACACGGGAACCAGGCCCTGGAAGAACATGACCCCGCCCCTGGTCGTGTCGAGAGCGGTCTCGACGAATACGCGGACCGGGTCGGTGACGTTCTCCTTCCCCTCGGCCAGAACGCGAGGCGCCTCCCTGAGCCGCCCGAGCAGGGCTTCGAGCCTCTGGTCCAGGGGGGCGAAATCGCGGGTCAAGAGGATGTAGCACCCGAAGGTCGGGATGGAAGAGTAGAAGGGGTTCTTCCGCCACTCCGCGACGTCCCTCTCGAGCTTCAGGGCCGTCTCGAGCTGTATCTCCAGAAGCTCGAGGTCCACGCGCTCGTCCGCATCGAGGCCGCTCGGGTCCAGCTCCCCGAGAGCGGCGAGGTATCTCTCTCCCTGGGCCCGGTTGGCCTCGATGGCCTCCCGGCTGAACTCCCCCAGCCGGTCGTCCTGGTCGTGGATCCCTACGAAGCTCGCGTTCACGGGGTTGGTGCGGAAGTACCAGTCCAGAATCTCACGGCTCAGCGCCTTGAACGTCTCCCGCGGCGTCTTGTCGGCCACCGGCACGACCTCCTTGTCCTGGTTTTCGCCGCTGACTTCTCCGGTGGGGACGGCCATCCTCTCGCGGTGAGCGACCGACTAACCGAGCCCTTCGAACTCGTAGCCGCTGCGACGACCCCCGCTTCGGCGTCCCCCGTCGGGGCCTTCCTTCTCGGCCGCGTCGTCCGCGGCGTCCTCCCGGTCTGCCTCGGCCTCTTCCCGGCGCATCTCAGCCTCTTCCGGGGTGATCGTGGCCTCCTCAGCGGCCATCTCCGCCTCTTGGGCCGCCATTTCCGCCTCTTCCGCCACCATCTCCGCCTCTTCCTCTTCTTCCTCGGCGGCGGCCTCGACGGCGGCCTCGGCTTCCCGCAGGGCGGACTCGAACTCCCTGCGGCCCGGCTCGTCCCCGGCCGACACGACCCCGAGGGCCTCCAGGAGGTCTCGGGCCTGCTCCGCGGTCAGCTTACCTTCGGCGACCATCCTGAGGACCGCATCGCGGTGCTCAGCGTTGGAGCTGGACCGGGTCGAATTGTCCGGATCCGCGGCTGCCGGGTGGAACGCGCCCCCCGCGCCGCAGTGAGCCTTCGGGGCCCCACAGACGTGGCCCCCCGGACCGGAGGTCCTGATGGTCAGAACGCCGCTCGACGTCTCTGCGGTGATGCGGGCCGACCCGTCCCCGACGACTCCCTCGAGGCGGCGGCGGCTGGAGTGCGAGGCGATCAGCGGGACATCCGAGACTATCCGACCGCTTCCCGTCTCCGCCTCGAGCACGAAGGAGGCCTGGGGTGGCACCGTCAGGGTGATGCACCCGCTGCCGGTGTCGAACCGGTAGCGCCCGGCCGGGAGAACCTCGAAATCGGCCTCGACGCCCCCGCTTCCCGTGTCGACGACGATGCTCTTGCTCCGGACCTGGTGGAGACCGACCGACCCGCTCCCGGTGTTTACCGCGATGTCGCCGGCCACCCGGCACAGGGAGATCGACCCGCTTCCCGTGTCCGCGGCCAGCCCTCCCTCGATTTCGGCCGCGCTGACCGACCCGCTCGACCCGTCGATGGCGACCCGCCCGGAGACGCGGGTCACCGTGATGGAGCCGCTGCCGACGTCGAGGTCCACGTCACCCTGGACCTCCTCGACGGTAACCGAACCGCTGCTCGCGTCGACGTTCACCGGCCCGGCCGCCCGGGCGACCGTCACGCTCCCGCTCCCGCTGTCGACGTCGACCGGACCGAGAGTGTCCCTGACCTCGACGAGTCCGCTGCCCGAGTCGACGTTGACCCTGGAGCCCCGCGGCACCTTGACGGAGAGGTCGACCCGGACTCTCGGGGACACCCCCCAGGAGAGAAAGGGCCGGGCCATGTCGGTCTCGATGCGCACCTCGTCACCCTGGCGCTCCATCCAGACTTCGACCATCTCGAGAAGCCGCCGGCTGTCCTCGCCGACCGGACCTCGGACATCCTTGACCGCCTTGACGTGGACTTCGTCCCGGTCCCAGCCCTCGACCCGCACCGGACCCGGCGCGCCCTGCTCGACGTGGAGCCTCGCCCGACCGGAAAAGGTTTCCCGCCACTCGAAGACCCGGTCGGCTGCCTCGGGCGTGGGCACGCTCGCTTCAGTCATCCTTCACTCCTCCATACGCCGCTCGATGGTGATGTCGCCGAACACGGTCCGGACCGCGAGCGAAGGGCGCGCCGGACCCTCGGAGCCCGTCCCCTCCCCCGCGGCCCCCTCGGTCGCCGGACCCAACCTCGTCTCGAGGCGAGTGGCCGTTCGGGTCCTGATCGTCCCCGGCAGGCCGGAGCGGATGTCCCCGTGCAGGGTGGAGGCCTGGACGTCGAGACTGAGGCCGGGAGGAAGGAGGATGACCGCGTCACCCCGGACGAGGCTGAGGCTGCTCTCTCCCGGCCCGAGGGACGACAGCTCGACTTTCGCGTCGCCGTTGACCGCCCGGAGGCTGAGGCTGTCCGCCGCCGCTCTCCGGAGGACGATGTCCCCGTTCGTGCTGCGAACGGCTATCTTCCCGCCCAGATTCTCGGTCACCACTTCGCCGTTGGTGGCGTAGAGGTGGGCGCCGCCCTGGACGCCGGCCACCGTCACGTCGCCGTTCGTGGCCGCCACCTTCACCCGGGACCGGGCCGGTACGCAGATCTTGTAGTCGATGCGGCACCGGGCCGGGATCCAGCCCGGCGCGTCGTCGGCGAGACGGGCGCCTATGGAGACCCGGCCACCCTCGCGCGTCACCTCTATCTTGTAATCGGCGGCCCGGCGGGCGGCCTCCTCGGCCGTCGCGGCCCAAACCCGCTTTCTGGCCTCGACCCTGACGAGGTCACGGTCCCAGGCGGACACAGCCGCGTCGCCGGTGAGAACCTTGAGCTCGACCTCTCCGGTGGGGTCAACCTCGACCTCCTCCTCGAAGTCCTCCTCGTGCACCTCGCGGCCGTGGGGGACGGCGAAGACGTCTCCGATGTCCCGCATGAAGTGCCGGAACGACCTCCGCCCGCCCCGGCTCCAATCCTCGCGGCAGGCGTTAAGGGCTTCCTGGACCTGCCGGCTGACCTCGTCGCCGATGTCGATGGCCCCGAGGCGGACCCTCTCAAGCTGGCGCCGCATCTCCTCCATACTGTGGGCGAAGGCCTCGCGGTCCCAGTCCCAGGCCCGGCAGTGTGACGGTCCGGGCCCGGGCTTACGCCGTCGCCGACCGGAACCCGGGTACGGTCGCTCACCTTTCCCGTCGACCTCCTCCGTCTCCTCGCCGCCGAGGGCCTCGAGCAAGGCGGCGGCTTCTTCGGCCGAGATGCGGCCCTCCTCGAGCATCTTCAGGATCATGTAGCGCTCCTCGTCCAACGTTCGACTCCTCCTCACTCCGGCCCGGCCGCAAGCACCCGGCGGCCGGGCCCGACCGTCTCAGGTAATCCCCTTGAGGAGCCTCAAGGCCTCCTCGGGGGTGATCTCTCCGCGGTTGAGGCGGGCGAGAACCTCCCGGCGCCGCTCGTTGGCCCGGACGTCGTCGGGGTCCGGGCCGACGTCGTAGCCGAGGGCGCGGATGACCTGGTCGAGTCTGTTTCTGACGGTGGGATAGGAGATGCCCATCTCGCGCTCGACTTCCCTGATGTTGCCCCGGGCCCGGAGGAAGGTCTCGACGAACTCCTTCTGGTCCCGGGTGAGCAGGCAGAACCGGCAGATCTCGAAACGGCCCTCGATGCCCGTATCGCAGTTGAAGCAGTGCAGGCGGGTCACCGCCAGATCGGACCCGCAGGCCGGGCAGCGGCCCATGAGCTTGCGCTTCTCCCCCATGCCGTTCACCTCTCTCCCGTCGGACGCTCGAGCCGGGCGGCCGCGCGCGGCCCCCCGGTTCTTTCAAGCTATGCCCGCTTCTCCCGTTTCCCCGCGGCTGCCCCGGAGCTCGATGCGCCTCACGCCCATGCTCCCCTCGCAGAGGAACCGGGCGATGCGGCCGAGCAGCAGCCCGGGCTGAGGGGTGACGAGAATCAGGGGCGTGTCGGACACCGGGCGGACACCCGACGCCCCGAGGTAGTCCCGGAGGCTGTCGGAGACGGATCCGGTGTAGTCGATCCTTATATACCCGTAGCTGGCCATGGCCGGAGACCCTCCCCTCACCCCAGGGGAGACCCCTGAGGAGTCTGCACCCTGAATATAAGGGGAGGGCTTAAAGAAGTCAAGGGGAGGATTAAAAGCGTTAAGGCATACCCTCAATACCGCGGGCCAGGGTCCAGCCCTCGTAGCGGAGTAGGCTCTCCTTCAGGCGCAGGGCGGCCTCGCGGCGCCCGCCCGAGAAGCCGCCGAGCGTTCCGTCAGCGGCGATGACCCGGTGGCAGGGAAGGATGATGGGCAGCGGGTTCCGGGCCAGGACGGCTCCGACAGCTCTGGCCGCCCGCAGTGATCCCGCCCGGGCGGCGAGCGCCCCGTAGGAGACCACCATGCTCGGCGGCACCTCGCGAAGGAGCAAGAGGACCCGCCGGCTGAAGGAAGGGAGTCCGCCCAGGTCCACCGGGAGGTCGCTCAGGCCGGCCCACAGGCGGGTCATCTCCTCGCCGGGCCACTCGGGCCAGTAGGAGTAGTACTCGACCAGGGCCCGCTCAGCCCGGTCGAGAAGCCGGCCCACCGCGGACGGCACGCCCCGGTTCCCGGGGAGCGTCCGGAACTTAGCCGCGGCCGGGGCCGGAGGGGCGGCGGGGAGCCGCTCGACCCCGGGCAGGGTCGAGAGGATGAGTCCCTTTTCCGAGGCGGCCAGCCCGATGCCGCCGGCCCGGGTGGGAGCCAGCCTCACCCAGGTCACCGTCTTCTCTCTAACCACGGTCATCCTCCTCGCCGGCCGGCTCGGTTCGGTCTGCGTCGCCGTCCCTCCCGGGCGGCCCTTCATGCAGGGCCTCCCATATCTTTCGCGCCGCGGCCCGCCCGATGCCGGGGACGGCGGCGATGTCCTCGAGACCGGCGGCCCGCACGCCGGCGACGGAGCCGAACGCCCGCAGGAGGGCCGTCCTCCTGACCGGACCGATGCCGGGGATGTCGTCGAGCCGGGAGCGCCGGGCCCGCTTCCGCCGGAGCAGCCGGTGGTAGCCGACGGCGAACCGGTGGGCCTCGTCCCGGACGTGCCGCAGGAGCTGCAGGGCGGGCGAGCCGTCCGGGAAGACCACGGGGTCCGACCGTCCGGGGGCGTAGACCTGCTCGCGCTCCTTGGCCAGGGCCAGAACCGGCAGGGCCAGACCGAGGTCCTGGAGGACCTTGAGGGCCGCCTCGAGGTGCCCCTTTCCCCCGTCGATGAGGACGAGGTCGGGGACAGCCCCGAGGCGGTCGCCCAGCTCAGCCTCGCCGGCCGACTCGGAGCCGCCGGCGCCCGGGCCGCCCGCAGCCGCCGAGCCGGGGCGGCCGGGCCCGGGCCGGAGACGGCGAAAGCGCCGGTAGAGAACCTCCTGCATCATCGCGTAGTCATCGGGCTCCGCCCTGAGACGGACCCGGAAGCGACGGTAGGCCTCGGGGGCCGGGCGCCCGCCGACGAACACGACCATCGAGCCCACGGCCTCCTGCCCGCGGATGTTCGAGACGTCGAACCCCTCGATGCGGAGGGGGGGCTCGGGGAGACCGAGGACCTCGGCCAGGGCCGCCGCCCTGGCCTGGAACTCGCCCCCGCGGAAAAGCCGCCGCATCTCCTCTTCCCGGAGCATGAGAGCGGCGTTCTCCGTGGCCAGGCGGACGAGATCCCGGGCCACGCCGCGGAGCGGCCGGTGGATGCGGACCCTTCGCCGGGCCAGGGTCGTGAGCCACTCCTCTATCGGCTCGCGCTCCTCGGGCGGCAGGACCTCCGGGACGAGGATGCGCGACGGGACATGGGCGGCCTCCCGGCCGTAGTGCTGCTTCAGGAAGGCCTCGACGACCTCCGGCCCGCGACTGGCTCCGGCGCTGTGGAGGAGGAATCCGTCGCGCCCGACGACCTTCCCCTCCCGGACGAAGAAGACCTGGACCGCGGCCAGGCCGGTCTCCTCGCTCCCGGCGTAGCCCACGGCGTCCTGGTCCTCCATGCCGGTCGAGATGATGGACTGCCTCTGCATGACGTCCTCGACAGCCCGGAGCTGGTCGCGGAGCTCGGCGGCCTTCTCGAACTCGAGCCGCGAGGCGGCCTCCTCCATCCGGGCCTTCAACCGCGCCGCGAGGCTGGCCTGGCGGCCCTCGAGAAACAGGCACATCTCCTCCATCATCGCCCGGTAGTCCTCCGGCGTGACCGCGGCCACGCACGGCCCCGCACAGCGCCTGATCTGGAAATCGAGACAGGGCCGGTCCACCGTCCTCATCCGGTGGTCGGAGCAGGTCCGGTAGGGGAAGAGCCTCCTCAGGGTGCGGAGCGTCTCGCGCACCGACCCCGACCGCGTATAAGGGCCGAAGTAGCGGGCGCCGTCCCGGGCCATCCGCCGGACGACCTCGACGCGGGGATAGGGCTCCTGCAGGTCTACGCGCAAGTAGGGAAAGTGCTTGTCGTCCCTGAGCTTGAGGTTGTACTCCGGGTGATGCTCTTTGACGAGGTTCGATTCCAGGATGAGCGACTCGACTTCGGAGCCGGTCGTGATGTAATCGATGTCGGCCACGCGGTTCAGCATGGTCAGGGTCCGGGCGTCGACCGCCCGCCCGGCGTGGAAGTGGGCCCGGACGCGGCTGCGCAGGGACCGGGCCTTACCGATGTACAGCGGCTTCCCGGCGGCGTCGCGGAAGATGTAGACGCCGGTCCGGTCGGGTATCCTGTCGAGCTGGTCCTCCAGGTCCGGCGCGGTCGGCACCCCCTACCCCCCGTGCAGCGCGGCCGCGGTCGCCGGGTTCTTACGCTTCTCCCGCTCGAACAGCTTCTCAAGGAAGCGGCCGGTGTGGCTCTCCCTGTTCTGGGCGAGCTCCTCCGGGGGCCCGACGGCCACGACCCGTCCGCCGAGGTCGCCGCCTTCCGGGCCGAGGTCGATGATCCAGTCGGCCGACTTGATGACCTCGAGGTTGTGCTCGATGACCACCACGGTGTCGCCGGCGTCCACCAGGCGGCCGAGGACTTCGAGCAGGCGGTGGATGTCCGCGAGATGGAGGCCTGTCGTCGGCTCGTCCAGGATGTAGAGGGTCCGCCCGCTCGAGCGCCGCGACAGCTCGGTGGCGAGCTTGACGCGCTGGGCCTCTCCTCCGGAGAGGGTCGTCGCCGGCTGCCCGAGCTTCATGTACCCCAGCCCGACGTCCGCCAGGGTCTGGAGCTTCCGCCTGAGCGACGGGATGTTGCGGAAAAAGGCCAGGGCCTCGTCGATGGTCAGGTCGAGGACGTCGGCTATGCTCAGACCCCGGTAGGTCACCTCCAGGGTCTCCCGGTTGTAGCGACGCCCTTTACAGACGTCGCACGGAACGTAAACGTCGGGGAGAAAGTGCATCTCTATCTTCAGGATGCCGTCGCCCCGGCAGGCCTCGCACCGCCCCCCGCGGACGTTGAAGCTGAACCGGCCGGGCTTGTAGCCCCGGATGCGGGCCTCCGGCGTCCGGGCGAAGAGGTCGCGGACGTCGGTGAACAGGCCGGTATAGGTGGCCGGGTTGGAGCGCGGCGTCCGTCCGATCGGCGACTGGTCTATCTCGATGACCTTGTCGATGTGCTCGAGCCCCTGAAGGGCGCGGTGCCGGCCCGGCTTCTTCCTGGCCCCGTGCAGCTCCTGGGCGGCCCGTCGGTAGAGGATCTCGTTGACCAGCGTGCTCTTCCCCGAACCCGAGACCCCCGTGACGCAGATGAAGAGCCCGAGCGGGAACTGGACATCGATGTCCTTCAGGTTGTGCTCCGAAGCCCCGAGAACGAAGAGCCTCTTCCCGTTGCCCTCCCGGCGGGTCTCCGGGGTCGGGATGCGCCGGCGGCCGCTCAGATAGAGGCCGGTGAGGGAGTTCTCGTTGGCCGCTATCTCCGCGGCCGTCCCCTCGGCCACGACCATCCCGCCTCCCACCCCGGCCCCCGGGCCCATGTCGATGATGTGGTCGGCGGCCCACATCGTCTCCTCGTCGTGCTCGACGACGATGAGGGTGTTGCCCAGGTCGCGCAGGCTCTTCAGGGTCTCCAGGAGACGCCCGTTGTCCCTCTGGTGGAGTCCCACGCTGGGCTCGTCGAGGATGTAGAGCACGCCGACGAGGCCCGACCCGATCTGCGTGGCCAGCCGGATACGCTGGGCCTCGCCGCCCGAGAGGGTTCCGGCCTGGCGGTCCAGGGTGAGATAGTCGAGGCCGACGTTGACCAGGAAGCCGAGCCGGGCTTTTATCTCCTTGAGAATCTGGCGGGCAATCATGGCCTCCTTGACCGAAAGCCTGAGGCTGCCGAAGAAGACGAGGGCCTCCTTGACCGAGAGGCCGGAAACCTCGGCGATGGACCTCCCGGCGACCTTCACCGCCAGGCTCTCCGGTTTCAGGCGTGTCCCGCCGCAGGCCGGGCAGGGCGAGCTCGACATGTACTCCTCAAGCTCGGCCCGGACGGCGTCGCTGCCCGACTCCCGGTAGCGGCGCTCGAGATTGGGGATGACCCCCTCAAAGCGGGTGTCGTAGACCCGCACCTGCCCGAAGGGATTCTCGTAGCAGAAGCGGATTCTCTCGTCGCCCGCGCCGTGAAGGATGATCTCGACAAGGCGCGGTTCGAGCTCGTCGATGGGGGCCGAAGTCGAGAACCCGAAGTGCGCGGCCAGGGCCTCGAGCTTCTGAGGGTAGTAGGTGCTCGTTCCCCGGGCCCAGGGGACGACCGCGCCGTCCTCGATGGACTTCCGGCGGTCCGGGATGATGAGGTCCGGGTCGAACTCCATCTTCACGCCGAGCCCGTCGCAGGTCGGGCAGGCCCCGTAGGGGCTGTTGAACGAGAACATCCTGGGCTGGAGCTCCTCCAGGCTTATCCCGCAGTCAGGGCAGGCGTAGTTCTGGCTGAAGAGGATCTCCTCGAGCCCTTCGGGCGCGACCACGGCGAGCCCGCCCGAGACGCGCACCGCCGTCTCCAGCGAGTCGGCCAGGCGGACCTGCGCCCCGGGCCTTACGGTGAGCCGGTCGATGACCGCCTCGATTGTGTGCTTCCGCTGCTTGTCCAGCTCGACCGGATTCTCGAGCTCTAGGACCTCGCCGTCGACCCTGGCCCGGACGTAGCCGGCCCTCTGGATGTCCTCGAAGACCTTCTGGTGCTCACCCTTCCGGCCCCGCACGAGGGGGGCCAGAACGAGAAGTCTCGTCCCCTCGGGGAGGGCCATCACTTGGTCCACCATCTGCTGGACGGTCTGCTGGGAGATGGGGAGGCCGCAGCGCGGGCAGTGGGGGTGACCCACCCGGGCCCAGAGAAGTCGCATGTAGTCGTAGACCTCGGTCACCGTGGCCACCGTGGAGCGGGGGTTGCGGCTTCCCGACCGCTGGTCGATGCAGATAGCCGGCGACAGGCCCTCGATGTAGTCCACGTCGGGCTTGTCCATCTGACCGAGGAACTGCCTCGCGTAGGCCGAGAGAGACTCGACGTAGCGCCGCTGGCCCTCGGCGTAGATGGTGTCGAGGGCTAGAGAGGTCTTGCCGGACCCGGAGACGCCGGTGATGACGACGAGCTTCTCCCGGGGGATGGTCACGTCGATGTTCTTGAGGTTGTGCTGCCGGGCTCCCCGAACGATGACGGCGTCTTTGGCCAAGAGGCTTACCTCCGCGAGTTTGCCGGCCTGACCTGAGGCTGAGGACCGTAACCCTTATTATATCACTGCCGGACGGGCCGCCCTGCCGGTAGGAGCGCGTTCGCTCCGACCGCCCGGCCGACGCCGTTTCAGCCGAGGGCGACCGTTCCGGCCGCTCCCCCTCCAGGATAACGGCGAACGCTTGTTCGGTCAAGAGAGAGGGGGCGAGGCACGCCCCCGGAAGAATCCGGGGAGCGTGCCTCGCTCACTGGTCAGGCTCCGTCAGGCTCTAGAGCTGGAGATCGCCGCTGACGCCGTCGCTCATCTGCGGCTTCTGCCTGCGGTTGTACTTCGGCATCTCGTTCTTGCAGTAGGTGAAGGCCTCCTCGACGGTGACGATGCCGTCCCCGTTGGCGTCGGCCTTCCCCTGCCTCATGCCGAGCTCGACCATCAGATAGGTATAGTAGCCGTTCTGGATAGAGCTCGATTCGTAGGACAGCTCGTTCTCGGCGCAGGCCATGGTCACGACCTTCCCGGGCCCGGTGATACCCGGGTCGTTCATGCCGCCCGCATAGCAGGAGTCGAAGGAGATCCAGACCTTGTTCGACGTGAGCTGGCTGAAGAGGTTGGCGAGCTCACCGTCCCAAATACGGGAGAGCTCCCACGGGATGATGCACTCGTCTGCCCGCTCGCCGTCGCCGTCGACGTCGGTGTTGGACCTCGAGCCGTGGCCGCTGTAGGCGAAGACCACGATCGAGTCGGGACCGCTGTTGGAGATCAGCCAGTCGATGCCGGCCCGGATGTTCGCGTCGGTCGCGTCGGAGTCGATGAGGAGGACGATGTTGTTCGACGGGAACCCGTAGACGTTCACGAGGGTGTTGTAGACCTCGTAAGCGTCGTCGTCACAGTAGTTGAGGTCGCTAGACGTCCCGGAGTAGTCCGAGATACCGATGACCAGGGCCAGCTTGGCCAGGGCCGTACCGGTCGTCGAGGTCTCCTTGGTGTTCACCGTGCTGAAGTCGTAGGTCACCTGGCGCGATGGGTTCCGGTTCCAGGGCAGGTTGTCGGGGGTGACGCCGCCACGGTGGGTAACCGCGGCCTGGACCGAGAAGCTCAGCAGGAGGGAACCGATGACGCAGAGGACCAGAAGGGGGATTATCCGCCTTTTCATGTTCTCACCTCCCTCCGGTTGAGGATCCGGAGGGACGTCACGCTAGACAGGTGGCCGAACAGGTCCCAGCTAGAACGGGCGTCCCAATGAGCACATTCAGTTGACTGGACTTTGACAGCGCCGAATCGGGAATCCTTATGGCGCAAGGGTTTCGGGCGTCGGAAGGCAGACGTACCACAACAACCCTTCCACCGGTGGGTCTAGGGGCGTGGCATCTCGGTGACGTGGGCGGGCGGCCGGAG
>DYFB01000011.1 GCA_020725405.1 Symbiobacterium sp. | reverse complement strand
CGCCTGTCGGGCATCGCCACCGCCACCCGCCAGGCGGTGCGGGCGGTGGCCGGGCACAGGGCCCGCATCCTGGACACCCGCAAGACGACTCCCAACCTCCGAGCGCTGGAGCGCTATGCGGTCCGGGTGGGAGGGGGACTCAACCATCGCTCCGACCTCGGGAGCATGGCTCTGATCAAGGACAACCACCTTCGCGCGGCCGGAGGAATCGCCGAGGCCGTGCGCCGGGTCCGGGCCAGAGCGGGCCCGTCGGTCAGGGTGGAGGTGGAGGTCGAGACCCTCCGGGAGGTCGAAGAAGCCGTGGCCGCTGGCGCGGACGTGATCATGCTGGACAACATGGCCCCGGCCGATATGGTCGAGGCGGTCCGCCGGGTGGGCGGCCGGGCCCTCGTGGAGGCCTCGGGAGGAATCCGCCTCGAGGACCTCCCGATTGTGGCGGCAGCCGGAGTGGACTACATCTCCCTGGGGTACCTCACCACCAAGGCGGCGGCGGTGGACCTCAGTCTCGAGCTGCGGCCGGCTGGCGTCTCCCGCGGGCAAGGGTGTAGCTGAGTAGGGCAAGGAACACGAGCGCAGCGGCAGACACGAGCAGGCCGCGAACCCCTCCATACCCCATGCGCCACAGCAGACTCTGCCCTTATGCCGTCCGGAGCGGCCCATGGACTCCCGGCCGCAATGGCACCCAACAACCAGTGTAGGCAGGTACGCAAAACCGTGGTCTGTGGATGCCGCCTGTCGGCCACGCTGGGTCAACACCCCTCAGTCGCCACTTATGGACCGCGGGTGACGCCTAGGCTGGCATCTCCAGGGCCGCAAGGAGCACTTGCTGTCTGGCCGTGTCCCTCTCCAGGCTGCTGAGTCAGGAAACGTCGCGGTCACCCAGGCGGTCGGGCACTCCCTCAGGGCGTGGCTCCAGGACCCCACCGGCGGTAGCCCGAATCCGGCCGTGGCTGAGAACGACTTCCCGGCCTACGGCCGGGTCGGGCTTGAGGACGGTGCAACTCCCGTCCCGGTTGAGAGTGGAAACCGCAGAGGAGAGCCGGTAGTCACTTACCGTAGCTAGGTCCGCCACTCCGTTGAGTCGGACCGATAGCTCCCTCACCTGCGCTTCGGTTACGGTGTGCCGTGAAAGGCGGCGCGTTCTTGCAGGTAGGCCCGGCCTACCGCCACGGCGCTCGGGCTCGACTCTACCCTTGAGGGACGAACATCCTGTCCTTCCCGAAACCCGGTGGAAGAGCCAGCACGGTGCTCCGAGCAGTAGGCCGGTGCCGGCGCGTCTGACGTCTCCGCCTGTCTAGGCCGTTGTCTCAGCGTCTCCCGGCCCCGCGACCCCGTTCACCCGTGGAGGAGGTAGGCCAGGGCCAGGCCGAGGTAGTTCCCGACAGCGTAGCCGACGAGCCCGGTGGTCAGGCCCGAGACGATTATCTCCCGGTTCTTCAGGACGGCGGCTATGGGGGCGACGAAAGGAGGGCTGAAGACGGCGGCGGTCGAGGTGATGATCACCGTATCGGCGTCGATGCGGAAGAGGGCCGCCAGAAGGTAGTGGAGGAGGATGGCACCCGAGAGGACCAGGGCGCAGTAGCCAAAGATGACCGGCGAGGCGGTGAGCTCGCGGAAGTCGGCGATGGTCCCGATGGAGACGCAGAAGACGAGAAGGATGTAGGTCCCGAGGTCGAACGCCCCCTCGAGCCGGTGGATGCCCCGCACGAAGGACGCAGCTATGGCCAGGGTCGTGATGAGGAGGATGATCAGGGCGTCGGCGAGCTTCCCGGTCAGGAGCAGGCTGAGCCCGACGCTGGCCGCGACGATCCCGACGGCCAGGGCGACCGCCAGGCCGGCCTGGCGGACCCTGACCCACGCCCCGCCGGGAGCTCCAGCCGCGGCGTCCGGGCCGGCCCCGTACGCTGCGGGTCCGCCCTCAGCCCCTCCCGGCCCCGGCGAGACCCCGGAGCTCTGGAAGGCAGGCAGGAACCGGAGGAGGACGCGCTGGGCCACGGTCATCAGGAAGATGAGGTAAAGCCCGCTCACCACGACGTCGGCCGCGTTGACCAGGATGAAGACTTCCTCCTTAACTCCGAGGGCGAGGCCGATGGCACTCATGTTGGCCGTCCCCCCGGTGTAGACGCCGACGAACATGCCCCCGATCTTCCAGGCCTCGTCAAGGAACCGGCCGAAGACGGCCGCGCCGACCATCGCCGAGACCATGACCGCGGCTGCGGCCAGCACGAACGAGAGGATGGTCCGGCGGGCCAGGCGCAGCCAGCGGACGAAGTCGGTCGAGAAAAGGAGGAGGGGGATGGCCAGGAGGACCGCCACTTCGGCCAGCCTCATCGAGAGCGAGCGGTTGATGGGCAGGCCGGGAACGTTGGCCATGGCTATGCCCGTGAGGTAGCAGAGGAGGGTTGCTCCCAGGAAAGACAGGACGCGGGAGCGCTTCACCGCCTGGAGGATGAGGGCCGGTAGGATGATGAGGACAGCCGCCTGGATAGCCGCGACCACGGTAGGTCCCCCTTCCAGTCAATCTCTCGGGTCAGATGATCTCCTCGTCCCCGGTCGCCGCGACCTCTCCACCGCCCTCCTCGGCGGCGGCCCGCAGGCGCTCCTGCTCCATGGCCCGGAGATCCCGTTTGAGCGGCTTGCCGGCCAGGCTGACCGGGATGGCCGGGATGAACTCGACCTCGCGAATCTTCTTGTAGGCCCCGACCCGCGAGGACACGAGATTCATGATCTCCTCGGCCGTGGCCGACGCCCCCGGCTTGAGCACGACGAAGGCCTTGGGAATCTCCCCGGCGGCGGGGTCGGGCTTGCCGATGACCGCGCAGTTGGCTACGGCCGGGTGGGTGAAGATGATTTCCTCGAGCTCGCGGGGGTAGACGTTGTGCCCCTTGTAGATGAGCATGTCCTTCTTGCGGTCGACGATGTAGAGGTAGCCCTCCTCGTCAAGACGGCCGATGTCCCCGGTGTGGATCCAACCCTTCCGGAGGACGGCGGCCGTCTCCTCCCGCCGGTTCAGATAGCCCTTCATCATCTGCGGGCCCCTGAGGCAGATCTCGCCGAGCTCGTCGTAGCCGATCTCCAGGTCCGGGTCGTCGAGGTCCACGATCTTCACGTCGGTATCGAAGACCGGGATGCCGACCGACCCGGGCTTGCGTTTGCCGGACCGGTTGGCCGGGTTGGCCGTGGCGGCCATGGCCATCTCGGTGAGGCCGTAGGCTTCCATGATGACCGCGTTCGGCAGAAGCTCGGACATCCGGTCGAGGAGCTCCACGGGGAGCGGGGCGGCTCCGCTGGTGACGAGCCTGACCGCCGAGTAGTCCTTCTCGCCGAGCCCCGGAACGGCCAGCATCGCGTGGAAGAGGGCCGGCGCCCCCCCGAAGGCCGAGGCCTGGTGCCGGGCGATATCCGCGGCGTAGGCGGCCGCATCGAAGCGGGGGTGGACGACCATCGTCGCGCCCACGTAGATGGGTAGGTTCAGGTAGCCGGTGATGCCCATGGCGTGGAACCAGGGAACGACCGTCAGGACCTTCCCGCCCTCGGGCGTGACGGGGAACTCCCACGGCTCGTCCGGTCCGGGGGTGGGGTTCCCCACGATGTGGAGGAGCCCGTCCCGGAGAAGGGGTCTCCCCCCCATGACCCAGTGCGCCAGCTGGAGGGTGTTGGCTACAACGGCCTTGTGGGTGAGGATGACTCCTTTGGACAGACCCGTCGTCCCACCCGTGTAGGCCAGGTGGGCCGTGTCGCGGTCGGGATCGATTTTGACCTGGGGCGGAGTCGGCGGGGTGTCGAGGAGGAGCTTCAGAAGGCTGTAGGTGCGGGGACCGTAGGCCTTCACGTCCACCGGGTCGCCCGACGGGAGGAGCTCCTGGATGCCGGTGACCACGACCTGCTTCACCCGCGTCTTGCCCCGGACGGCCATGACCGTCTCCATGAACATGTCCAGGGCGACCAGGGTCTGAGCCCCCGAGTCCTTGAGCTGGTGCTCGAGCTCACGGGCGCTGAGGAGTGGGCTGCAGGGGGAGACCGACGCCCCGACGAGGAGGGAGCCGTAGTAGGCGACGGCGAACGGCGGGCTGTTGGGAAGCTGGAGGGCGACCACGTCGCCCTTGCGGACTCCCAGGCGGGCCAGGGCGGTCGCGAAGCGCTGCGCTTTCTCCCAGAGCTCCGCATAAGTGGTCACGCCCTCGCCTATCTGGAAGACGATCGCCTCGCGGGTCGG
This sequence comes from Symbiobacterium sp., assembly GCA_020725405.1. Lineage (GTDB taxonomy): Bacteria > Bacillota > Sulfobacillia > UBA995 > UBA9673 > DYFB01. The sequence continues at coordinate 25,350 of DYFB01000011.1, read as the reverse complement.
CCACTTCGCGGCCGAGCTCTCGAGAAGCTTGTAGACCGGAACGGGCGGGTAATCGAGCGAGATGCTCAGCCCGCGCGGCCATGACGCGTACCAGGGCCAGTCGTGCACGGTGAACCCTCCCCCACCCAATAACTAGGTAGGCTGGGGTTCTTCTCCGAAGACCGGCCGAATCCTACCGGAATTCAGAATAATGGCACACGCTGTGCCGGTTCCGGTCAGTCTGTCAGTCAGAACCCGGGCTCCCGGAGAAGGCGCCCCAGGAGGAAGCCGGCGACAGCCGCGAGGACGGCTATGACGACCCACAGGTTCTTCCTCAGGAAGTCGGGCATCGCGCGCTCACCTCCCGTCAGGTGCCCTCCGGCCCGCTTCCCGGCCCGAGACGGCTTTCCCGGACCACCATGCCGCGCCGCGAGAGAGCCTCGTGGAACTCGGCGTAGAGACCCGGGTCGGCGAAGATACGCTCGAGGGGCGCGACGCCGCGGGCCCGGATGCGCCCGGAGAGGAGCAGTCCGGCCACGATAGAGCAGGTGTATCCCGTGGTCCGGGCCATCGACGTCTCCGGCACGGAGGGGTCGTAGAAGTCGACCATCTCGAACACCCATCCTGCCGGCCGTCCGTTCTTCTCGCCCCTTACCACCACCCGGAGCACGCTCACGTCGGCCGGATCGCCCCGCTGGAGAAGAGGGGTCAGGACGGCCGCGGCCAGGCGCCGCGGGACCACCGCGGCCCCGTCGACCTCGACGGGGGTTGTCGAGAAGAACCCACAGTCCCGGAGAAGGGCCATTTTGTCGCGGTGGCCGGGGTAGCGGACCGTCTTCTCGGCGAGGTTCCTGAACCCGAGCTCCGGCCCGGTCATGGCCAGGGTGCCGAGCCCGTAAGTGAGGAAGGCCTCACACCGCCCGACCGGCTGCGGGAAGACGACATCCTCGAGCCCGTCCAGCGCGGGGGCCTCGGTCGTGACCCCGTCCTTGACAATGAGAGCCGGAGCCACGTACTCCTCGATGACTGTATCGAGGGAGAACACGACGCGGTACTCGAGGGGGGGCAGGGGCCTGGCCGGGAGGCCGCCGACGTAGATGACCCCTTCCTCGACCCGGTCGAGCCGGGCCGCTCCCTGGCCTACGAGGGCGTTGCTGAGGCCCGGGGCCAGACCGCAGCCGGGGAGGATGGCGACGCCGGCCTTGAGGGCGGCTTCGTGGTAATCGAAGATGTTGAAGGCCTCGGCCGAGCCGGTGAGGTCGCACAGATGCACGCCGGCCTCGATAACCGCCTCGGTCACCTCCCGGACGGCCGCGACGGGGTAGGCCCCGGCGACAACGTCGACGCGGCCCATCGCCTCGACCAGGCCCCGGCGGTCGCGGAGGTCGACGACGATCCCCTCGCAGCGTCCGGAACCGAGCTCCTCGACGGTCCGGCCCACCCGCTCGGGGTCGAGGTCGGCGAGGACCACCCGGTCGGCGAGCTCGAACTTCAGGAGATCCCGGGCTACGGCTGGCCCCATCAGCCCTAGACCCAGGACGAGCACAGAGGACATGCGGCCTCTCTCCTTCCGGGGCGGAGTACCGGGCGCCGGTCGCCGCGGCGTCTCCCCGTCCCTCCTTGGGTTTGTCCACCGTGGGGTCGGTTTCCTTCCTCGGCCGCTCCGGCTCGCGATCCGGGGCCCCGGTGGCCGCCCGGAAAAACTGCTGGACAGCGAGCCGGCTTGAAGGTAGAATCGACGATGCGTGCATCACGACTGCGGGAGGTGGCTTGGATGTCGGGGACCTACCGGCGTGTTGTCGGGGCTCGCGTTCACAGCCACTCGCCCGGGGCCGTGGTCTCGCTCTAGAAGGGAAGTAGGCGGCCGCGTCAAGCGGCCGGACCACGGCAAGAGACGGCCGCGGGTGGTGGAGCCCGCGGCCGCTTACGTTCCTGCTTGCGGACGGATTCGGTCGCGGGGCTCCGGCTCCGCGGCCGTTTCTGTTCGAAGGGAGGTTTCAACGTTGCAGGCAGCGGCAGTGGTCATCAGAAACGAGCGGTCACGAATCCTGGTGGACTACCTCGGAGAAGCCGTACCGTGCGCCCACCGGCGGCCCGGCAGGGTTCTGGTCCGTCCGACCCTCGCTCCGGGGGTCGAGGTCGTCATTGAGCGTCTGCCCGACAGCACCTACGCTGTCGTCGGAGTCGACTCCAGGCGGTCGGCCCCTCTCCCTCTCGCCGGCTGAGACGCGCAACGCGTCTCGGCCGGCGGCACCAGGGACCTGAGGCCCGCGCAGCAGTGCGGGCCTCAGGCTTTCTCTGAGGCATCCCCCTCGGTTGGCCGGGCGCCGGCTTCCGACGAGGTGTCGGGCTCCGGCCGGGTCCAGTCCTCGAGAATGCCGATGATCACGTCGCGGACGAGGCCCCGGTCGGGCAGGGAACCCAGGGCCCCGTACATGGCCGCGAGTCCTTGGACCCCGTCCTCCTCCTCCGTCCCGGCCACGGCCAGGGCCGCCTCCCGGAGGTCCTTGAGGAACTCATCGGCCACGGGGGCGTGGGCCGGGGTGACCATGAGGTGAAGGCAGGGAGGGCGCTGCTGGCGGTCGAGGTGCCAGCCCCGGGCGTCCATGGCGTCGGCGAGCCGGTAGACGTCGAAGCTGTCCGAGGTGAAGGCGATCACGCTCATGTCCGGCCGGGCGACCAGCCGCAGGCCGGGAACCTTCTCGATGCCGGCGACGAGGGTCCGGGTGGTCTCCATGATTGTCCGCGCGAGCGAGAGGTAACCCTCTTCGCCCAGGTGGTTGATCACGGCCCAGGCCGCGGCTATGGCTCCCCCCGGGCGGGTCCCGGTCATGGTCGGCGACCCGTAGAGACCGCCTGGCCACTCGGTGAACGTGAAGAACTGGTGCCGGCGGATGGTTGCGGTGCGGTAGAGGATGACCGAGGCCCCCTTGGCGGCGAACCCGTACTTGTGGACGTCGGCCGAGATGGAGGTGACCCCGGGCACGGAGAAGTCGAAGTCGGGGACCGGGTGGCCCAGCCGGCGGAGGAAGGGGAGGAGAAAACCCCCGAGACAGGCGTCTACGTGGAAGAGGACGCCGCGCTCGAGGGCGATCCCGGCGAGCTCCCGGATGGGGTCGATGACTCCGTGAGGGTAGGCGGGGGCCGAGCCGACCATCAGCACGGTCCGGTCGGATACGGCCGCCCGGGCCGCGGCGACGTCCGCGCGGCAGTCCGGACCGACGGGGATCCGGACCGGGGTGACCCCGAAGTAGTGGGCCGCCTTCTCCAGGGCGGGATGGGCTGTCACCGGGAGGACCATCTCCGGGTTCGTCACCTCGGGCCGCTCGGCGCGGGCGAGGTCGCGGGCCGTCTTGACCGCCATCAGCAGGCTCTCGGAGCCGCCGGAGGTCATGTTGCCGGCGACCTCGGCGTCGCCCCCCAGGAGGTCGGCGGTCATGGCCACGACCTCGGCCTCGAGCTTCTTGAGGCTGGGGAAGGCCATAGGGTTGAGGGCGTTCTCGGAGAAGAACATGGTGTAGGCGTCCTTGAGGAGCGACGTGACATCCTCCCCGGCGTAGTAGACGAGGCTGAAGGTCCGCCCGTCCTTCCACCTGGCGTCGCGGGACCGGAGGGTCCGCATCCTCTCGAGGACCTCGTCGCGCGGCCGGCCCGCGACCGGGAACAGCGGTCGCACGCCCGTCATAGGCCATCCCTCCAGGGCCCTCGCGCCGGGCCGAAGGTTTCGGCCCGGCCGCGGGAGGGCCGCCCTGTTACGCGCCTTCGCTCCGGCCTTCCCTTCGCCCGGTGCGACTCCACTCCTTCCCGTCTCCGCCCGAGATCGGGAAGGGAAGGAGGCCTGGCGGCGGAAATCCCGGGGCGGATGCCCGGCGATGACGGGAGCGGGAGTCGGGCCCGGGGCCTCGGCCCCGGGGCTTCGGCCCGGACCCGGCAGAAGGGTATTCCGGTGGCTCGGGCGAGAGGGGGTTATTCCGGTGGCTCGGTCGGATGTGGAGCCGGACCTCATCGGTTTCTGCGGCTTCTACTGCGGCAGCTGCCCGACCTACAGGGCCGGGGAGTGTCCGGGCTGTCGGCTCGGGCACCGGGAGGGGGACTGCTTCACGAACACCTGTGTGCAGACCCGCGGGCTCCGCTTCTGCGGCGAATGCCCCGACTTCCCCTGCCCGGACCTCCTGACCCGAGAGAAGGCCACGGTGCTCGACCGGAGCTGGCTCCTCTGGAAGCGGAGGAAGCGCGGGAGCGGCTAGCGCGCGGCGGGGGATGCCCACCCTGGTTCGAGTCCCCGTGGGCCCCGCGTCCGAGTTAACGATACCGACCGACATCTTCCGAGCCCCGGGACCCGCCCGGCCGCGGCCCGCCGACCTCCTCGGCCGGCAAACCAGGCCTGTGGCCTTCCGCTTTCTGTCGACGGCTGACCCTTGGTGTCGGGCGCTTTTGCCTCCCGCCCCCGCCTTTGTGACAATTCCCATGACCCCGGCCAGGTAGAATGCCTCCGAGACATGCCTCCATTGTCTTGGGAGTGACGCGCTTGGGCCGGATGAGCGTGGGAACTTTGCGGAGCCGGCCGCTTCGGCCCAGCCGAGACGCCCTCCGCGACGTGCCGGAGAGGACCGGTGCCGCCCGGACGGCCGGCCCGGCCGTGCGCCGCAACGCTGTCAGGTCGGTCTTCTCCCTTGAGGCCCTGCCCCTGGCGGTTCTCGGGTTCTTCATCGGCCGGGCCGCCGTCCTCCAGACCATCACCCCCTTCGGGCTGGCCTTCTTCGCCGCCGTGCTCGCTCTTGGTCCGCGGCGCGCACCGGCCGTTGCTGCGGCCGGAGCGGCCGGGATTCTCTCGACGGGGTCGATTCACGGGGCCCTTGAGTTCCTGGCCGCGGCTGCCGGGCTGAGTCTCCTTCTCGCCGCCTTCGATCGCCAGGCCAGGGCCAGGAGTCCGCTCACTCTCGGCGCCCTGGCCTTCACCGTGACGGTGGTGGCGGGGCTGACCAAGAGCCTCATCCTTGACCCCACTCCGTACCGGTTCCTGATGGTCCTCTTCGCCGGCCTCCTGACCTTCGTCTTGACCCTCGTCTACCTCACCGCCCTCCCGCCCCTTTTCTCGACCGCCCGCCCGCTCGTTCTCGGTCCGGAGCAGGTCATAGCCGGGGCGATAACCGCGGCCACGGCCCTGGCCGGGCTGTCCGGCCTCGGGCTGGGAGGGATGAGGGTCTCGACCGTCGCCGGAGGAGGTCTCATTCTCATCGCCGCCTTCCTCGGCGGCGGCGGGGTCGGCGCGGCGGTCGGGACTGTCACCGGGGTGGTTTCCTCGCTCTGCGGGGCCGGGGGTCTGTCGGTCGTCGGCCTCGAGGCCCTGTCCGGTCTCCTGGCCGGGAGCTTCCGCGACCTCGGCCGGGCCGGGTCGGCCACCGGATACTTCCTCGGGGCCCTCCTCCTCTCACCGCTCGTCGAGGAGGCCCTGTACCTGAGAGGTGTCATCCTGGAGTCGGCCGCCGCGGCCGCCCTGTTCCTTGTCCTCCCGCTGTCTCTTCTCACCGGCCTGCGCGGCGCCCTGGAGCGGGTGACCGCCGTCACCGCTGGCGAGAGCGCCGCCGATTCGTCCTCGACCCAGGAGCACCTCGGCCGGCGCCTCCTCGGCTTCAGCCACGTCTTCGGACAGCTGGCGGCCACGCTCCGGGAGGTCTCGGCCGCCGCTCCGGCCGGAGACCAGGGGCAGGCCGCCTCCGGTCCGGCCCTGGCGAGCCTGGCTGAGGCCGCCTGCCGGGTCTGCCAGTCGTGCCGCCTCTTCCGTTCGTGCTGGAAGGGTGACCTCGACCGGACCCTTGGAGCCCTGACCGGCCTGCTGGCGGTCACCGTCGAGCGCGGCCAGTTGGAGGCCAGGGACTTGCCGACCCACATCCGGAGGAGATGCGTCCACCTGGGCGAGCTGGTCACGACCATGAACTTCCTGCACGAGATAGCCGCCCTGAACCGGCACTGGCGCAGGAAGCTCGACGAGAGCCGGGCAGTCGTCTACCAGCAGCTCGGCGGACTGTCCACTATCCTGCGGCAGCTGGGTGAGGGCCTGAGCCTCGAGGCCGACGGTGGGACCCGCCTCACCGGGGATTTGAGGCGGCACCTCCACCGGGCGGGCTTCCCGGTGAGGAGCGTCGCGGTCCTTCCTGTCCCCGACGGGAAGATCGAGCTCGAGATAACCGCCGAATCTTGCGAGTGCGGGGAGGGCTGCCGAGAGATAGCCGGTCCGCTCGCCTCCTCCCTCGTCGGCCGGGACCTCAGAGTGACCGCCGTCCGCTGCGGGAGATTGGCCGACGAGGCCGAGTGCAGCTTCAAGCTCACGGCCCCGCGACAGCTCGATTTCAAGATAGGGGTGGCTCAGGCCCGGAAGGCGCCCGGGGGAACCGTCTCCGGGGACTCCTACATGCTGCGGGAGCTTCCCGGAAACCGGCTCGCCGCCGTCCTGTCGGACGGGCCCGGGGCCGGGCCGAGAGCCGCGGCCGAGAGCCAGAGCACGGTAAGGCTTCTTGAAGAGCTGTTCAAACTGGGTTTTGACACCGAGATGACGGTAAAGACGGTCAACTCCGTACTTCTCCTGCGCTCGGCGCAGGAGCGCTACGCCACCCTCGACCTCCTCACGGTCGACCTCGATGACGGGCAGGCCCGGTTCGTGAAGATAGGTGCCGCTCCGACCTACCTTCGTCGGGGGCAGGAAGTGAGCGTCATCAGCTCGCCGAACCTGCCGCTCGGTGTCCTGCCTGATCTGGAAATAACGGGACACCGCCACACCTTGCGCGCGGGCGACCTCGTCGTCCTGGCCACCGACGGCCTCATCGCCGCCGGTGAGCGGGCTGGCCCGCCGGGGCCCCCGGAGGACGGCTGGATAGTGAACCTCCTGCGCGGGGCCGGCGACGCCGGCTCCCAGGAGATAGCCGACGCCCTGGTCGAGTACGCCGTCGGCCTGGCCAACCGGCTCGGAGCCGTGGTGGGCGGGTCGCCGGGGACGGGCAGCGGGCGCGGGCTCCGGGACGACGTGACGGTCATGGCCCTGAGGTTCGGGCCTTACGAAGGAGATTGAGGTTTCCTCCCCCAACTCACGGGGTGCGTCTGTCAGTGGGCGCACCCCTCTTTCTTTAGTCTTCGCGTTTCCGGGGGTCCGGGACATGTCATAATGGTGTTGCCGGGGGGACGTCCGAACGGTGAGGTGAGTCGGTACGGAAGCAGGGCGGGTCATCGAGGTCGTTCGGCGGACGGTCGCTGAGGAGGGGCTCATCGTCCGCGGGGATCGGGTCCTCGCGGCGGTGTCCGGCGGTCCCGATTCCCTGGCCCTGCTCGATATCCTGGTGGGCCTGCGCGACGATCTGCGGTTCGAGCTCAGAGTCGCCTCGCTGGACCACGGGTTGAGGGGGGAACGGGGCGCGGCCGACCAGTCCTTCGTGGCCGAGGTGGCCGCTGCCCGCGGTCTCGACTTCCACGGGGCGACGGCCGACGCCGCCGGCCTCGCCCGCCGCGAGGGCCTGTCGCTCGAGGACGCGGCCAGGCGGGTCCGATACGCCTTTCTGGGGGAAATCGCCCGGCGTTGGGGCCCCGGCCCCGGAGGGCCGCCCAAGGTGGCCCTGGGGCACACCCTCGACGACCAGGCGGAGACTGTTCTCATGCGGGTCATCGAAGGCACCGGGCTCGATGGACTCGCCGGCATGCCGATTCGACGCGAAGAGGACGGGTGGGTCCTGGTGCGCCCGCTCCTCCGGGTGAGCCGTGAGGAGGTCGAGAGCTACTGCCGTGGCCGGAGGCTCGAGCCCCGGACCGACGAGACGAATCTTGACGGGCGTTTCAAGCGCAACATGATCAGGAACCGACTCATGCCCCTTCTCGCCGAGTACAATCCAAGGGTCAGGGAGGCCCTGGCCCGGCTGGCCGAGACGGCGGGACGGGAGAGCGAGGTCCTGGAGGAGGAGGCCCTGCGGCGGGCCGGCCACGTCGTCTCCCGGGGCGTGCCCCCGGGGGAGAGCCCGTTCGCCGGCCTCGAGGTTTCCGGACGGGTGACGGCCCTGAAGCGGTCAGGGTTCAACGCCCTCGAGGAGTGGGTCAGGCGGCGCCTCATCCGAAGGCTCGTCCGCGAGCTCTCCGGGCCCGGGACGAGTCGGGGGGTCGGCCTCGAGAGCGTCGAGCGGGTGATAGCCGCCTTCCGCGACTTCCGGGTGGGGTCAAGGCTCGAACTGGCCGGCGCCATCCTTGTTGAGGTGGGTTACGAGCACGTCTTCATCGCTCGGGCGAGGCCGGCGCCGGAGAGCGGGAGCCCCGTGGGGGACCTCGCGGGGTCCGTGGACCTCGTCCTGCCGGGACGGACCGAAATCCCTGCCCTGGGCTGGGCCTTCTTGACCGGATGGGCGGCCGGCGGCCTGAGCGGGCCACCCGCGGAGCCGACAGCCGACCGGCTGGTCGTAGAGCTCGACCCTGGGGTAGTGGCCTTCCCGCTCCGGGTCCGGACAAGGCGGCCGGGGGACGCCCTGAGACCGGCCGGCCTCGGGGGAGGAAAGAAGCTGAAGGACCTCTTTATCTCGGCCAAGGTACCGCGAGCCGAGCGCGACACATGGCCGCTCGTCGTCGACGCTCTCGACCGGATAGTGTGGGTGGTCGGGCTGAGGGCCGACGAGCGGTTCAGGGCCCCTCGAGGTCTCGACAGGGTCATCCAGGTAAGGGCCGAGCGACTTGGGGTAAGGGCCGAGCGACTCGGGAAGCAGCCGTGAGCTGACGGGCTGGTTTGGTTGTGACCGCGAAACGCGGTGTGATAGAATACGTTTGCCTCGAAGGGCGGGGGCGGTGATCAGCGGCGCCGCTCCCCTTTTGTCGCGGCCCACCTGAGAGGAGTGTGCCGGTTGACTCGAACCCTCAGGAGCATCACTTTCTGGCTCCTTCTGATCCTCATCGCCGTCTCGCTCGTCAACCTCTTCGAGGTTAACCGGGCGGCGCCGGTCGACCTTACCTACACGGATTTCCTCGGTCACCTTGATCGGGGCGAGATAGACCAGATAACGATTGTCGAGCAGGAGGGAAAGGGAGCCCTCACGGACGGCCGCCAGTTCAAGGTGGTCCTCCCCCAGGACCCGTCTCTCTACGAGCGGATGCACGCGGCCGGGGTGATCGTTGATTTCGACGTTCCGCCTCAGCCCTCGCTGTTCGCCACGCTCCTCACGACCCTCGGGCCGATAATCCTCATCATTGTCGCCTTCTTCTTCATCATGCAGCAGACGCAGGGCGGTGGGAACAGGGTCATGCAGTTCGGCAAGAGCCGCGCCCGCCTCCATCAGCCTGACGATAGGAAGAGGATAACCTTCAAGGACGTCGCCGGGGCGGACGAGGTCAAGGAAGAGATGCAGGAGATAGTCGACTATCTCAAGCACCCCAAGCGCTACGTCGAGATCGGGGCCCGCGTGCCCAAGGGCGTCCTTCTCACCGGAGCTCCGGGGACGGGCAAGACCTGGATCGCCCGGGCGGTGGCTGGTGAGGCCGGGGTACCGTTCTTCAGCATAAGCGGCTCGGACTTCGTCGAGATGTTCGTTGGCGTCGGCGCCTCGCGTGTCCGGGACCTGTTCGACCAGGCCAAGAAGAACTCACCCTGCATCGTGTTCATCGACGAGATAGACGCGGTCGGACGCCAGCGCGGGGCCGGCTACGGCGGAGGCCACGACGAGCGCGAGCAGACCCTGAACCAGCTCCTCGTGGAGATGGACGGGTTCGGCGTCAACGAGGGCATCATCGTCATGGCGGCCACGAACCGCCCGGACATTCTCGACCCGGCTCTCCTCCGGCCGGGCCGGTTCGACCGCCAGATAACCATCGACAAGCCGGACATCCGGGAGAGGGTCGAGGTCCTCAAAGTCCACGCGACCGGCAAGCCCCTCATGGCCGATGTCGACCTCGGGGTCATCGCCCGCCGGACTCCGGGCTTCACCCCGGCGGACCTCGAAAACGTGATGAACGAGGCCGCTCTCCTGACCGCCCGCCGGCGCAGGCGGAAGATAGGGATGGACGAGCTAGAGGAAGCCATTGAGCGGGTCATCGCCGGCCCGGAGAAGAAGGCGAGGGTGCTCACGCAGAAGGAGAAGCGCATCGTGGCCTACCACGAGGCGGCCCACGCTCTTGTGGCCCGGCTGCTACCGGGGGCCGACCCGGTCCACAAGGTCTCCATCCTCCCCCGGGGACAGGCTCTCGGTTACACCCTGCCTCTTCCGCTCGAGGACCGGCACCTGATAACCAAGACCGAGATCCTCAACCGGATCACGACCCTCCTGGCCGGCCGGGCCGGAGAGGAGCTGGTCTTCGGGGAGATAAGCACCGGGGCTCACGACGACCTCGAGAAGGCGACCCGGACCGTACGCCGGATGGTCACCGAGTTCGGGATGAGCGACCTCGGCCCGCTGACTTTCGGCAACCGCTACGACTCGCCGTTCCTCGGGCGTGACCTCGCCCGGGAGCGGGACTACAGCGAGGAGGTCGCCGCAGCCATCGACCGGGAGGTCAGGGCGACCGTGCAGAGGAGCTACGAGCGGACCCGGCAGATTCTCCTCGACAACCGGACGGCTTTGGATAGAGTGGCCGAGGCCCTGCTGGAGCGGGAGACCCTTGACGCGGCCGAGTTCGAGCAGGTCCTGGTCGAAGCCGGCGTGGACCTGCCTTCTCTCCCGACTCCCGAGCCCGGAGCCGGTGAGGCGGCCGAAGGCGCGGCGGCCGGGCCTGGCCCGGCCCCGCGGGAGCAGGCCGACGAGGCCGGAAGGAAGGATAGGCGCCTATCGCCTAAGGAGGTCCTGGCCCGGTAGGGGTCGGTATGACGGTACCGGACGACCGGACGGCGGTCGGAGCCACGTTGCGGTTGGCCGCGCGTCTCGCCCTCATCAGGCTTCTCGGGGGCCGGGTCCTGCCTCGGCCTGTGCGCCGCGTCATGCACAACCTTGTGCGTCACGGGTTCGACGCCTACGCCGTCGGGGGCGCGGTCCGCGACCTCCTCCTCGGACGGCCGCCGGAAGATTGGGATGTGGCCACGTCCGCGAGGCCGGTGTACGTCATGAGCATCTTCCCGCGGACGGTACCCACGGGCCTCAGGCACGGGACGGTCAGGGTCATCGAGAGATCCGGCGCCGAGGTGGATGTCACGACCTTTCGCATCGAGGGTCCGTACTCCGACCGGCGCCGCCCGGATCACGTCGAGTTCACCGATTCTCTCGAGACCGACCTAGCCAGGCGGGACTTCACGGTCAACGCCCTGGCCCTGGACCTCCGCGGGAACCTGGTCGACCCCTTCGGGGGCGTCAGGGACCTGGCCCGAGGCGTCATACGGTGCGTCGGTTTGCCGGCGAAGCGCTTCACGGAGGACGCCCTGCGGATGATGCGGGCGGTCCGGCTCTCGGCCGAACTCGGTTTCCGGCTCGACCCCGAGACGGCGCGGGCCATCCGGCGGTACGCCGACCTCCTGGCCAGGATTTCGGTGGAGCGGGTCAGGGACGAGCTGGAGCGGTGCCTCGTGAGTCCCCTGCCCGACCGGGCCCTTGAGGACCTCCGCTCCCTCGGGCTGCTCAGTCACGTTATCCCGGAGCTCGAGGAAGGAGTAGGCTTGGAGCAGAACGAGCACCACGCCCACACGGTCTGGGAGCACACCCTGCTCACGGTGGCAAGCACACCTCCGGCGCCGCATCTGCGCCTAGCGGCTATGCTGCACGACGTGGCCAAGCCGCGGACCCTCACCGTCGAGGACGGAAGGCGGCACTTCTTCGGACACGAGAGGGTCGGCGCGGAGATGGCCGGAGAGATTCTCAGCCGGCTCAGGTACGATAAGGCGACGGTGTCCCGGGTGGTTCACCTCGTGCGGCACCACATGGCTCTCCGCGGGCAGCCGGATATGAAGGACGCGGCGGTGCGCCGGCTGATAAACCGGGTCGGGGCGGAGAACATCCCCGATCTCATCAAGCTCAGGAGAGCCGATCGGCGCGCCTCGGGCAGCGCCGGAGGACCGGCTGACCTGGCCACGGCCGCCCTCCTGGTCCGCATCGAGAGACTGCTGAAGGAGGAGAAGGCCTTCAGCCTGAGCGACCTCGCCGTGACGGGCAGGGACGTTATGCGGGTCGCCCGGATCGGCCCGGGACCGCAGGTTGGGCTCATCCTGCGCCGGCTCCTCGAGGAGGTCCTCGAGGACCCCAGCCTGAACGAGAGGAGCCGCCTGGAGGAACGCATCCGAGAGATGGTCCGCCCGAGCCTGACTCGAATGCCCGGTCGGAAGCCGGACACCAGATAGATAGGAGCCGACCTTGCGCTGCGTTCGTGAGTACGTCGCATACATCAAAGGCTTCTCCCACAACGCCAAGCTCTACCTGTGGTCGAGTCTCCTAGGCTCCATCGCCAGCGGGCTGACGTACGTCGTCTTCAACCTCTACCTCCTCCGCATCGGCCACGCTGAGAGCTTCCTCGGCCAGCTCGTCTTCTACTCGGCCATCGCCGGGACTCTCTTCGCCCTGCCGGCCGGCCGGGCAAGCGACCGTTTCGGGCGGCGAAGGTCCCTCCTCGTCTCGGAGGCCGTGGCCATCAGCGCCGTCTTGGCCCAGGTAGTGAAGCCTGTCCCCGGGATACTCGTCCCGGCGACGGTGGTGGCCGGCGCAGGCTGGACGGTGAACGTGGTCTCGTCGAGCCCTCTCCTGGTCGAGACAAGCCGCCCCGAGGAGCGTCCCCACCTCTTCGGATTCCACTCCGCGCTCGTCATGGGCGCCTCGGTCATAGGTTCCAGCCTCGGCGGCCTCCTTCCGAAGCTGTTCTCGAGCCTCATGCCGGCCGCGGCCGATCCGGTGGTGGCCCTCCGCTCCACTCTTCTTGTCGGTGTCGCCCTGTGGGCCGTGGCCCTTCTTCCGCTGATCCTGATGCGGGAGGAGAGGCGGTCGCTCTCGCCGGTCAGCACGGCCCGCTCGGCGGGGTGGCTCCGAGTCAGCCTATCCGACCCGAGGCTCGTGGCGAAGCTCCTCATCCCGACTCTCTTGATCGCCTTCGGGGCCGGGCTGATCATGCCCCTGCAGAACGTCTTCATGGACCGCTACCTGAGCGCGACACCGGCCCAGATCGGGCTGGTCATCGGTCTAGGCTCTCTCCTGACCGGAATCGCCTCGCTGGTCGCGCCGATTCTGGCCCTGCGTTGGGGGAAGATCCGGGCGGCCGTCGGAAGCCAGCTTCTTTCCCTGCCCTTCCTGGCCGTGATGGGGCTCGTGCCCTACTTCTGGGTCTACGCCGTCGCCTCACTCATCCGGGGGGCCCTCATGAACTTGTCCAACCCCCTCATCGCCAACTTCAGCATGGAGATTCTCGACCCTCACGAGCGGGCGACGGTCAACAGCCTGCTCAACATGGGTTGGAGCCTGGGGTGGGCCGTTTCGGGCTGGGCCGGCGGGTGGGTGATGCAGAACGTATCCTACACCCTACCCTATGCCTTCACCTTCGTCCTCTACCTGTCAAGCATCACCCTCTTCTACCGTTTCTTCCGGGCCTACGACCCGCCTCTGGCCCGGCCGGTCCGTCCGGCTTCCAGCCCTTGCAGCGCCGGGAAAGGCTAGGCGGTGGGCGCCGCAGGAAACGCGGTGGCCCGGGAATAATAGGAGGACCTTGCAGGGGGTGGGAGCCTTGCTCCTGGACGGTGCCGGACTGCGGGGGGTCTTCGCCTGGCAGAACCCCTTCCGCCCCGCTGCGGAGGGACCCGGAGGGGCCCGTTCGGGCCGGGTCACCATCCTGGCCGCCAACGCGAGCTTCCCCCTTGATGTGGAACTCAAAGCCTTCTGCCGGGCGGCGGCGGAACCTCCCGGGTCGCCGCTCATCATTCAGTATTCGTACAACAGCCTCTGCCTCCTGGGCGGACGGACCGCCCATCTGCCGGCGCAGGCCGGAGCCTTCCACGCCGCCCTCGTTCTTGACCACTACGTCGAGGAGAGCGGAGCCCGCTACGTAGCCGTAGCCCTCGACCACTTCCGCGTGCCCCCGTACCCGGGTCCCGGCGGCCAGGCGGGCTCTCTGGCGCGGCGGACCGCCCGGGCGGCCGTCGACGACGCGCTCGAGGCCTCACGCGCCGTTCTCGGAAAAGTGCCCGACCGGGAGCTCGAGTCCTACGTGACGTATCTGTCCTCGCCCGCCTACGCGGAGTTCAGGCGCGAGTTCGGGGCCGTCCTGAGCGCTCTTGGCCCGGCCTGGGCCATGATCGATACCGAGCGACTGCCTCCGGTCCTCGACTTCGCCCTGACCCGGGACATGATCGACTTTGTCCGAAAGGACCTCGGCCTCATCGAGACCATGGTCGAAGCGGAGTACGGGGCGACCGGGAGCGCCGGGGAGAGTCTTGACTACGTTCCCCTCCGCGGTGAGGCCCTGGAGCGCTTCGCCGATGAGGTGGCCTGCTTCGTGACCTATACCGGGGCGGACGCCGTGAGCTACCCGATAGGGATGGGTCACGGCGCTCCCCGGGCCCAGCGCCACGACCCGGACAGCGAGCGGTTGGAGGCGGTCCAGTCGCGCCTTCTCCGCGCGGCCGGGCGCTATGTCCCCTTCTGCCAGCACGGAGGCACCGGAGCCGCCCGCCTGGCCCTGGGCCTGGTCGGGAAGAACAACGTCAACACCCACTTCCTCGTGGCCGGGGCCGACGCGCTGGCCGACAAGGTCCTGGCCGAACTCGACCGCATCCGGGCCGGTGCAAAGGACGCCTGCGGGCCGGGACTGTACGGGGCTGCGGTTGAAGCTATCCAGGCGGCCGCGGTCGACAAGCTGAAAGAGGCGCGCACCTACGGCACTGGCCCCGCCCTGGCCGAGTTCCTTTCCAACCATCATCCAGACGTTACCTGAAAGACTTTTTTCCAGATGTGGATATTATCCACAAGGGAAACTCCTGTCTACGCGTAAATGAAGTAGCCACACCGGGTAGTCCGGCTCCGCCGGGCGAGCGTCACAGAGGGAGACATGATACCAGTGGGCCCGGAGGACCGTGTAGACTTCAAGACAGTCCTCGGCCGGAAGGACTTCTTCCGGTTGTGGTTGTCTCAGGCGGTCTCGCTCCTCGGCGACCGGCTGACCCAGGTCGCCCTTTTCATCTTCATCCTCGAGCTGGCCCACGGGTCGGCCGCCGCCGTCGGAGTCTTTCTGGCCTGTCAGGCCCTGCCGCTCATCATTTTCGGCCCGCTGGCGGGAGTTTTCGTCGACCGCTGGGACAAGAGGCGGACGATGGTCGTCTGCGACGTGGTCCGCGCGGTCATCATCGCCGTCGTGCCTCTCCTCGGCGACGCCCGCCTGGTCTACGTCATGGCCTTTCTCATGGCCACTGTCTCGACCCTGTTCAACCCGGCCATCATGGCCACCACTCCGGAGCTCCTAGGCCGGCGGGAGGAGATCCTGG
Organism: Symbiobacterium sp.; assembly: GCA_020725405.1. Classification (GTDB taxonomy): domain Bacteria; phylum Bacillota; class Sulfobacillia; order UBA995; family UBA9673; genus DYFB01. The sequence continues at coordinate 9,974 of DYFB01000011.1, read as the reverse complement.
TCGCGAACTCGCTCATGTATTCGACGAAGTTCCTGACCGACATCATCGGGTTCACCCTGGCCGCGACCATCGTTCTGGCCATCGGGGTGAAGGCGGCCTTCATCCTGGACGCTCTCACCTTCCTCGCCTCGGCCGCCCTCATCATGTTGATACAGAAGCGGTTTCCGGCCCCCAAGCGCAAGACCCTGGACTTCACGGGGGTGTGGGAGGACCTCGGCGCCGGCATCCGCTACCATCGCCAGAACCCGGTCGTCCTGTCCCTCCTTATCTCCTTCAGTCTCGGCGTCCTGGCTATGGGAGGCCTGAACACCCTGCTCCTCGTAGCTGTCGACCGACTACTCGCCGTTGAGAGGTTTTGGTACGGATACCTCCTGGCTGTCCAGGGTGTGACCATGTTCGCGACGACCCTGGCCATCGGGAAGTGGGCCCAGAAGGTGCCGCGGCCCGTGCTCATCCTTCCCGGCTTCCTGGTCACCGGGCTCTGCGCCGTCGCTCTCTCGGTGACTCGCGATCTCGGCCTGGCTTTCGTCATCTATGCGGTTATCGGGGTGGCCAACAGCCTCTTCCTCGTCCCCTCGGTGGCCTGGATCCAGGAGGTCGTCCCGTTCGAGTTCCGGGGGCGCGTCATGGCCCTCCGGATGATGGTCCTCAATCTGGCGGCGGTCTGCTCGTATATCATCACCGGTCGCCTGGGCGATACGCTGGGCGTGACCCCGGCCATGGCCGGGGTTGGCCTGCTCCTGGTGTTCACGGCCATCGTGAGCGCCGCCCTGCCGGGCTTCCGGTTGACCCCCACCCGGCAGCCGGGATCGGAGCTTCCGTCCGCCCCGGGCTGACCGCTCCCGGACCCGCCGGGAGCCTAGGGCCAAGCTAAGCCGCTGCGACCGCACAAGAGGGGAGAGGACCGGTGTGACCGACCTGTCCGCCGTCGTGGAGGACATCAAGAGCGGGGTCGACGAGCTGGCCCCGCGTCTCATCGGGCTGAGCCACCGAATTCACGCCAATCCGGAGCTCGGTCTCCAGGAGAGGCTCGCCTGCGGCTGGTGCACCGAGCTCCTGCGGTCCGAGGGGTTCACCGTGGAGACTCCGGTGGCCGGCCTGGAGACGGCCTTCCGGGCGACCCGGGGGTCCGTCCGTCCGTCCGTTTCCTTTCTGGCCGAGTACGACGCTCTCCCCGGAGTCGGCCACGCCTGCGGCCACAACGTCATCGCGGCCTCCGCCCTCGGAGCCGGAATCGCGCTGGCCAGGGCCCTGGAGAGGGCGGGTCGGAGCGTAACCGTCATCGTCGACGGGACCCCGGCCGAGGAGACCATGGGTGGCAAGATTCCGTTCGTCGACCAGGGCCTTTTCCGTGAAGTCGACCTGGTCCTCTCCATGCACCCCGATACCACCAACGCGGCCGGAGGGACCTGCCTGGCCGTCCAGGCCCTCCGCTTCTCCTTCGCCGGGCGGGCGGCCCACGCGGCGGCCGAGCCCGAACGCGGCATCAACGCCCTCGACGCCGTCATCCAGACCTTCAACAACATTAACTCCCTTCGCCAGCACGTCAAGTCGGATGTCCGCATCCACGGCATCATCACCGACGGGGGGAAGGCTCCCAACGTCGTCCCGGATTCAGCCCGGGCCGAGTTCTTCGTCCGGGCGGCCAGCCTCGCCTACCACACGGAGGTCGTCGAGAAGGTCAAGAACTGCGCCCGGGCCGCGGCCCTGGCGACCGGGGCCAGCCTCGAGACGGAGGCGGACCCGGTCTTCGAACCGGTCCGGGAGAACGCCACCCTTGTTCGTCTCGCTCTCGAGACGATGGCCGAGCTCGGAATGGAAGGGCAGAACCTGACCGGGCGGTGTATCCCGGGCTCGACTGATTTCGGCAACGTCAGTCAAGTCGTCCCGGCCCTTGCCCCGGCTTTCAAGATCGCTCCGCCCGGTGTGGTCTGTCACCACCAGGATTTCGCGGCCGCGGCCGCCTCCGGCGAGGCCGACTCGGCCATCCTGGCGGCGGCCAAGGTTCTCGCCACCGTGGCGGCCAGGGTCGTCCTCGACCGGGATACTCTGCAGGCCGTGGCGGCCGACCACGGCAGGACCTGACGCCTACGAAATCCGGCCCGGCGCCAGCGGGAATACTGGGCTCCAGTGAACGGTCCTGGAGGCGACGGTGACGGCGGCCGACCCGAGATGCTCCGCTCTGCCCGTCCAACCCGTGGAAGGCCGGGAGCTCGGCCCGAACGCCAGGCTCTACGTTCTGCCGGCGCCGCGCCTGCGCACGCTCCACCTCCTCCTCGCCTTCCACCAGGTGCTGGGCCAGGGGGCCGCGGCCCGCGGTTCGCTTCTCCCGAGAGTTCTCCGCCGGGGCACAGGCCGTTGGCCTGATCTCGCCAGCCTGGCCGGGCACCTGGAGGACCTTTTCGGGGCGTCCCTGGGGGCGGCTGCCTCCAAGATGGGCGACCACCAGCTCGTCGAGCTGACCTTCTCCTGCGTCGGTCCGGACAGCCTGAGACGGGTGACGGCGGTAGCGGCCGGGCCGGTCGGACCCCCGCCGTCCGTCGAGCCGGCCGTGGCGGGCGGCGACGGGGCGGGGAGTCTCGCCGCCCAGGGGGCGGCTCTTCTCTTCGAAATGGTGACCAGGCCGGCCGCATCGGAGGGGGGAGCCCTCCCGGGCCGGGGGCTCCGGGAGGACTACTTCCGGGAGGAGAAGGACCGCCTCGCGCGGGATATCCGCGGCCTGGCCGACGACCGTCTGGCCTACGCCCACCACCGCTGCATCCAGGAGATGTGCCGGGGCGAGCCGTACGCCGAGCACTCCCTCGGGCGCCTCGAGGACCTCGATCCGCTCACTGTCTCGGACCTTGACGCCTACCGCCGCGAACTCCTCGCGTCAGCCCCCGTCTCGGCCTATCTCGTCGGGCCGGTCGACGCCGCCCTGACCCGGGAGGTAGGGGACATCCTCGCTTGCCTCGCCGCTTCGGGCGGGGCCGCCCGGCGGAATCTGCCGCCGTCCGCCCTCCACCCACGGCCTTCCAGGGAGCGGGAGATCATTGAGGAGGCTGACGTGGAGCAGGGTCGACTGGTCCTGGGTCTCTCCACCGGTGTTCTGGCGGCGGACGCGGCCCACCCGGCCCAGGTTCTTTACAACGGGCTCCTCGGCGGGTTCGTCCACAGCCGTCTCTTCCGACGCATTCGCGACGAGGCGGGCCTCGCCTACTACGCCTGGTCCCGGGTCGTCCCGACCAAGGGGCTCATCCTCATCTCCTGCGGAATCCAGGAGAAGGACTACGGGCGGGCGGTCGACCTCGTCCGCCGGGAACTCCGCTCCCTCGCCCGCGGCGATTTCAGCGCCCGCGAGTTCGAGGCGACGCGGAACTCCGTGCTGGCCGAGGCCAAGGCCCGGATGGATTCGGCGAGCGACCTCGTCTACGGCCATCTCGAGTCCAGGACGGCGGGCGAGGATGCCGGAGAGATAGCTCCGTGGAGGCGTCTTCGCGCGGTCACACCCGCCGACGTCGCCGAGTTCGGTTCCCGGCCGGCGGTCGACGTGGTCTATCTCCTGGCCCGGCGGCCCCCCCGAGGGACCGTCTGACCAGGCTGGAAGGAGGGTCTGTTCGTGGCTCGGACCAGCCTGCCCGACCGCCCGGCACCCGGGTGGCCGGCCGAGGAGTTCTCGTCCGCCGTTCTCCCCGGCGGGCTGGAAGCCTGGGTCTGGAGGCGCCGCGGCCTCACCAACCGGTACGCGGCCCTGGGCGCGCGCTTCGGAGCCATGGACGCCCGGTTCGAGGCCGGCGGCGAGAACCGTGAGGTGCCGGACGGAACGGCCCACTTCCTCGAACACATGGCCTTCGAGACCGGCCAGGGGAACGCCCTCGGCCTGTTCTCCCGGCTGGGGGTCCGAGCCAACGCCTTCACTTCGCCCACGGCCACCGTCTACCACTTTTCGGCCACGGACAATTTCTGGCCCGCCCTCCGCCGTCTCGTCCCCCTGGTGGCGGTCTCGCGCCTCACTCCCCGTGGCGTGGAGGATGAGAAGCGGGTCATTGCCCAGGAAATCCGGATGTACGAGGACAGCCCGGGGTCACGGGTCCACGAGAGTCTCCTCGAAGCCCTCTACCACGAGCACCCCGTCAGGCGTCGGGTGACCGGGACCCTCGAGTCCATCGCGGCGATAACCCCCGAAACCCTGCTTGCCTGTCACCGAGCCTTCTACCGCCCGGCCGCCCTCGCCTTCGTCGCCGCCGGGGACCTCGACCCGGGGCGGGTCTTCGACGTCCTCTCCCGGGAGGTCGAGCGGAGCGCCCCCGCTGGCGACCCGGGCGAGGTGCGCCGGATTCTTCCTCCCGAGCCGCCGCTTCCGGCTCGACCTTCGGTCGAGGTCCGCATGCCGGTGCAGAGGCCGCGCTTCCTGGTGGGGTTCAAGGACCCGGCCCTCCCCGCCTCCGACGGAGCCCGGGCTCTCCGGCGGGAGGTAGTTATGGACCTCGTCGTCGAGGTCGTTTTCGGGCGGACGTCTCCGGTCTTTGGCGAGCTCTACCGGGACGGCCTCGTGGACGCCGGGTTCTCGGCCCACTACGCGTCCGGCCCCGGGTTCGGGCACGTAGCCGCCGGAGGCTTGACCGTGGACCCCGCCCGCGCCTCGCAGGGGCTCCTTGAAGGGATTTCCCGCCAGCGCCAGAAGGGTATCAGAGGGGCGGAGCTCGAGCGGAAGCGGCGCAAGGCAGCCGGCCGTTTCGCCTCGCTCTTCGACTCGCTCGAGGGTCTGGCCACCCTGTTTCTTACGGCCCGGCTCCGGGGTCTGGATATCCTCGAGTACCCGGCGGTCCTGAGGGCGGTGACGGTCGAGGAGGTCGACGCGGCCCTCAGGGACGTCCTGACTCCTGACCAGGCCGTCGTCTCGGCCGTCGTCCCGGCCGACCCCCAGGGCGGCCGGTCCTGAGAGGTGAGTGACTATGCCGGCACGTCAGGCGGCGCCAAAGCGTGTCCTCCGGCCGGGCACCAACCTTTACCCCCTGCCGGCGGTTCTGGTGAGCTGCGCCGCCGAGGTCGGAGGGGAGCGGCGGGAGAACCTCATCACCCTGGCCTGGACCGGGATCGCCTGCGCGGAGCCGCCGATGATCACCATCGCCGTCAGGAAGTCGAGGTTCTCCCACGGTCTCATCGCGGCGAGCCGGGAGTTCGTCGTCAACGTCCCCTCGGCGGACATGAGCTTGGCCGTGGACCTCTGCGGGAGTATCTCCGGGCGGGACGCGGACAAGTTCGCCCGGGCCGCCCTGACGCCCTCTCCGGCGGGAGTCGTCCGGGCTCCGCTCGTGGCCGAGTGTCCCGTCTCCCTCGAGTGCCGGGTGAGGCACACCTACGAGGCCGGGAGCCATGACCTCTTCGTGGGTGAGATAGTCGCCGTCCAGGCCGCCGAGACCGTGCTGGACGCGGACGGTAAGATAGACGTAGCCCTCGTGGATCCCCTGGCCTACGGCGGCGGCTGGTACTGGCGCCTGGGGGAGCGCCTCGGCGCCTACGGCCACAGTGTCGCATGATGGGTCCGCGGCGAGTCCCCGGCGCGGGGGAGGCTGACGCAGCGGCCCTCATCGAGGTCGGCGGCCGGAGACTCCGGCTCGAGGACCTCGCGGCGGTGGCCCGGGGCGGAGCGCGCGTGGCTCTTGACCCCGTCGCCCGGGCGAGAGTCGAGGAGAGCCGCCGGGTCATCGACGAGGCCGTGGCCGCCGGGTGGGTCATCTACGGCGTGACCACCGGCTTCGGCCGGTTCAGCGACGTCACTCTCGGCTCCGGGGACACCCGCTCCCTCCAGAGGAACCTTCTCCTGAGTCACGCCACAGGCGTCGGGCCGCCCTTCCCGGTCGACGTCGTCCGGGGGATGCTCCTCCTCCGGGCCAACGCCCTGGCCCTCGGCTACTCGGGGGTCCGCCCGCTGGTCATCGAGACTCTCCTTGAGATGCTCAACCGGGGTATCCACCCCAGGGTCCCGGAGCAGGGGTCGCTCGGGGCCAGCGGCGACCTGGCGCCGTTGGCTCACCTGGCTCTCGTCGCCATCGGTGAGGGCGAAGCCCTCGGTCCGGGCGGCGACGGAGACCCGGTTCCCGGCGGCCAGGCCCTGTCGCGGGCAGGCCTGGAGCCTCTTGTTCTCGAGGCGAAGGAGGGGGTCGCCCTCATCAACGGGACCCAGGCTATGACCGCCTTGCTCGGCCTGGCCGTGCACGACGCCTTCCTTGTCGTCGAGGCGGCCACCGTGGCGGCCTGCCTCTCGCTGGAGGCTCTCCGGGGAGTCCGCGACCATTTCGACGAGCGTGTCGCCCTCGTCCGCCCTCACCCCGGTCAGGCCCTGGTCGCCGGCAAGGTCCGCGAGCTCACCCGGGGCTCCCGCTATCTCACCGCCGCCGGCGAGCTGAGAGTCCAGGACGCCTATTCGCTCCGCTGTGTGCCTCAGGTCCACGGGGCCTGCGCCGACGCGCTGGCCTGGGCGGCCGCGGTGGTGGAGACGGAGATGAACTCGGCGACGGACAACCCGCTTGTCTTCGCCGAGACCGGCGAGGTCCTCTCGGGCGGCAACTTCCACGGCCAGCCGGTGGCTTTCGCCGGCGACCTCGTCGCCCTGGCCCTCACCGACCTCGCCTCCATCAGCGAGCGCCGTATCGCCCGCCTGGTGGACCCGGTCTTCTCCGCCGGTCTCCCGGCCTTCCTCACTCTGAACGGGGGCCTTCACTCGGGGTTCATGCTCGTCCAGTACACCGCTGCCGCTCTCGTCTCCGAGAGCAAGGTCCTCGCCTCTCCGGCCAGCGTTGACTCTATCCCCTCCTCGGCCGGGCAGGAAGACCACGTCAGCATGGGGACGGTCGCGGCCCGTAAGGCGCGGGCCGTCGTGGAGAACGCGGCCAGGGTGGCGGCCGCCGAGCTCCTGACCGCGGCCCAGGCCATCGACCTCCGGGGCGGGCTCGAGGGGCTGGACGAGCCGGGCGGTGACCCCCTTCGGCTCGCCGCTCCTCTCGGGGAGGGCGTCCGCCCCCACTATCTCGCGCTCCGCCGGGTCTCGCCCTTCGTCGCCAGCGACCGGCCGCTCTCCGCGGATATCGAGACCGTGGCCCGCATGGTCCTGCGCGGGGAGTTCCGCTGGTAGTCGTCTCCGGCCGCCGCGTCTCTCCCCGCCTTTCGGCCCTCTTCCGGTCTTAAACCACCCGGCCGCCGAGTAGGCTTTGGGAGGACCGCCGGCAGCCGGTCGGCTCCGGTCGCGGGTAGCAAGCCCTCCACAGCTTCGCTTGGGGAAGGCGGTGTCAGGCCGTGGTCATCTTCAGGTTGAGGTCACCTCTCGCGGCCGCGCTGGTCCTCGTCGTTCTGGCCGCCCTCGCCGGGGTGGGGCTTCTGCGGGTCGACGAGACCTTCACCTGGTCCTCCGACGTGGTAGTATCAGGGGGCTGGGGAGCGGCCCCCGGGGAGTTCGGGAGAGCCACCGGGGTGGACGGCCGGCCCCGCGGCCCGCAGGCCCTCGCTGTCGACGGCGCGGGCAACGTCGTCGTCGCCGATAGCATGAACAGCCGGGTGCAGGTCTTCTCCGGCGACGGACGCCTCCTTGAGCTGTTCCCGGTACCCTCGGGTCTCTCGACTGGGGGCTCCGACGGGGACCGAGCCTCGGCCTTCGGCCTCCTGCAGGCCTGCCTCTACTGGGGAGTGACCTTCCGCCCGGTGCCCGAGGTTTCCGGACCGGCTCCGGCCGGCGACCGCCCGGTCGCCGCGGGGGAGGGCGTTACGACCACCGCCCATTCCGGGCCCTACCTGACCGGAATCGACCTCGCCCCCGGGTCCTGGTCCCTCGACTCCCGGACGGGCCGGCTCGACCCCACGTCAGGCCCTGAAGTGTACCTTCTGGCCGGTTGGGACGGGGTCCTCATCGCCACCGACGTGACCGGAGCCCGCCGGTGGGTGCGGGATCTTCTGACCGACCCCGGCGGCGCGAGGCCGGAGATTGGCTATCTTCTTGACCTCGACGTCCTTCCTGGGGAGGGGGTGGTGGTCTCGGGTTACGTCCTCCTGAGCGATAGGCTCGTCTACTTCGTCCGCCGGGTCCGGGAGGCCGAGCCTGGTTTCTACGAGCTCGCCGCCTACAGCCTGACGAGGGATGGATCGGTCCGGGTCGAGGAGAGTCTTCCGCTCGCCCTGGAGGTCGAATCGGTGGCCGTCGGTCTCGATGGGCTTCTCTACGTCGTCGCCGCAGCCCCGCCCCCCGAGGGAGGAGGGGGGGCGTCGTTGCGGCCCTTCGCCCGGGACGTCTGGATCTACTCCAGGCGCGGCAGTCCGAGGGGGAGATTGACCCTGGACTGCGGAACTTACACGCGGTACCTCCGGCTGGTGGGGGTGGACGGTCGCGGCCTCGTCTACGCCCGGCTCGGGGCGACCGGAGTTCCGGGCTCGCTGGCCATCTTCGACAGCCGGGGTCGCCTCCTGCTCTCCCTGCCTCTCGCGGAGGGAACGGAGGTCGCCGCCGCCTACCTCGGGCGCGACGGCGCCCTGTACCTCTCGGAGGCCGGAGAGGACGGCTACAAAGTCATCCGCTACCGGGTCAGGAGCCTCCGCCGCCTGGTCCCGAGATGGGCCGCGGGGGGCTAGGGCCGCCCGCGGCTGCCCGGCCGGGGGACAAGCCCTGCTCCGGTCACCGCCGGGTTGGTCTGCGCGGTCGCAGCCGGGCTGGCCCGCGCGGTCGCAGCCGGGCTGCGTCCGGCCCGGGGAGTCTAAGGGGGAAGGTTGATGACCAGCTCGAAGAAGACGACACCGGCCGACGAGGCCCTCGTCGCCGCAACCGGCGGTCTCTCGCGGGAGGAACTCGTCGCCTGGCTCGGGGACGCGGCGAAGCTCTGGCTGGCCCACGACGGGCTGTGGTTCAGGGCGGTCGAGGAGGCCTTCGGCCTGGACCCGGCGATCAAACTGGACGAGGAGGCCATGGCGGCCTGGACGGCCATCGAGGGCCGTCGGGTCGTCGAGCGCCTCGGACTCGCCCCCGGGGGCGGGCTTGACGCCCTGGAGGCGGCCCTGCGAGCGCGGCTCTACGCCCTGCTGAACCGCCAGGAGATACGGCGGGAGGACGGTCGCCTTATCTTCACGATGACCACCTGCCGGGTCCAGGACGCCAGAAACCGGCAGGGCCTGCCGCCGTTCCCCTGCCGGAGCGTCGGCCTCCTCGAGTACGCCGGGTTCGCCCGGGCCGTGGACCCCAGGATACAGGTCTCCTGCCGCCACTGCCCGCCGGACGACCTCCCACCGGGCGAGTGGTGTTCGTGGGAGTTCACTTTGGGGAACGACTAGTGGGAAAATTCACAGAAAAGGGAGCGATGTCCGTCCGGAGAACACGATAGCGGGTCCGGGCGCCCTCCGGCACCCGGACGAATCGACTGAGCGGCGGCCCCGGCCAGGCGCGGAAGGGCCCCGCTTGCGGGGCCGGGGTTTGGCGTGACAGGCCGGCTGGCCGCGGCGCGGCACGACGCCGGGGTCGGCCCCCTTTCGCAGTAGAGCAGGAAGCGAGGAGGATGTGTAGATGGTTCTGGACCCCACCAAGCACGCCGACTGGGAGATAGCCGAAGAGGCCGAAGCCCGCATGAAAACGGTCTACCAGTTGGCCGAGGAGCTGGGTCTTGAGAAGGAGGAGCTGCTTCCCCACGGCCACTACGTGGCCAAGGTGGACTTCAAGCGGGTCCTCGAGCGGCTGGGGGACCGCCCGGACGGGAAGTACATCGACGTCACGGCGATAACCCCCACCCCTTTGGGTGAGGGCAAGTCCACTACGACCATGGGCCTGGTCCAGGGCATGGGCAAGCGGGGCAAGAGGGTCATCGGCACCATCCGCCAGCCGTCCGGCGGGCCCACGATGAACGTGAAGGGTTCGGCCGCCGGAGGCGGTCTTGCGCAGTGCATCCCGCTCACCCCGTTCTCCCTCGGACTCACGGGGGACATCAACGCGGTCATGAACGCCCACAACCTGGCCATGGTGG
>DYFB01000090.1 GCA_020725405.1 Symbiobacterium sp. | reverse complement strand
GACATAGTCGTCCACACCCGGGAGCTGACTATAGAGAGGCCGGCTCACCAGGGAACCAAGGGAGGCGTTGGCCTTCACGAGGGAGGCGTCAAGGTATAGCCGGTCGCCGTCCACGAGACCCTGCTCGGCGCACTGCCGGACAATCTCGTTGAAAAACTGGCGGTAGGCCTCCGGGCCATACCGCTTCCGCGCCTTCGAGAGGATGCTGTGGTCCGGCGGCGTCTCGAACACGACGACGGGGTCGACCGATGGGGCGCCCGTATGGCTGTAAGTGTGCCGCACCAGGCCACGGACGAAAGACAAGTCAACCACCCTGTGCACCGACCGCAAGAGGTGATCCGGCGGAACCCGCTCCTCCAGAGAGAAGCTGTAAAACCACTTACCTTGGAAGTCCTTGTGCCCCATCATGAGCCCTCACCCCGTCAACTCGGGATTCGGGCTAGGTTTCCGAGTTCCTGTACGAGTTTGGCAACAGCCCCATGAACACAGTGGTTCCCTTTTCGGTTGACACGAGCAGCCTGGCCAAGACGCCAACCGGTTGGCGCATCGAGGGGTACGGTACGGGGCCCTAGCAGGTCCATGAGGCTTAGCCCCGCGAGGCAAGGTCCTTCTCAGTTCCACGCGGGCGGAAACACGCTCTAGAACCTTTCGTCTAGAAACCGCCTGAACTCTTCAAGGAACTCGTAGCAGCTCTCAACCCATTCGTTTGGATAGCGGGTGAAGCCTGCAACCGTTTCCTCGTCAAGAGGTAACACCTGAAAGAAGAAAATGAGATTGTCACGCGTCCCTACGAAATGCCAGTCGGGTCGGAAGATTCGCGTTCGCCTGATCGAGTTCCCGGTGGGAAAGGCCAGTGGACCCCTGCCTAAGTCCTTGGTTGTGAAGACCATATGGACAACAATGGCGAAGCCAGCCTCATCATTCACCCATCCCAGACTCCGCTGTGTCGTTCGCCAAGCGTCCTTATCGAGGGTAAGAGTCTGGTCGTAGCGGCCTCCATCCCCGTACCATAAGTTGGGCACTACAACCGTATGGGAATCGTTAGGTGTATCCGGCCCGCCAATGAGTCGGTATCCATCGGGGCAATAGTCCTCTGCTATGGCCCACCATACCTGTCGGAAGCTCTCATACATCTCATCCTTGGTCGACTGCCCCACCACAGCCGTCCGCAATTCACATATGGTGGCGTGGGCGGCATAGCCCAGCGCAATTCCGAGAAAGAGCGTTCCGACAAGTAGCCACCTACCCCGGCCAGGCATAGGCATCGACCCCATCACAATGATTGTTCATAATAGTGGAGATGGAACTCGCTCATCGACGGATAGGAGGCTGTAAAGTCGTTATATTCGTACCATATAGCCGGCTCTCCCTGCAGCGATACATCACCGTCTGCACTTTCAGCTCTCGGTGGAGGTCCGCTCCCATCATCATAGTACTCAACCCGGACCTTCTCCTGCCCGACGTCGGTTGCCTTCCACAAATAGGCCTTCAACTCCGCATAGGTATAAGGGCTCTGCGTGTACTCACCACCCTTTCGTGTGCCACTTTCCCACGTGGTGCTATTGCAGTAATCAACGGCGAACACAGCGTTAATAAGAGCAAGGGCATCATTTTTTACATTTGTGGCAAACCGAACGGAGCCACTCAACGAACTTGAACGCGTGGTCGTAGAGCTCTGTTCATAGTAGACTTTGGCGTAATTTGGACTCTCGTTGGTACTGCTCACGCACCCCATATAATAACCAGCTTGTGTATATGACGTAGAGTTATTTACGATACCCTCATAATAATAATACGTTGCTGAAAGCACGGTCCTCGAGAAAACTACAATTGCCACGACTACGAATGCCATCAGAAGTTTCTTCATGACCCAACACCTCACCCCACAGCGAATAGAACTCCTAGTTTTGGACTATTATACCATTTGTGGAGACAGTCGTCAAGCCAACGTAGGCAGGGTCCCATCGGACGCGCTATTTGGTTTTCGCGAAGCCGGATTCGTCGCCGGCGTGTGGCCGCCGACGCGAAACGGTCTCGGCCGGTGTAGCCGACCGGGTGCCGACCCGGTGGGTGGCGCTTTTGGGGCACTGGTTTTGGGCCTGGCTCACAGAGACGTCGATGGGTAGACGAGGCGTCGGAGAACCTTCCGGATAATCCGGTCCCCAGACCACTTGGGCCGCCGCGTCCAGAGAGCCGTTGGCTTTCAGCGTCAGCACCGCTAGCATGTTCCGGGCCCCTTCGACCGTCCAGGACATACCGCGCTTCTTCATCCGACCCGAGACGATCTTGTCGACGTTGCTCTCGATGGCGCCCAGGCCGCGCAACTCGACGCCCTCGACGTTCACCCGGCGTCGGTAGTCCTCAAGGCCTTCCCGGTTGGCCAGAAGATAGCTCAGAAGCTCTTCGGCCCCCCGCTTCGCCTCCGGGTCCAGCGCCGCGGCCACGGCGTTCCGGGCTTCCTCAAGGAGCCTGGCCGGATCCTTCCGGGCCGCGAAGACCCGCTCCAAAGCCCGGCCCCTAAGGCACTCACGGATCTTTCTCGCGAGGTGGAACCGGCAGAGCTGGTAGACCGCCGGGGCGAAGTAGCCCAGGCCTTCCTTGACCCGGTCCGCCCCGTCCCCCGCAATCACCTTCACCGCCGATAGGTCCCACCGCCGACCGGCAACCACGCTCAACCAGGTCCACGTAGTACGCGCGCCTGATGACGATCTCGCCCACCCGCGTCAGCAGCGTCCGCTTCCGGACCCCCACGTGCCTCAGCCCCGGCGGCCGTTCCACCATCAGTTTCCTCATATAGCGTGGCCGCCTGAAGGCGGTGAGGAGGCCGCCTAGGGCTTCCCCCTCACCGCGCCAGTCCCTTTCAGGTTTACCGAAGAGAGCGTTCGGAGCGTTCGGTTCTCCCTAACGTTCGTTAGAATATTGTTCGGTTAGGGTGGCTTTCGGGCAGGGTTTCCGCCTGACTAGAGCCAATATTTAAGCACACCCAGCCGACGGTAAGGTGGCCGGGGCCATTTTGGCCCCCCAATCCCCTTAACGGGCCCGCGCAAGCCTCCGCCCCTGACGCCGTCGAGCCACAAACGGAGGTGTCGCAACGTGGTGGATTTTGCGCTGAGCGACGAGCAGAAGGCCTTCCAGCGGCTCGCTCACGAGTTCGCCGAGAAGGAGATACGCCCGGTCGCGGCCCAGTACGACGAGAGTGAGGAATTCCCCTGGGACGTCGTGCGCAAGGCGGCCAAGATGGGGCTCACCTCGTTCTACTTCCCGGAGAAGTACGGGGGCGGGGGAGTCGAGGACCGCATCACCGAGTTCATCGTCGCCGAGGAGCTCGCCTGGGGCTGCGCCGGTATCGCCACCTGCATCCTGGGCACCGGTCTCGCCGCGGCGGGCATCATGGCCCTGGGGACCGAAGAACAGAAAGACAAGTGGATCCCCATGTTCTGCGATGAAGACGACGTGAAGATCGGGGCCATGGCCCTGACCGAGCCCGAGGCCGGCTCGGACGTTCAGAACCTCAAGACGACGGCGGTCAAGGACGGCGACGAGTACGTCCTCAACGGCGTCAAGTGCTTCATCACCAACGGCGGTATCGCCGACGTCCACGTCATCTTCGCCACCACCGATCCCAGCGCCGGCTGGGGCGGGCTCGCCGCCTTCATCGTCCCGAAGGGCACCCCCGGTCTGTCCATGGGTAAGAAGGAGCACAAGCTCGGGGTTCGCGCTTCGCACACGGCCGAGGTCATCCTCCAGGACTGCCGCATCCCGGCCGAGAACAGGCTGGGGGGCGAGGGCGCCATCGCCGCCCTCGGAGCCCTGAAGATGCTCGAGTACACCCGCCCCGGTGTGGGTGCCGCAGCCGTCGGCATCGCCCGGGCGGCCCTGGAGTACGCGACCGAGTACGCCAAGACCCGCGTTCAGTTCAGGAAGCCCATCATCGCCCACGAGGGCATCGGGTTCAAGCTCGCCGACATGGCCGTCAAGGTCGACGCCGCTCGCCTCATGGTCTGGCGCGCCGGCTGGATGGGTAACCACAACATCCCCTTCACCCGCGGCGAGGGAAGCATGGCCAAGCTCATCGCCGGGGACGTAGCCGTCGAGGTCTGCATCGACGCCATCCAGGTCCTGGGCGGCTACGGATACATGCGGGAGTATCCGGTCGAGAAGTGGCTGCGTGACTCGAAGATCTACCAGATCTGGGAGGGCACGGCCGAGATTCAGCGCCTCGTCATCTCGAGGGCTCTGGGCGGCCGCGGGTTCTAGACCGGGACCGCCGGGTCGCCGGGCCGCCGGGCCGCGGGGCCGCCGGGCCGCGGGTTCGGCGGCCGGTTGCCCGCCGCTGCCCGGCCGGGGGCCCGACGACACGACGGCGTATCTGGCGTATCTGCGTATCTAGTGAAGTCTGGCGAACGAAGAGGATGACGGGCCGGGCGGGGGCCAGGCGGTCCCGCCCGGCCTGACTCCAACTCAGGACTACCGGCCGGGCCGGGGCCGGCCTGGCTAGACGGAGGGGTGGCCCTTGCCGGAGATACACCGCCTGCCGCTTCCCACGCCCTTCCCGGTCGGACCGGTCAACACCTACGTCCTGCCGGAACGGCCCGTCACACTCGTCGACCCGGGTCCGGTCTGGGACCCGGCGCGGGAGGCCCTCCTGGCCGGCCTCGCCCATCTCGGCCTTGCGCTCAAAGACATCGACCTCATCGTCATCACCCATCCCCACATCGACCACTACGGCCTGGCTAACGAGGTGGCCGCCGCCTCGGGTGCGGTCGTGGCCGCCCACCCCGACGCCGCCCCGAGGCTGGCGGTCGGGCTGGCCGGGATGACCCGGGAGGGCCGTGGTGTGCTGGAGGAGCTCCTCACCCTGGCGGGGGCCCCGGAGACCTTCGGCGAGGATCTCCTCGGGCAGTGGACCCAGGCGGCCGCCTTCGCCCACCCGGTCCGGGTCGACCGCTTCTTGCTGGACGGGGAGATCTTGGAGGGGGGAGGGGTGAGGTGGACGGCCGTCCACACTCCAGGCCACTCGCCCGGGTCGGTCTGCCTCTACGAGCCGGCCGGCGGGCGGCTTGTCTCCGGAGACCATCTCTTGTTCCACATAACCAGCAACGCCATCATCGAGTTCGAGGTTCCCCGGGATAGGGCTCCCGCGGGCGGGCCGGCCGAGCGCCTGCGGAGTCTCGAGATTTACATCGGGGCCCTCAGACGCCTGGAGACCCTCGACGTCTCGGAGGTCCTCCCCGGCCACGGAGAGCCCTTCGGCGGCCATCGCGAGGTCATCACCGGACGTCTGGGCCACTACGAGACCCGGAAGGCGGAGGTCCTGGCCGCTCTTGACGGGCTCGGCCCGTCCCCGGCCTTCCGGCTGGCCGAGGCGCTCTTCCCGGACGAGGCCGGGGCCATGGGGCGCTTCCTGGCCCTCTCGGAGATACTCGGCCATCTCGATCTTCTCGAGACCGAGGGGCGGGTGGTCCGGCAGAGGGACGGCCGGGCGGAGCTCTACAGGTCCGTCTAGCAGGGCGAAGGCATTCCACAGGCCCGTTCGGCGGGGCGGAGCCAGGACAGGGGAGCAAGGGAGCGGAGCAAGAGAGCGGAGGTGGATGGGCAAATGGACCTTGGCATCAAGGATAGGGTGGCGGTCGTGACCGGAGGGGCCCGGGGCATCGGCCGGGCCATAGCCCTCGAGTTCGCGCGCGAGGGGGCGAAGGTCGGGCTCCTGGACATCTTCGACGAGGGCATGGCCAGCACGGCGGCGGAAATAGAGGCCCTGGGCGGGACGGCCCTCGGTCTTCACTGCGACGTAGGGGAGAGCGAGCAGGTCGCCGCGACCTTCCAGAAGTTCTCGGCCGAGCTCGGGCCGGTGACCATCCTGGTCAACAGCGCCGCGGTTCTCGACAACGTCTCCAAGATCGAGATCATGGACCAGAGGCGCTGGGAGCGGGACCTGCGGGTGAATCTCACCGGCGTTTTCAACTGCATCCGGGCGGCCCTGCCGACCATGCAGCAGGAGAACTGGGGCCGGATAGTGAGCATATCCTCGGTGGCCGGCGTCCTCGGCGGCTTCGGCCAGGCCGGCTACTCGGCCACGAAGTCGGGCCTCCTCGGGCTGGCCAAGACGGTGGCCCTCGAGCAGGGCCGGTACAACATCACCTCCAACGTCGTCTATCCCGGCATCATCGCCACCGAGATGTTCCAGTTCATGCGGGACGACATGAAGGACCGCATCAGGAAGCGCATCGTCTTCCGCAAGGAGGGCGAGCCCCAGGACGTCGCCTGGGCCGTCGTCTTCCTGTGCTCGGAGAAGGCCCGCTACATCACCGGGGTGGCCCTGGATCTCTCGGCTGGGCTCACCCTGTTCACGTTCTAAGCTGGCGGCCCAGCGGCGCGGCGGGGTGCGGGCGTGAGGCAGCGGCCCAGCGGCGCGGCGGGGTGCGGGCGTGAAGCAACGGCCCAGCGGCGCGGCGGCGGCGCCCCCGACAGGGGCGGCCGGGCGGTGCCGGTGAAGGGCGAAGGAGGTATGGCAGTGAGCGACTACCAGTTCTTCCGCATCGAGGTCGAGGACGGCGTGGCCCTGGTCACGATGAGCCGGCCGCCCGTCAACGCCCTGAGCTCGGGCCTGCTCGACGAGCTCTCGAAGGTCCTCGACGAGGTCGAGGCCGATCCGGCGGCCAGGGTGATGGTCCTCGTCTCCGGAGAGGAGATCCGGACCAAGAAGAAGATGTTTTGCGGCGGCGCCGACATCACCGAGTTCGGAGCCGCTTGGAGCTCGGGCAAGACCGGCGAGTTCATCGGCCGGGGGCAGAGGCTCCTCACCCGTATCGAGCGCTTCCCGAAGGTGACCATCGTCGCCCTCAACGGCTCGGCCTACGGCGGGGGCACCGAGCTGGCCATGTGCTTCCACCTCAGGGTCCTGGCCGAGGAGTCCGAGCTCGGCCAGCCGGAGATCAGGCTGGGCATCATCCCCGGCTACGGCGGGACCCAGCGGCTGCCCCGCCTCATGGGGGAAACGCCGGCCCTCTACCACATGCTGACCGGCGATCCCATCCCGGCCGCCGAGGCTCTCCGGCACGGGCTCGTCAACTTCGTGGTCCCGATGGACGAGGTCCTGCCGAAGGCGATGGAGATCGCCAGGCGGCTCGCGGCCGGGCCCCCGGTGGCCCAGCGGCTCATCCTCGAGGCGGTCCACGAGGGCATGGGCCGGCCGCTCGACGACGGTCTGGCCGTGGAGCTCGAGAAGATGATCGCCGTGACCCGGACCGAGGACGCCCTCGAGGGGGCCATGGCCTTCGTCCAGAAGCGGCCTCCGGAGTTCAAGGGCAGGTAGGGAAGCCGGAGCGGGAGCCGCGCGAGCAGGGCGGCAGACGCGCGAGCCGGGCGGCCCCAGGTCCCTCGAGGCCGCTCGGCTCGCTGTCGTTTCGTCGGGCCCGCCGGGGTGCCCCACTCCAGGGCTGGACACGACGGCCCGGCCGGGTCATAATGGGTGCGCCTGGGGGTGCGCCTGGGGGTGGACGAGTGCGCTACAGCGTCCGAGCGGCCATGACCCTCGACGAGTTCGGAGACATCCTCACCGGGATGCTCGATGAGCTTCCCGAGGTCCTCCTCGACGAGCTGAACGGCGGGGTCCTGGTCGAGCCCGGGGCCAAGCGGTCTCCGGCAGGGCGGGGTATCTTCATCCTCGGGGAGTACCACCGCGACTACCACCTCGGCCGGATGATAGTCCTCTATTACGGCTCCTTCCTGTACCTCTACGGGTCCAGCCGCGAGAGGTGGATAGCCGAGATGCGGGCGACCCTCCGCCACGAGATCCGCCACCATATCGAGGACCGGGCCGGACTCCGCGACCTCGAGCGCGAAGACCTGGAGGACATCCGCCGCTTCCTCGAAGGAGAGGGCCGGAACTGAAGGCTCGACTCCGCCGCCGCGCACAAACTGCCGGACAGGCCAAGGGATAGGCTCGAGCGGCGTGGAATAGGCTTGCTCTGACTCTTGGTGCCCCGCGCGCGGGCCCCGCGCGCTCCCGCACCCTCCACTCCATCCCAGGCAGGGGGCCCCAGATGGCTCGCAGCCAGAAGCTCCGCGTCGGCGTCGTCTTCGGCGGACGGTCGGGCGAGCACGAGGTCTCGCTCATGTCCGCCGGCTCGATACTGGCCAATCTCGACCCCGAGAAGTACGAGGTTGTGCCCATCGGGATAACCAAGGAAGGACGCTGGATAGTCACGGGGGACCCGATGCGCGCGCTCAAGGAGGGCCTGGCCGCGGCCGGGCCGTGCCGCCTCGTGGCCCTTCTCGGCGACCCGGCGGTCGCGGGGAAGCTCGTCGAGCTCCCGGCGGGGGACGCCCCGCCTCCCTCCGAGGCGGCCCCGGCGGAGGCCGGCGAGCTCCCGGCCGAGTCCGGGCCCCAACGGGCCACCGGGCTGCGCCCGGCCGGGCCCCTGCCGGCCCTGGACGTGGTCTTCCCGGTCCTCCACGGCCCTTACGGGGAGGACGGGACCATCCAGGGCCTTCTCGAGCTGGCCGGCATCCCCTACGTCGGGGCCGGCGTCCTCGGCTCGGCCCTCGGGATGGACAAGGTGGCCATGAAGGACGTTCTCCGGACTCACGGCCTCCCCGTGCTCGACTACGTCCTCGTCAAGCGGAGCGAGTGGCGGGCCGGCCCCCAGGCGGTCGTCGACCGGCTCACGGCCGCCCTGTCCTTCCCGATGTTCGTCAAACCCTGCAACCTCGGGTCGAGCGTGGGCATCACCAAGGTCCACGCCCTAGGCGAACTCGCCCCGGCCATCGACGAGGCCGCCCAGTACGACCGGCGGATAATCGTCGAGCAGGGCCTGGAGGGCGCACGGGAGATCGAGTGCAGCGTCCTCGGGAACGACCGGCCCGAGGCCTCGGTCCTCGGGGAGATCATCCCTTCCCGGGAGTTCTACGACTACAACGCCAAGTACGTCGACGGCACGTCCGGCCTCATCATCCCGGCCGACCTCCCGGCCGAGGCCGCCGAAATGATCCGCGACCTCGCCGTCCGGGCCTTCCTCGCCCTGGACGGAAGCGGCATGGCCCGGGTCGACTTCCTGGCGAGCCGTGAGGCCGACCTGGTCTATATCAACGAGCTCAACACCATCCCCGGGTTCACGAAGATAAGCATGTACCCCAAGCTGTGGGAGGCCTCCGGCCTCCCCTACCCGGCGCTCCTCGACCGCCTGATAGAGCTCGCGCTCGAGCGCTACCGGGATAGGAAGGAGAACCTCACCTCGTACCAACCTCGGGACTAGGCCCCGGGGGCCGGGCCCCGGCCAGGCCCAGGGCCCGGGCCCGGGCCTGGGACTGGACCGCGTCCCGAGCGACGGGCACACCTCCCCGGCAAGGAGGCTACCCCCATGATGCGCGAATCCAGAGCGGCGACCCCGGAGAGGGCTGGACAACCCCCGGCGGCCCCGCCCACCGAGAGGCTCGTCTTCCACGGCGGGGTCATCCGGACGCTGGCGGCCGACCGGCCCGTGGTCGAGGCCCTCGGCGTCATCGGCGACCGCATCGCCGCCGTCGGCTCCCGGTCCGAGGTGGAGGCCGCCCTGACCACCGGCGACGGGCGGCGTCCGCGCCCGGTCGACCTCCGCGGGGGCCTTCTCCTGCCCGGGTTCGTCGACTCCCACACCCACCTCGGGAGCTTCGGCCTGCGCCTCAGCCTCGTTGACGTGGACGGGGCCCGGTCGCTCGAGGATGTCTGCCGGCGCGTGGCCGCATTCGCCGCCGACCTCCCTCCCGGGAGGTGGGTGAGAGGCGGGGGCTGGAACAAGAACGCCTGGCCGGGCGGGCGCTTCCCGACACGCCACGACCTCGACCGGGCCGCCCCGCGCAACCCGGCCGCTCTGAACAGCAAGGACGGCCACACCTGGTGGGTCAACACCGAGGGTCTCCGACTTCTCGGCATCGGTCGCGACACGCCGGACCCGCCCGGGGGGGAGATCGAGCGCGACGCCGACGGCGAGCCTACGGGCATCCTCAAGGAGAACGCCGGCATGTACCTGGCCAAGGCCGTCGAGCAGCCGAGCTCGGAGGAGTACGCCCGGTGCATGACCGCCGCCGCCGCCGCGGCCAACCGCCGCGGCCTCGTCGGCGTCCACGACATGGCCGGACGCGAGTCCCTCCGCGTTTACCAGGCCCTCGACCGGGCCGGGGTCCTCACCCTAAGGGTCTGGATGTACCTCCCGGACGAGATGCTCCCGAACCTCTCGGCCGCCGGCCTCGAAGGGGGCTTCGGCGGGGCCTGCGTCCGCATCGCCGGGATCAAGGCCTTCCTCGACGGCGCTCTCGGCAGCCAGACGGCGGACATGCTCGAGCCCTATGAAGGGTCGGACCGACGGGGGGTGACGGTGATGCCTCCCGAGGTCTTCCGGGACCTCGTCGCCCGGGCGGCCGCCGCCCGCCTCCCCGTGGCCGTGCACGCCATCGGCGACCGGGCCAACCGCTCGGCCCTCGACGCCTTCGAGGCCAGCCTCGACGCCTCCCGGGCGGCCGGGCTCCGCCACCGCGTCGAGCACGCCCAGCTCTTCCACCCCGACGACCTGCCGCGGGTGGGCCGCCTCGGTCTCGTGGCTTCGGTCCAGCCCATCCACGCCCCGTCCGACCGGGACATCGCCGACAATTACTGGGGTCCCCGGAGGTGCAGCCGCGGGGCCTACGCCTGGCGGTCCCTGCTCCAGACGGGCGCCCGCCTGGCTTTCGGCTCGGACGTCCCGGTCGAGACCCTCGACCCCCTGCAGGGGCTCTACGCGGCGGTCACGCGCCGCCATCCCGAGGACCCGAGCCGCGAGCCCTGGTATCCTGAGGAATCCGTCTCGCTGGAAGACGCCGTCCGGGGCTACACGGTCTGGAGCGCGTGGGCCGTCGGGGCCGAGGGCGAGCTGGGGACGCTGGAGGAGGGGAAGATGGCCGACCTCGTCGTCCTCTCCGAGGACATCCTGGGCCGGTCCGACCCCGAGGTTCTCCTCCGGACGGAGGTCGTGGCCACCCTCGTGGGCGGCCGGTTCGTCCACGGCGAGCTCTGATGCCCGGGTCGGCCTCTCTCCGGGCCGGGAGACAGGAGTTTTATTCCTCACCACAGAATTTAGGGCAGGTTTGAAGGCAGACTGGGACTCGAGGAGGTGGGTCGAGTGGGGCAGGACTGCATCTTCTGCAAGATAGCGGCCGGTGAGATACCGGCCAAGACCTGCTACGAAGACGAGGAGTTTCTCGCCTTCGCCGACATCAACCCGCAGGCTCCGGTCCACCTCCTGGTCATCCCCCGCCGGCATGTCGCCGACGTGGCTGAGGCGGCCGCGACCGACCCCGCCCTCATCGGGCGCATCTTCTCGGTCATCGAGCGCCTGGCGCGGGAGCGCGGCCTTGTGCCCGACGGGTTCCGCGTGGTCTGCAATACCGGCCCCCAGGGTGGCCAGACCGTCAAACACCTTCACTTTCACATCCTCGGCGGCCGCTTCATGGGTTGGCCGCCGGGCTAGCCGGTCAGCCGCCGGGCCGCGGACCGGCCGGCGCAGGCGCTTACCCCGGATACCTGGTGAACGGGACCGAACGGGGTCCCGGGTCACAGGTACGAGGGGAGGGAAACTCCGATGGTTGACGTCAAAGTTGGTAAGGACGAAAACCTCGACACCGCTCTCCGGCGGTTCAAGAGGCTCTGCCAGCGTTCCGGTGTTATGCAGGAGATGCGGAAGCGCGAACACTACCTCAAGCCGAGCGTTCGCAGGAAGAAGAAGTCCGACGCGGCGCGGCGGAAGAGGCTCCGCGACCACTGAGTTGCCAGCGGGGGGATGGCTTGTGGCGGGCGACATCCAGGCGAGACTGGCCGAGGACATGAAGGCGGCTCTTAAGGCCGGCGAGGAGGGACGGCTCGAGCTTTCGGTCATCCGCCTGGCCCGGGCGGCCCTGCAGAACGCAGCCATCGAGAAGCGGAAGAGCCTCACCGAGGACGAGGTCATCGAGACCCTGGCCCGAGAGGTGAAGCAGAGGAAGGAGGCGGCGGCCGAGTACGAGGGGCTGGGCCGGCAGGACGCCGCCGCCCGCCTTCTCGCCGAGGCGGCCGTCATCCAGCGCTACCTCCCCGAGCCGCTCTCCGAGGACGAACTCAGGCGAATCGTCAGCGAGGCCATCGCCGCCACCGGGGCCGCTTCGCGGCGCGACCTCGGCAAGGTCATGGGGAAGGTCATGCCCCTTACGCGGGGACGCGCCGACGGCCGGCGCGTGAACGAGCTCGCCCGCGAGCTATTGCCGGAGGCCTAGCGGGCCGGGACCGGGAACCGGAGGCCTAGCGGGCTGGGACCGGGAACCGGAGGCCTGGCGGGCCGGGACCGGGAACCGGAGGCCTAGCGGCCGGGACCTAGACGCCTAGCCGCCCGAGCCCCCTCATAGGAATGAGGCCGAGGGGGCTTTCGTTTGGCGCGGAAGCGGCGGGACCGGTGGCGCAGGGTCAAGACGCGGGCCGAGGCGCTCGAGGAGAAGCTCGAGCGACGCCGGGCGGCCCTGCGGCGGCGGGAGCGCTTCGGCCGCGGCGTGGCCGACCTCTTCGAGATCCCCGAGGACATCGTCCTCAACGTCCCCCGCATCACCATCATCGGCAACCTCCAGATGATCATCGAGAACCACCGGGGGCTCATCGAGTACTCGCCTCAGAGAATCCGGGTCGGGACGGGCGGAGGCCAGCTCGTCATCAGGGGTGAGGAGCTCGCCGTGGGGTCCGTGTTCGTCGAGGACCTCTCGGTGATGGGCCGCTTTGAAGTCATCGAGTTCGAGGGGCCGGCGGACGGGGAGGAAGAGGAGCCCCGATGACCCTCGACAATCTCTGGTCGTACCTCCGGGGCTACGTCCGCATCCGGGTCACCGGGCCCGCCGTGGAGCGTTTCGTCAACCTCGCCGTTTCCCGGGGCCACCGCCTCTGGCGGACCCGCCGGTCCGGACGCTCGCTCGAGGCCAACGTCGAGGCGAGGTCCTTCCGCCGCCTGCGCCGGGCGGCGCGGCGGACACGGAGCCGCGTCCGCATCCTTGAGCGCCACGGCCTTCCGTTCCTGCTGGCGCGGACCCGCCGCCGGCCTTTCCTCGTCGCCGGGGCGGCCGTCTGCCTCGTCGCCCTCTACGCTTTCTCTCTCGTCATCTGGGTCGTCGATGTCGAAGGGACGGCGGAGCTCGACCCCGAGCTCATCCTGGAGGTGGCGGCGAGCCTGGGGCTCCGCCCGGGCGTCCTCCGCGGTTCGGTGAACCCGCGGGAGGTCGAGCGTGGACTCATCCTGGCCGTGAACGGGCTCTCGTGGGCGGCGGTGGAGCTCCACGGGGCGACGGCCCTCATCCGCGTCATCGAGAAGGTGCCGCTCGAGAAGCCGGTCGTTCCGGCCCCCCCGGCCGACATCGTGGCCGCCAAGGACGGGGTCATCCAGTCCCTCATCGTCCTGGCCGGCCAGCCGGTCGTGAAGGAGGGCGACACCGTCAAGGCCGGCCAGGTTCTCATCTCGGGGGGGACCGACACCGTGGCCCGCGGCATCGCCAAGAGCCGGGTGTGGTACCAGGCCTACGCCGAGGTGCGCCTGCACTCTCTGGTCCACGAGCCGACCGGGCGGTGGTGGCGGCACGTGGTCGTCCGCCTCGGGGACCGGGTGACCCTGCCGCTCTGGGGCTGGTGGTCGCAGCCCCGCGGCCTGTACGAGAGGAGGGAGGAGCGCCGCGAGGTCCCGTGGTGGAGGAGCGGTCCCTGGCCCGTTGAAGTTGAAATCGTAACAACGGTCTATACCCAGGTCCGGGACGTCCGGCGCGACGTGACGCCCGAGGAGGCCGAGGCAATGGCCCGCGACGCGGCCGTCGCCGCCCTCAAGGACCTCCTGCCGGAGGGAAGCGAGCCGGTAGTTTACGACTTTGAGGTCACCGTCAAAAATGATATATTGATAGGCGTTCTCGCAACGGCCGAGACTCTTGAGGATATCGCCCAGACAAGAGAGAGACGGTGAAGCCGTCTCCGCAAGGCAGGAAGGGCCGGGGCCGGGTGTGACGCCGAGGCCCGGGCCCATACCGGGGGGAAGCGCCTTTTGGCCCAGAGCGAGACGGCCGAGGCCCGCGTCCGCATCGCGGACAACGCTGAGGCCCTCAATCTTTTCGGCAAGTACGACCAGAACCTCAAAATAATCGAAGAGAACTTCGACGTCCGCATAGCCAGCCGGGGTGACGAAGTATACATCCAGGGGTCCCCGGCCGAGGTGGCGAAGGTCGAGGCGCTCTTTCTCAACCTGCTCGAGGCCCTCCGCGCCGGGAACTACCTGTCGACCCAGGACCTGCGGTACGCCATAAAGCTCGCCCGCGAGGGCGCCCGGACCAGCCTTAAAGAGGTCTTCTCCGACGTCATCCTCATCACCCACCGGGGAAAGCAAATCCGGCCCAAGACCAGCGGCCAGCAGAAGTACGTGGAGGCCATCCGCAAGAACAACCTCGTTTTCGGCATCGGACCGGCGGGGACGGGCAAGACCTATCTGGCCGTGGCCCTGGCCGTGGCGGCTTACAAGAACCGGGAGTTCAGCCGGATCATCCTGACGCGGCCGGCGGTGGAGGCCGGCGAGCGGCTCGGCTTCCTTCCCGGCGACCTCGAGCAGAAGGTTCACCCGTACCTCAGGCCCATCTACGACGCCCTGTTCGACACGATGGGCACGGAGGGCTATCAGAAGCTCCTGGAGCGCGGGGTCATCGAGATCGCGCCTCTGGCCTACATGCGCGGGCGCACCCTCGACGACTCGTTCGTCATCCTTGACGAGGCCCAGAACACGACGCCCGAGCAGATGAAGATGTTCCTGACCCGGCTCGGTCTCGGCTCGAAGGCCGTGGTGACCGGAGACATCACCCAGATCGACCTGCCGGTGGACAAGTGCTCGGGACTCCAGCAGGCCCGGGTGGTCCTGAAGGGCGTCAAGGGCATCTCCTTCATCTACCTCACCGAGCGGGACGTGGTCCGGCACGAGCTGGTGCAGAGGATAATCCGGGCCTACGAGCGGTTCGAGGACCGCTCCGGGCCGGGGGCGGGCAGGGCCGAGGACCGCTGGGACCGCTCCGGGCCGGGGGCTGACGGGAACTCGTCGAGGGGAGGCCTGAGGGCCGATGCTGACGGCGGCGGGTCGTAGCGGCTGGATGAAGTCCCTGCGGTCCTACGCCGGCGGGCGGCTCCCTCGCGACCCTCGTTGGGCGGCGGCGGTGTGGGCCATCGCCGTCTTCGTGGCCGGGAGCCTCTTCCTCTCGGCCTCGCTCACCCCCGGCCGGCTCGACCTGCAGGTCGGCCAGGTGGCTCCGGAAGACATCCAGGCGACCCGGACCATCGCCGACCGGGTGGCGACCGAGCGGGCCCGCCGGGCGGCCGCCGCCCAGGTTCCGGACCAGTACGAGATCGACCCGCGGATAACCGCCGCGGCCGAGACCACGGTCTCGACCGTGTTCTCCCTCATCCGGGCGGCCAACGCCGACCCGCGGGAGTCTTACTCGACCCGGGCGACGAGACTTCTCGAGTCCTGCGCCCCGTACGGCCTGGTCCTGACCGAGGGGAGCGTCTCGGCCGCGCTCAACGCGGCCCCCGAGACGCTGGACGCGCTCGAGAGCCAGCTCAAGTCCGTCGTCTTGGCGACCATGCAGACCGGCGTCAAGCAGGAGTACCTCGCTGCGGCCAGGACCCAGGCGGGGATCGGCATCTCCGAACTCGACCTGACCTACGGGCAGAAGACCCTGCTGAGAGCCATCGCCGACGTGGCCATCGTCCCGAACATGGTCTTCAACGCCGCCGACACCCAGGCCAAGCGGGAGGAGGCCATGGCCGCCGTCCCGGTCATCCAGGTTCTGAAGGGCCAGATGGTGGTGCGGGCGGGCGACCTCGTCACAGAGGACCACCTGGCCATTTTGAGGGACCTCGGGCTCCTCCGCGACCGGCCGGCCTGGGGCGCGCTCTTCGGCATTTTCCTGATTCTCGTTCTCCTCGAGCTCGCCGTGTTCGTCTACCTCGTCCTCTTCGACCGGGAGATACTGCGGAGCCCGCGGCGGCTGTCTCTTCTGGGCCTCCTTATCCTCCTGACCATGGGGCTCGCCGCCGGGGCCAACTCCTTCTCGGGCTTCCTCATCCCGGTGGCGGCCGGGACCATGCTGATCGCCATCCTCCTCAACCCCGGGCTGGCGACTTCCGTGAGCTTCGTCCTGGCTTTCTTCGTGGGCCTCCTGGCCGGCGGGGATCTCAGGTTCGCCGTCGTCGCCCTGATGGGGGGTCTCGCCGGCGTGTTCTCCGTGACCCGCCTCGGGCAGCGGGCGGAGCTGATGCGGGCCGGGCTCATCGTGGCCGGGGCCAACGCGGCGGCCATCATCGGGGTCGACGCCCTCGCCGGGCAGGGGGTCTTCGAGCTCGCCACCTTCCGGGACATGCTCTGGGGCCTCGGGAACGGTATGGGCTCGGCCGTCCTGACCATCGGGCTGCTCCCCTTCCTCGAGAGTTTCTTCGGCGTGCTCACCGCGGTGAACCTTCTCGAGCTCGCCAACCCGAACCGGCCGCTCCTCCACAAGCTCCTCATGGAGGCCCCCGGCACCTATCACCACTCCATCATCGTCGGAAACCTGGCCGAGGCCGCGGCGGTCGAGATCGGCGGTAACACCGCCCTCGTCCGCGTGGGGGCCCTCTACCACGACATCGGGAAGACCAAGCGCCCGTACTTCTTCATCGACAACCAGTTCGGCGGGGAGAACCCCCACGACAAGATATCGCCGAGTCTCAGCGCCCTCATCATCACCTCCCATGTCCGGGACGGGGTGGCCATGGCCCAGGAGGCCGGCCTGCCGCAGGAGGTCGTCGACCTCATCCACCAGCACCACGGCAACAGCCTGGTCTCGTACTTCTACACCCGGGCGACGGAGAACGGCGGGGCGGAGCAGGTTATCGAGGACGACTTCCGCTACGACTGCCCGCGGCCCCAGACGCGCGAGGCGGCCATTCTGATGCTGGCCGACTCCTGCGAGGCGGCGGTGCGGTCGCTGACCAAGGCGCCGCCGGGCCGCATCGAGGCCGTCGTGCGGAAGATAATCAAGGACCGTCTCGACGACGGGCAGCTCGAGCAGAGCCCGCTCACCTTCAAGGACCTCGACCGCATCGCCACCGTATTCACCAAGATCCTGGCGGGAACGTTCCACAAGCGCATCGAGTACCCCGATTCGCTCGAGCTGCGGGGGCGTCCGGCCAGGAACGGGAAGCCTGTGAACGGGAAGAACGGGACCAAGGCCCGGGGTGGTGAGGCGAACGGATGCCGGGCGAAGAAGGCCCTCTAATTGGAGACGGGTATTCGGTTGACGTGATAATCACGGACACCGACGCTGCGGCGGCGGCCGGCGAGGAAGTCCGCGCCATCTGCGACAGGGCGACCGGAGAGACGTTGAAGGCCGAGGCCCCGCGCCTTGCGGCCCTGCCCGGGATGAAGCCGGGGCGGCCGGTAGAGGTCAGCCTCACGCTCCTCGACGACGCCGGTATCCGCGACCTTAACCGTCGCTACCTCGACCGCGACGAGCCCACCGACGTGCTGGCCTTCTTCATGGGCGAGACGGGCGGGGAGGAGGAGGGCGTCGGGGCGGCGGGCCGCAATCCGGACGGGGCGGCGGGCCGCGTTCCGGACGGGCCGGCTGGGAGCGTTCCGGACGGGCCGGCTGGGCCGGAGAGGCCCCCCGAACCGGTGCCCTATCTTCTCGGCGACGTGATCATCTCGCTCGAGCGGGCCCGGGACCAGGCCGCCGATCACGCCCGCCCCTATCTCGAGGAGGTCGCCCGGCTGGTCGCTCACGGCGTCCTCCATCTTCTCGGGTACACCGACGAGGACGAGGCCTCGGCGGCCCACATGCGGGAGAAGGAGGACGCGGTCCTCCTGCGCCTCGGGTTCGACCCGCGCCTCGGGTTCGACCCGACCGGGAGAGGATAGCTGATGATGAGCCGGAAGACGTGCACCGAACCGGAGCCGGGAGAGCCCAGGGTGACACGCTGCCCGTTCGGACGGCTGGCCCTGAGCTTCGCCAAAGCTTTCATCGGCATCAGCTTTCTCCTTCGCGAACCCA
This sequence comes from Symbiobacterium sp., assembly GCA_020725405.1. Lineage (GTDB taxonomy): Bacteria > Bacillota > Sulfobacillia > UBA995 > UBA9673 > DYFB01. Next base: position 8,567 of record DYFB01000090.1, on the reverse strand, counting down.
ACGCCCGCATCCACGTCGCGGCCTCCCTGACCGTGGTCGCGGCCGGCCTTCTCGTCCGCCTGGGACCGGTCGAGTGGGCCATCCTGGTCGTCAGCATCGGGGTCGTCCTTGGCCTAGAGACCCTCAACACGGCTCTCGAAGGCTACGTCGACCTCGCCGCCCCCGGGAGGGACGAGGTCGCCGCCAGGGCCAAGGACGCCGCGGCCGGGGCGGTCCTCCTCGCCGCGATGGCCTCGGTCGTCGTCGCCGCCGTCATCTTCGGCCCCCGTCTCGGCGAGCTCCGGGCGGGCCTGGCCGCCGCCTGGGCTTCCCGTCCGGTCGCCGTTCTCGCTTACCTTGCCGTGATCCTGACCATGCTTCTCTCCGGCGTTCTCTGGCGAGAGAAATGGCCAGCCTGAGCGGCGCTGTCGCCGCCGCCGTCGTCGTCGTCGGCGGAGGGGGCGCGGGGCTCTGCGCCGCCGCCGCGGCGGCCCGGGCCGGGGCCGAGGTCGTTCTGGTGACCAAGGCCCGACCGGGAGCGGCCAACGCCACGGCCTACGCCGGGGGCGGCTTTACCGTCTCGCCCTCTTCGGAAGGCCCCTTCACCCCGGAAGAGCACTTCCGTCTCAGCCTGGAGACCGGACGGTCCCTCGCCGACCACGAACTCCTGCGGACCCTCTGCTTAGATGGGCCCCGGGCCGTCCGGGAGCTGGAGACCGACTTCGGGGTGAGGTTCGATTGGAGCCCGGGGGGCTGTTCGGTCCACCGCTTCGGACGGCCGCCCCTGCTCGGGGGCGTCGGCCTGACCGCACCCCTCGTGGACTTCATCCGTCGGGCCGGGTGCCGCATCCTTGACCAGGCCGTCGTGACGACCATCGTGCAGGAGGGGGACCGTCCGGCGGGCCAGGCGGGGCCTGCGGGTCCGGGACGGGGTGAGGCCCGGGGGGTCCTGGCCGTCGTTCCATCGAGCGGGGAGGTCTGGGCCGTGGAGGCCCCGGCGGTCGTCGTGGCCACGGGGGGCGGCGGGGCGGTCTACGGGCACACCGACAATCCCCCGCGGATGACCGGTGACGGCTACGCTCTCCTGCGGGAGGCCGGAGCCTTCCTCCGGGACATGGAGTTCGTGCAGTTCTACCCTCTCGGCCTGGCCGAACCCGGCGCCCCGTCCCGCCTTCTCGACACGGGCCTGCTCGACGTCATCCGCCTGACCGACGAGGCCGGCCGCGACCCTCTCGCCGGGTGCCTGGGCGAATGGGGGGTCGCCTCCGGGGCCGAGATCAACCTCCGGGCCCGGGACCGGGCTGCGGTCGCCCTGGGCCGGCACGTCGCCGCCGGCCACCGCCTCTACCTCCATACCGAGGAGCTCCCGGAGAGCGGGTGTCCGGCCGACCTCCTCGAAGAGGTCCGCCGGACGTTCCCTCGGACCATCGACCCCTTCGCCCGCCCGGTCGCCGTGGCCCCCGTCCAGCACTACTTCTGCGGCGGCGCGGTCATAAGCCCTGACGGGGCCGTCGCCGGGAAGGACGGGCCTATTCCGGGGCTCTACGCCTGCGGGGAGGTGACCGGCGGGGTGGACGGGGCGAACCGGGTCGGCGGGAACGCCCTGACGAACATCGTCACCTTCGGCCTGGCCGCCGGCCGGGCGGCCGCCGCCTGCGCCGCCCGGAGCCGCGCCCGCGTCGCCGAGGGGCGGCGCGGACCGCGCCGCGCGCCGGACGTGTCCGGTCCGGCCTGGACGACCGCCCGGGAGAGCCTGCTTGGCCGTCTCGCCGTGCTGGGCGACCGGGCGGCCGGCGGAGGAAGGGCCGTCGGCGGAACCCGGCAAGGTCCGCGCCCGCGCCCCTCCGACATCCGCCGTGAGCTCCAGGTCCTCGCCGACAGATACCTCGGGCCGGTCCGCTCCGGGGCGGGCCTGACCGAGGCCCTCTCCGCCCTGGACGACCTCGCCCGCCGGGCGGCCGCCGTTTGGGCCCGGCCGGGGCCCGAGCTCCTCGTCGCCCTGGAAGCGAGCGGGGCTGTGGCCACGGCGGCTCTCCTCGCCCGGGCGGCTCTGGAGCGCACGGAGAGCCGCGGCTGTCACTTCCGCGAGGATTTTCCGGCGGAGGACCCGGACTGGCTCCGGCCGGTCGTGATCGGGTTCTGAGCGGCGGTCCGCCGCGCGCGGGACGGGACCGGTGCGGTGCCGGCAACCCGCGCGACGGCCGCAACCGGTGCGGTGCCGGCAACCCGCGCGACGGCCGTAACCGGCGCGGTGCCTGCAACCGGCGCGGTGTCCGCAACCCGATGGGCCGCCTACGTCGGCCGAGTCCGCCTTCGCGGCATACGCGGGTCGACGACGGGGGAAGACTGGAGTGCGGCTCCTGGGAAATCATGGTCCTCCCTCTCCGAAGAGGGGCCGGCAGGGTTAACCGGGAGCTTCTCGAACAGACAACCACGGTGAGGGAACGCCCTTGAAGCGCATCCGCAACTACTTCATCGCCGGTCTCATCGTCCTGTTCCCCGTTCTGGCGACCTGGCAGCTCCTGGTCTGGCTCTTCAATCTGCTGGACGGGCAGCTCCGCGGCGTGGTCGCCCGCTACGTGGGCCACGACATCCCGGGCGTCGGGCTGGTCATCACCCTCCTCGTCGTCTTCCTGGTCGGGCTCCTCGCGGCGAACTACTTCGGCCGTCGGGTCATCGGGTGGGGCGAGGCCGCCATGAGGCGGACTCCCATCGTCCGCAGCATTTACGTAACGATGAAGCAGATAACCGACGCCTTCGTCCGGCAGGACAAGTCCGCCTTCAAGCGGGTCGCCCTCATCGAATATCCCCGGCGGGGTATATACTGTCTGGCCTTCGTGACCTCTGCCGCCCCGGAGGAGATCGGGGCCCGGATCGACACCGACCTCGTCGGGGTCTTCCTGCCGACGACGCCGAACCCGACCTCCGGCTTCCTCCTCTACCTTCCCAGGCACGATGTCAGGATTCTCGACATATCAGTAGAAGACGGCCTCAAGCTCGTCATCTCGGGCGGGGTCTTCATCCCCGAGGCCCGCCGCTTCGCGCCTCCCGCGGACGAGCAGGGCGGCGGCCGGGCCGGGTAGCGGAGGTTCGCGGGAGCGCGGAAAGGGGAGGGCGGGAGTGGCTCGAGGAGAGGTTCCGGCCCGGCTCCGGCCCCGGAGGTCGGTCCCGGCGGCGGTCCGCGTGGCGGCGATCCCGGTGGCGGTTCGGGTCGCGGCAGTCCGGGCGGCGGCGGTCCTCCTCATTCTGGCCCTCGCCGCCGGCGCCGCGTTGGGAGCGGCCGGATGCCGGCCCCAACTGGCCATCGGCGACCCCGGACCAGGCGGCGACCCCGGTCAGGGAGGCAACCCGGGCGCGGGGAGCGGCGGGGGAGCACCCCCGGAGCCGCCTCCGCCGCCGACCACGGCCTGCCAGCTCTGCGGGCTGGAGGTGGTCGAGGAGACCGTTCTCCACCGCCCGCTGGCCGTGGTCATCGACAACCACCCGATGGCCCGCCCCCAATCGAGCCTGAACGACGCCTGCCTGGTCTACGAGATACTGGCTGAAGGCGGCATAACGCGCATGGTCGCCTTCTACCTCCATGGGGAGGCCTCGGCCGTCGGGCCGGTCCGCAGCCTCCGGCACTACATGCTCGACCTCGTCATGCCCCTCGGGGCGGTCGTGACCCACGTCGGGGGGAGCCCCCAGGCCCTCGACGACGTTGTCCGGCTCAGGCCCGACGCGAGGAACATCGACGCCATGAACTACGGAGGGGCCTTCTGGTACATGACCGGCCGCCGGTCGCCCCACAGCACCTACACCTCGACCAGCCTCTTGCGGGCGGCCAGCCGGGACAAGGGTTACGAGGGCCCGCGGCTCACGGCCCCCACGCCCAAGGCCTTCGATTTTGCGGCTGACGCCGAGAGCGCGTCCCTGCCGGCCGGCCAGTCGGTCATGCGCTTCACCCTGACCTACGCTGCCCCCGGCCGCTACGCGGTGACCTACGATTACGACCCGCCGACCGGGCAGTGGCTCCGCTACATCGCCGGCGCGGCCCACATCGATGCCTCCACCGGTCGTCAGCTCCGGGCGACCACGGTCATCGTCCAGTTCGTCCCGAGCGAGGTCATCGCCGGCGACACGGAGGGGCGCCTCGAGGTCCACCTCACTGGGTCGGGGGAGGCCAAGGTGTTCGCCCTGGGACGGCAGGTGGACGCCCGCTGGTCCAAGGCGGGCCGGACGGCTCCGATCGTCTACACCGACAAGCAGGGGAACCCGCTGACCCTGCCGCCCGGGCCGGTATGGGTTCTCATCGTCCCGCCGGGGAGCCGGATCGATTAGACCGCCGAAGACGACCGACCAACTGTTGAAGGGTCTTGGGACAAGTTCGATGAGGCGAGGGAGATGAACACCGTCGGTTCGACCTCGGACGGGATAGCCGGGACCGGCGTGTCTTTCGAGCGCCTGGCCCACGAGGCCCTGGCTGCCCGGGAGTTCGCCTACGTCCCCCATTCCGGGTTCAAGGTTGGCGCCGCCGTCCTCACCCCGGGCGGACGCATCTACCGGGGAGCGAACGTAGAAAGCGCCGCCTACCCGCTCACTAACTGCGCCGAGCGGGTGGCCATCCAGAAGGCCGTGTCCGAGGGGGAGCGGGAGATCCTGGCCGTGGCCGTCGCCGGCGACGCTTCCTATCTCCGCCGCCGCGGGTCGCCCGAGGGTCTCCGGGATGACTGCGCTGCGGCCGGCCCGCCGGCCGAGGGGCTCGCGGCCTTCGTGACCCCCTGCGGGGCCTGCCGCCAGCTCATCTTCGAGTTCGGCCCGGACGCCCCGGTCCTCCTCGTGGACCTCGAGGGCGGCCGGTATCTCACCTCGGCCCGGGAGCTCCTTCCGGGCGGCTTCCGCCTGGAGGGGTGGAGGCCTTGAGCGGCCCGCGCCGGGACGGCTCCTTCCGGTCCGGGATGGTCACCATCGTCGGCCGGCCCAACGTGGGGAAGTCCACCCTCCTCAACCGGCTGGTCGGCCGGAAAGTGGCCATCATGTCCGACAAACCCCAGACGACCCGGAACCGCATCACCGGGGTCCTGACCCGGGAGAGCTCGCAGATCGTCTTCATCGATACCCCGGGCCTGCACCGGCCGAAGCACCAGCTCGGCGAGTACATGGTGCGGGTCGCCCTGGCGGCCCTGAGGGAGGTCGAGGCCGTTCTCTTCGTCGTCGAGGCCCACGAGCCCCCCGGTCCGGGGGACCGCTTCGTGGCCGAGCGCCTGGCCGGGATCGGCCCGCCCGTGGTCCTCGTGGCCAACAAGGCCGACCTGTGCCGGGGCGACACCCTGCGCCAGCACCTGGAGGCCTACGCGGCTCTCGGGGAGTTCGCCGGCCTCCAGCCGGTCTCGGCCCTGCGGGACCCGTCTTTCGAGCTCCTCATCCGGACTATCGAGGACCTCCTCCCCGAGGGCCCCCGCTACTACCCTGAGGATATGGTCACCGACCAGCCGGAGGCCTTCGTCATCGCCGAACTCGTCCGGGAGAAGGTCCTCGAACTCACCCGGGACGAGGTCCCTCACTCGGTGGCGGTCGCCGTCGAGGAGCTGCGCCCGGCGGCCGGGCGGTCGAAGGACGCCCGGCCCGAGCGGGCTGGCGAGACCGGACCCGCCCGGGAGGCCGGACCCGCCCGGGAGGACGGGACCGCCGGGGAGGACGGGACCGCCGGGGGCACCGGGCGGGCCCGGGAGGATATGCTCTACGTGCGGGCCGTCATTTACGTCGAACGCGACTCCCAGAAGGGCATCATCGTCGGGGCCAAGGGGTCGCGGCTCGGGGAGATAGGGCGCCTGGCCAGGCGGGAGATGGAGGCCCTCTTCGGGAACCGCATCTATCTCGATCTCTGGGTCAAGGTCGAGAAGAACTGGCGCGACCGGGCCGGGGTCCTCCGGGCCCTCGGCTACACCCTGCCCCGGGACTAGGTTGGTGTTGCCGCTTCCTGGGCTATCCTCTAGACTAGCCTAGTGTGGCCGCTTCTTCCCTACCCGGAAGATGATGCGCGAGATCATCTCCTTCTCCTCGTTGGTGGCCTCGTTCCAGAGGGCCTTGATGAAGACCTCCTCGGGGTTGTCGGGGCTGCTCACCTTCTCGGCGAAGTTCCCGAGGCTGACCATGCCCTTCACGATCTGGTCCTCGCTGAGGCCGTGTTTCAGTCCCTCCGAGATGATCTTCGCGAGCTCTCTGGGGACAGCGGTGCTGACCTGTTCCAACGTCACATCTCCTTCCAGGCAGGGTCTTGACCTAGTATGCCGAGAGCGTCCGGAAAACGTACGCCCCGCGAGGGCCGGGTCTGACCCGACCGGGGTCCCAGGCCGGCCGGCCTGCCACGCAGGAAAGGCGCGGCTCCGGGGGCAATATACGCGGCGACGATAGGTGGAGCAGGGTCGGCCACGGCCGCCCGGAGCGTTGCGGGGACAGTTTGCTCTCCGAAGCGGGGACAATTGCGGGGACAGCTTGCTCTCCGAAGCGGGGACATTTGCGGGGACAGCTTGCTCTCCGAAGCGGGGACAAGCCCGGGGCAGGGGCGGCCGGGGCCCGACACCCTGCCGAACTCGAGGGAGGGACGACCTTGATCGGACGGCCTTCGGGCGAGACCTGGCAGACGGCCCCGAGACCCACCGCGGCGTGGCGGGAGGCGGCCGGGCGCGGGGAGGTCGCGGCGGAAGAGCTCGCCCGCGTCATGGACCACACCCTCCTCAAGGCTCAGGCTACGCCGGCCGACATCGAGGCCCTCTGCGACGAGGCGGTCCGCTACGGCTTCGGGGCCGTCTGCGTGAACTCCGTCCACGTGCCCATGGCGGCGGCGAGGCTGGGGAGAGGGGCCGCCCCGCCGGGAGACGCGGGGGACACTCTGCCGGGGGACGCGGGCGGCGCCCCGCCGGGCCCGTTGCGGGCCTCCGGTCCCCCGGCGGTCCGGGTCTGCGCCGTGGTCGGGTTCCCCCTCGGCGCCATGGCCACCGAGGCCAAAGCCTTCGAGGCGGGCTGGGCGGTCGAGCGGGGGGCGGACGAGATAGACATGGTCGTCCCGGTCGGCTACCTCAAGGCCGGCGATGGGGCCTTCGTGGAGGCCGACATCCGGGCCGTCGTCATCGCCGCCCGGCGGGCCGGCGAGAGGCGGGGCATGACCCACCCGCCGCTGGTCAAGGTCATCGTCGAGACCTGCTACCTGACCGACGACGAGAAGGTCGAGGCCTGCCGCCGGGCCGCGGCGGCCGGGGCCGACTTCGTCAAGACCTCCACCGGCTTCGGCCCGGGCGGGGCGACTCCGTCCGACGTGGCCCTTCTCCGCCGGACGGTCGGGGAGGGACTCGGGGTCAAGGCCTCGGGCGGGATACGCGACCTCGCCGCCGCCCTGGCCATGATCGCCGCCGGGGCCGACCGGCTCGGGCTGAGCGCCGGAGTGGGCGTGATCGAGGCCGCCCGCGCGCGGCGGGACGGCCCGGCCGTCCCCGGATGAGGCCCGCCGGTGGGTAACTACAAGGTTGAGGGGATCGTCCTCCGGGCCCGCGACTTCGGAGAGGCCGACCGCGTCCTGACCATCCTCGACCGCCGGCTCGGGAAGCTGGAGGCCGTGGCCAAAGGAATCAGGCGGCCGAGGAGCTCCCTCCGAGGGGCATGCCAACCCTTCTCACAGTGTGTCTTCCTACTCTGGCGCGGGCGGACCCTCGACGGGATCAGCCAGGCCGAGGTGGTCCGGTCCCACGCCCGCCTTCGGGACGACCTCCTCCTGCTCGCGGTCGCGAGCTACATCGTCGAACTCGCCGACGAGGCCCTCCGTGAGCGGGACCCCAGCCCCGAAGCCTATGAGCTCATCCTGGGTCTCTTCGACTGGCTGGAGACAGCCGAGCCGTCGCTCGAAACCGCCCACCACGTCCTGAGGACGTTCGAACTCGGGCTTCTCGAACTCAGCGGCTTCAGCCCGTCCCTGGAGGCCTGCGCCACCTGCGGCCGCCCGGAGGAGGCCGGGCCGCAGGCCGGGAGGCTGGCCTTCAGCGCCTCCGCCGGCGGGCTTATCTGCGCCTCCTGCCGCCAGGCTGCCGACTCTTCCGGGCTGATTCTCCTGGCGCCGGGTACGGTCAAGGCCATGCGCTTCCTGTCGCGGGCGAGCCCGCAGCAGGCCCGCGCGCTCAGGTTGACCCCGCAGGCGGCCAAGGAGATGGGGGCGGCGCTCCGCTCCCACATTCTCTACCACTTCGACCGGCGTCCGAAGTCCTTGGACTTCCTGGACACCGTCCTCGGCCGCTGACCAGGCCTGCGGGTTGCCGCAGTCTATGCTTATGGCGTCGGATCCGTCTCCTACGCGGTACACCGCCACCCGTTCTCCGGTCAGGTCGGTCGGGTCGAGCACCACCGGGCGGGGAGAGAACCCTGACCCCGAGTTCGACAGTCCATAGGCAACAAGGCGGCGGATTCGGCCTATTGGTGCGAGATGCGGCGGTCGGGTTGAGGAAGGCGTGTATCTAGGATTCCCTGTTCCTGGTAGCCTTGATGTGGAGGATGCGTGGGGGTTCCGGAAGCCCGAGGGCGGTAAAGAAGGTCTTCTGCTCCGGCGAGGTCTCGGTCCGCTG
>DYFB01000089.1 GCA_020725405.1 Symbiobacterium sp. | reverse complement strand
GCCCGGCAGAAGGCGTCGGCCTGGTCGGCCGGGACGACCACGGCCAGGCCGATTCCCATGTTGAAGGTGCGGAACATCTCCACGTCCTCGACGTTCCCGGCCTGCTGGACGAAGTCGAAGACCGGCGGCTCCGCCCAGGCGCCCCGGCGGACACGGACCCCGAGCCCGTCCGGAAGGACCCGCGGGATGTTGTCGTAGAAGCCCCCGCCGGTGATGTTGGCCACGGCCCTGACGTCGAAGCGCTCCATGAGCCCGAGAAGAAGGCGGGGGTAGATCGCGGTCGGGGTGAGGAGCTCCTCGCCGAGGCTCCGCCCGAATTCCTCGACCCGCTCGTCGAGACGCCGGCGGGCCACCTCGAGAACAGCCCGCCTGACCAGGGAGAAACCGCTCGAGTGAAGCCCGGTCGAGGCCAGCCCCACGAGGACGTCGCCGGGAGCCACCCTCGAGCCGTCGATGATCCGGTCGCGCTCGACGACGCCGACGGCGAAGCCGACGAGGTCGTACTCCCCCTCGGCGTAGAACCCCGGGAGCTCGGCCGTCTCGCCGCCGGCGAGGACCACCCCGGCGGCCACGCACCCGGCGGCCACGCCTTTCACCACCTCGGCCACCCTCTCGGGGACAAGACGCCCCACCCCGATGTAGTCGAGGAAGAAGAGCGGCTCCGCCCCGCTGCAGACGATGTCGTTGACATTGTAGGCCACGCAGTCGATACCGACGGTGTCGTGCCTATCCAGAGCAAAGGCAATCTTGAGCTTGGTGCCCACCCCGTCGGCTCCGGAGACCAGGACGGGCTCGCGCCAGGCCCGGGCAGGGCCGGGACCCGCGCGGGTCGCCGCGGGCAGGGAAACCAGGCCCCCGAACCCGCCGATACCGCCCAGGCTCTCGGGCCGGGCGGTGGCCGCCGCGTAGCCGCGGATAAGCTCCACCACCCGGTTGCCGGCGTCGACATCCACGCCCGAATCCCGGTAGGTGAGAGAACGGGGCTTCTTCACGAAGGGAGCCTCCTCACTGTCGCGGCGCCGTCACGTTCCGGACCCTCAGCCCTTCCCCACGGCGGGGTCGAGAGTCTCCTCGAGGTCGTACTTCCTCGGAGCGCCCTCGACGGCCACCGGGTAGTTACCCGTAAAACAGGCCATGCAGCACCGCTCGGCCACGGGCCAGTCGGGAAGGCCGGTCACCACCTCGTGGAGGGCCTGGGTGGTGAGATAGTGGAGGGAGTCGGCGCCGACGGCCTGGCGGATCTCCTCGACCGACCTCGACTCGGCGATGAGCTCGCCCTCGGCGGAGGTGTCGATCCCGTAATAGCAGGGGTAGCGGTAGGGAGGCGACGAGATACGCATGTGGACCTCGCGGGCCCCGGCCTCGCGGAGGAGGCTGACGATGCGCCTGGACGTCGTCCCGCGGACGATGGAGTCGTCGACCAGGACGACCCGGCGGCCCTCGACGACCTTGCGGAGAGGGTTAAGCTTCATCTGGACGCCGAAGCTCCGGGCGCTCGTCGTCGGCTGGATGAACGTACGGCCGATGTAGCGGTTCTTGACGAGCCCGAGCTCGTAAGGGATCCCGGCCTCTTCAGCGTAGCCCGAGGCCGCGGAGATGCTGGAGTCGGGGACGCCGGTGACGATGTCGGCCTCGACGGGGTAGTCGATGGCGAGACGCCGCCCGAGAGCCTTCCGGACCACGTGGACGTTGCGCCCCTCGAGGTTGGAGTCGGGGCGGGCGAGGTAGATGTACTCGAAGACGCACAGGGCCGGCTTTCCCGGCTGGACGGCCTGAATGGAGCGCGGGCCCTTGTCGTCGATGATGAGGAGCTCGCCCGGCTGGACCTCGCGGACGAACTCGGCGCCCGTCGAGTCGAAAGCACAGGTCTCGGAAGCCACCACCCACGCGCCGTCCGGGAAGCGTCCCAGAGCCAGCGGCCGAAAGCCGTTCGGGTCGCGGGCGGCCAGAAGCTCCCGCTCGCTCATGACCACCACGGCGTAGCCGCCGCGAACCTCTCTGAACGCTTCGGCCAGAGCCTCTTCCAGGGTGGGCCGCCGGCTGCGGGCCACCAGGTGGGCGAGAACCTCGGTGTCGACCGTCGTCTGGAAGATGGAGCCATCGGCCTCCAGGCGCTCGCGCAGCAAGCCGGCGTTGACCAGGTTCCCGTTGTGGGCCAGGGCGAGCGTTCCGCCGCGGTAGCGGACGACGATGGGCTGGGCGTTGACGAGCCGGCTCGAGCCGCTCGTCGAATAGCGCACGTGGCCGATGGCGATGTGCCCCGGGAGAGAGGCGACCCGCTCATCGTCGAAGACCTCCGAGACAAGCCCCATCCCCTTGTGCGAGAGGACCTGGGAGCCGTCCGAAGCAACGATGCCGGCGCTCTCCTGGCCCCGGTGCTGGAGGGCGTAGAGCCCGCAGTAGGCCGCGTGGGCGGCGTCGGGGTGCCCCCAGACGCCGAAGACCCCACAGGCCTCTCGAACGGTGTCGCCGAGCTCGCTGGCCCACCGCGGCTCCATCGATCCGCCTCCTCCCAAGCTCCCCCGCCGCCTTCCCTTCAGCCCTCGAGCGCCCGCGGGAGAGCTTCGCGCCAGAGACGCCTCAGGCCTTCCGTCTCCTCGTCGACGAGGACGGCCCCTCCGGCCCTGAGGCGCAAACGCCCGTCCCGGACGGTCCCGAGTTCGGCCAGAGGGAGCCCGTGCCGCCGGGCCAGGGCCCGGACGATCTCGACTTTCGCCGGCTGACAAGAAATGATGACTCTTGATTGTGACTCACCGAACATGACGGCGTCAAGCCGGCCACCGGCCGCCCCCGGGGTGAGGCCGGCCGTGACGTCGGCTTCGACGCCTTCCGCCCCCGGCTCGGCCAGGAAGGCGCACTCGGCCAGGGCCACGGCCAGGCCGCCCTCGGCGCAGTCGTGGGCCGACCGGACCAGACCGCCCCGGATGGCCTCGAGCAGGAAGGCCTGCAAGGACCTTTCCCGCTCGAGGTCGAGGGCCGGCGGCAGGCCGCGCACTTTCCCGGTAACGAGTTTGAGGTACTCCGTGCCGCCGAGCTCGAGCCTGGTCTCACCGGCCAGCAGGACCACGTCTCCGGCGGCCTTGAAACCGGCCGTCATACGGTGCTCGACGTCCTCAAGATAGCCGAGCATGCCGACGATGGGCGTCGGGAATATCGGCGTATCCATGGTCTCGTTGTAAAAGCTCACGTTCCCGCCGGTCACGGGGGTCCCGAGGACCCTCGAGGCCTCGGCCATGCCCTCGATGGCCCGCCGGAACTGCCACATGACCCCCGGGTCCTCCGGGTTGGCGAAGTTGAGGCAATTGGTCAGCCCGACCGGCTCGGCCCCGGCGCAGACCACGTTGCGGGCCGCCTCGGCCACGGCGGCCGCCCCGCCGGTGAAGGGGTCGAGATAGGTGTAACGGCCGTTCCCGTCGGTGGACAGGGCTATGCCTCGCACGGGTCCGGGCGCGGCGCGGCCTCCCGGGCCAGCCGGGGCAGCCGGGTCCGCCGGGCCTCCCGGGCCAGCCGGGGCAGCCGGGTCCGCCGGGGCGCCGTTCCCCTCGGCCGTCTCGTCCCTCGGCCGGTCCTCCCACTTGAGGCGGAGGACGGCTGCGTCCGACCCGGGCAGGATGACGGTGTTCGTCCGCACCATGTGGTCGTACTGGCGCCAGACCCACTCCTTCGAAGCGAGGTTCGGCGAGGCGAGAAGGCGCCTCAGCACGGCCGGGTAGTCCCGGTCCGGGTGACCCGGCTGACCTGGCTCGGGCACCTCGGCCGGGTCGAGGGCCCGGGCCTCGGCGAGGTAGGCGGGCTCGGCCCGCGGCCGGTCGTAGACCGGGGCGTCGTGGGCCAGGGCCCGGGCCGGAATCTCGGCCACAACCGTCTCCCCCTCCCGCACCCGCAGCAGGCCGTCGGCGGTGACCCGGCCGATGACGGCGGCGCTCACACCCCACTTGGCGAAAAGGTCGAGGACTTCCCGCTCGCGCCCCTTCTTGACGACGACGAGCATCCGCTCCTGGGACTCGGAGAGCATGACCTCGTACGGGGTCATGCCGGGTTCGCGGCACGGCACGAGGCCTATATCGAGGTCCAGACCTGTCCCCGCCCGCGAGGCCATCTCCGAGGCGGCCGAGGTCAGCCCGGCCGCGCCGAGATCGTTGACCCCGACCAGGGCGTCCGAGCCGGAGAGCTCCAGGCAGGCCTCGATGAGGAGCTTCTCAACAAAGGGGTCGGCCACCTGGACCGCCGGGCGCATCTCCTCGGCCTTCTCGTCGAACTCGCGCGAGGCGAGGAGACTCGCCCCGTGGATGCCGTCGCGCCCGGTCCGGTTGCCGACGATAAGGACCGGGTTCCCGGGTCCCTCGGCCCGGCCCCGGACGATGCGGCCGCCCTGCAGAAGACCGACGCACATGACGTTCACGAGACAATTGTCTTTGTAGCACTCGTCGAAGTACATCTCCCCGCCGACGGTCGGGATGCCCGTGGTGTTGCCGTAGCCGGCGATGCCGGCGACCACGCCCCCGACCAGATAGCGGACCCGCCGGTCGTCGAGGTGCCCGAAGCGCAGCGAGTCGAGGCAGGCGATGGGCCGGGCCCCCATAGTGAAGATGTCGCGGAGGATGCCGCCCACCCCCGTCGCCGCGCCCTGGTAGGGCTCGATGGCCGAGGGGTGGTTATGGCTCTCTATCTTCCAGACGACCACGAAGCCGTCGCCGAGATCGGCCACGCCGGCGTTCTCGCCGGGTCCGACGAGGATGCGCCGGCCTTCCTGGGGAAGAAGGCGCAGGTGGACCTTTGAGGTCTTGTAGCTGCAGTGCTCGGACCACATCAGCCCGAACATCCCGAGCTCAGTGTGACTGGGCTCCCGGCCGAGGAGACCCACGATCATCCGGTACTCGTCGGCCGTCAGGCCGACCTCGTCCCAGACCGGGCGGGCGGCAGGTTCGGTCACCGAGAGCCGGCCCCCCTTCGGGAGCGGACGTGGTCCACGATGGACTCGAAGATGAGCCGGCCGTCAGCCGACCCCAGGACCTCCTCCGAGCAGCGTTCGGGATGGGGCATGAGGCCGAGGACGTTCCCGGCCTCGTTCACTATGCCGGCTATGTTCCGGGCCGACCCGTTGGGGTTGGCCTCCCGCGAGGGCTCCCCGCGCTCGTCCACGTAGCGGAAGGTCACCCGGCCGGTTCGCTCGAGCTCGTCGAGCACCCCGGGCGCGGCGGTGTAGTTCCCCTCGCCGTGGGCGATGGGGATGCGGAGAATCTGGCCCGGGCGGCAGAGCCGGGTGAAGGGCGTTTCGGCGTTCTCGACCTTGAGGTTGGTGTAATGGCACCGGAACTGGAGGCTGTCGTTCCGGAGCATGGCTCCCGGCAGGAGGCCGGCCTCGAGGAGAATCTGAAAGCCGTTGCAGATGCCGATTACGAGCCCTCCGCGGGCGGCGAAGCCAGCAACCTCGCCCATCACCGGGGAGAAGCGGGCGATGGCCCCGGTACGGAGGTAGTCGCCGTAGGAGAAGCCGCCGGGGAGGATGAGGCAGTCAAGGCCGGTGAGGTCGGTCTCGGCGTGCCAGACGTAGCGGGCCTCCTCGCCGAGGACATTCCTCACGACGTGGTAGCAGTCGGCGTCGCAGTTCGAACCGGGGAAGACGACCACGCCGAACCGGACCCGGGGCTTCCGTCTCGCGCCGCCAGCGCCCATGCCTCACTCTCCCTGCCGTCAGCCCGGTCGCGCCGCCGGCGCCCTTCCCGTCGGACCTGCGCCGCCGGGCGACGGGCCCCGCGCGGGTTGTCCGCTTTATGGGCTGCTATTGGATAATAGCAGTCCCGCCGATTGCCGGTCAATGAACCGGAGCCACCCCGGGCCCGGCGGGCCGGGCGTCTGACCACGCGACCCGGAGCGGCGGCGTGGCCGGCCGGGGCGCCCGCCGGCCGGGGCGCCCGCCAGCCGGCCGCGGCCGATTCCGCGCCCGCAGGGCACATCCGGCTCCTGGCAGGAAACGGCTGGTGCATGTGGTAAACCCCCAACGCTGAACCGCCCCCCCCCCGGCGCCGGTTGGGGAACTCGAGAGAGGGATGTAGGGGGAGGTTGAATCAGACCGTGAGACGGACCATGTTCTTCCTCCTCGTCGCTCTGTGTGTCGCCGCTCTCTGCCTTTCGGCCGGCGGCGGGTGCGCTCGGCGGGAAGTCGCGAACCCCATGAAGCCTAAGCTACTCCACGCCCGCGTCGATGTCTCGCGCCCGGTTCTCCCCGGAACGGTGGGTATCGGCGGTTCGCCGGCCACCCTCTGGGTCAACGACTCCGGGCAGGTCTTCATCGGCACCGGGACCGTGAGCGTCATCGTCACCTTCGACGTCGACCCTTTAGGGTCCGTGCGCCGCGCGGACACCGACGAGGACACCTTCGTCCTGACCCTCGTCCGCGTCGCCGAGACGGCGGCGGCCCTCGAGGTCGAGCGGGGCGGGAGGTGGTGGACGGTCTCGACCGGAGACGTCCTCGGCGACGGCCCCCTCCGGCTCCGGCTGTCCTTCACCCGAGAGGTGAACCGTCCGAGCGTCGACCGGGTTCTCACCGAAGTTTCGCGGGACATCTCCTGGCCTGATGACCGGACGGCGCTCTTCACCATCGACGGACCGCCCCAGTGTATCGAGGTTGTCCTCTGGGAGGCCGCCGACAGCCTCGGCCTCAAGCTCGTCTGCCCGGCCTGGCGCTTCTATACCGGTGCGCCGCCAAGGCTCCGGATCATCGAGCCGGGAACGACCTTCCAGGCCGCCCTCTGCGAGGTGCCGGCCGACATAAGCGCCGCTGCGGCGAGCCCGGGCGGGGAGACCCTTCTCATCACCTACTACCAGGCGCGGTCCTTCAACTCGGCCACCTCTCTCGTCCGGGCGGCCGACGGGACTCTCCGGGCTCTCCCGGACGGGTTCCGGTACTACACGGGGTGGGTGGACGCCCACACCCTCGTCCGCTTCTCGCAGAGTGCCTACGAACTCATCGTCGTCCTCGATCTCCAGGCTCGCCAGTCGGTGACCTTCGAAGGCTTCATCCACTTCTTCAATGATGTGGGGGTGTCGTTCGGCGAGGGCCCCGGTCGGCCGTTCTGGTCCCCGGACGGGCGCATGGTCGCGGCCATCGGGAACCTGCGGGACGGGTCGGGAAGCGTGCTCCGGGTCCTCGACCTCCTGACCAACCGGATGGAGATCGAGGTCGCCCTTCCGGGTCTCACCGGCCCGACCACGGGCTCCTGGTCGCCGGACGGGACCTTCTGGACGGCGGGCGAGCTCCTCCTGTCGGCCAGGCCCCCCTACGACACCTATCCGGTGCGCCTCGAGGGCGCCGGAATCCCCCTCTGGAGCCCGGACGGCCGGTGGCTCGCCCGGAACGCGTTCCCGGACGGCTGGGGCGGCCTGATGCTCTACCGCCTGGACCCGGTCCTCGGCCTCGTGGAGCAACGGCCGCTCGGGACGGCCTTCCCCTGCGGCTGGGACGCGCAGGGTCGCTTCTACTACGTCACCTGGCCGGCGTCGTACGACCGTTACGTGCCGAGCCTTGGCTACACCGGGACGGAGTGAGAGCGGGCGCCTGTCCCCCGGACGATCTCGAAGGTGAAGTCCTCGATGACCGGGTTGGCCAGGAGGCGGCGGCTCATCTCCTCGACCCGCTCGGGGCTCGCCTCGGCGAGGTCGAGGATGATGACTTTCCCGACGCGGACCCCCGAGACCTCGCCGTAGCCCAGGGCTTTGAGGGCGTTCTCCACGGCCGCCCCCTGGGGGTCGAGCACGGTCTTCTTGAGGGTTATGTAGACCCGGGCCTGAGCCGGCCCGGAGACGGCCGGGCGGGCCGCCCGCCAGGTGGGGGCGGCGGCGGTGACCCGGCGCAGGACCTGCTCGTAGGCGTCCTCCACGCCGCCGAGGTCGCGGCGGAAGCGGTCCTTGTCGAGCTTCTCGTTCGTGGCCGCGTCCCAGAAGCGGCAGGTATCCGGGGAGATCTCGTCCCCCAGCAGGATGCGGCCGTCGCGGGCCCGGCCGAACTCGAGCTTGAAGTCGATGAGACGGAGGTCGCAGTCGGCCATGGCCCGGGAGAGGACGTCGTTCACCCGCAGGGCGAGGGCCTCAATGCGGTCCATCTCCTCGTCGCTCGCGAGACCCAGGGCCCGGACGTGGTACCGGTTTATCATCGGGTCCCCGAGGGCATCGGACTTGTAGTAGAGCTCGAGGACCGGCGGGGCGACGGGAACTCCCTCCTCGAGCCCCAGGCGCTTGGCGAGACTCCCGGCGGCCACGTTGCGGACGACCACCTCGACCATGACTATCTCCAGTGGAACCACGACCATCTCGCGGTCGGAGAGGGTCCGGACGTAGTGCGTCGGGACACCCTCCCGTTCGAGAAGCTCGAAGAGGGCGGCCGAGATGAGGTTGTTGCAGCGGCCCTTGTCGCGGATGCGTCCCCTCTTCTTCCCGTCGAAGGCCGTGGCGTCGTCCTTGAACTCCACGACGTAGGTGCCGTCACCCGCGTCCCAGACGATCTTCGCCTTGCCTTCGTGAAGCTTATTGCGGCTTCCGTCCCCGGTCACGACCCTGCCCCCAACCCCTCCGGCGCCGGTGGTCCGGCCCCTCGGGGCCGTCACGCGCCGTGCGTTCCGTATAGGTAGATTATACTCCAACGACAGCCGGAGGACGAGCCGGTCACCACCTTCCGCCCCCATCAACCTTACCCAAATTCGGCCCTCCCGGGCGGGACACGGAAGGGCCTCGCTTGGACGGCCCGAGGGCCCGGTGGCCGCCGGGCCCGGAGGACCGTTGCTAGGAGAACTTCTTGAAGATGGCCATCGACTCGGCCAGAGAGTCCTTGAAGTCCCGGCCTTCCTGGAGGTCCTTCATGATGCTCTCGGCCAGGTGGCAGTTCAGGACGGTGAGGCTCACGCGGGTGATGGCCGCCTTGACCGCCGCCAACTGAATGATTATGTCATTGCAGCTGCGGCGTTCCTGAATCATCTTCTGGATCCCCCGCACCTGACCCTCGATGCGCTTCAGCCGGTCGAGGATGTCGGCTTGAATGAGAAGGTCACGCTCTGGAGCGCAAGTCTCAGGCTGGGAAGTGGGGTCCGACCGTTCCGCTGGGGGCATATCGTCCTCTCCTTCATGGCGCGGGACCGCCGCAGGCGGTCCCCTCCGCGGGGTCACGCGTCGCCAGGTGTTTCACCCGCGGGGCCGCGCCGCCGTCTTTCCGTCTCCGCTTACCCGGTACGGGTATATTCCCATTATAACCGTCCTGGTCTCGGTTTCAACCCAACTTCGTTGCCCTGCGCCTTGACAAGATACAAACGCCGTTGTATTCATGAGACGATGAGCCTACCCCTACGGGTAGGGGTAGCGCCCACGACTGAAGACCGGCCCGCGGGGCACCCGGCCCGCGGACAAGAGAGGAGCAGCCATGACCCCGGAAGAGCTCAAGAGATTGATCGCCCAGAAGGTTGTCGACGCCCGAGGCACTTCGTGCCCGGGGCCCATCCTGGCGGCCAAGAAGTCCATCGCCGAGGTCCCGCCGGGCGAGGTCATGGAGGTCCTGGCCACGGATTCGGGGACCCGTAAGGACCTTCCCGCCTGGTCCAGGAAGATGGGGCATGAGTTCCTGGGCGTCCTGGAGGAACCCGGCTACCTCAGGCTCTTCATAAAGAGGGGAAAGTGAATGCCGGACCGACCCGACGGAGGCGGCGGTCCCGAGGAGCCCAGGATCCTCGTCTTCTCCACGAACAACATCTCCGACCCGGGCATCGACCTGGCCGGCAGCTCCCATCTCCACTACCCTCCCGGGGTAGTGGTCATCGGTCTTCCCTGCACGAGCGGCGTCCGGCCGGAGTGGGTGCTCTATGCCATCCAGCGGGGCTTTGATGGAGTCTTCATCGCCGCCGACGGCGAGGAGTGCGGATACCTGTCCGACTGCACGGAGCGTTCGGCCCGCATTTTCAAACGGGCCCAGGACCTCCTGACCGAGCACGGCCTGGAGCCCCGCAGGCTCAAGATGGCCGCTATCTGCTCGGTGTGCGCCGAGCCCTTCGTCGACCACATCAGGGAGTTCAGCGCCGCGCTGGCCGAGCTCGGTCCAGTCACGGCCGCGCCGGTCGAACCAGGGTCCGGTGGGAGCGCTCCGACCGGGCTCGCTCAGGTCAGGAAGGGATATGAATGAGCTACGACGTCCTGGTGGTCGGGGGCGGCATCGGCGGCATGGAGTCCGCCCTCAAACTCGCCGACATGGGCTACCGCGTTCTCCTGGCGGAGAAGGAGTCGAGCGTCGGCGGGAAGATGATTCTGCTGAGCAAGGTCTTCCCCACCCTGGACTGCGCGAGCTGCATCTCGACGCCTAAGATGGCCGCCACCGTGCACCATCCGAGAATTCGGGTCGCGACCTCCTCCGAGGTCCGGGAAGTAAGGCGCACCGAGAACGGGCGCTTCCGGGTGCGGCTCCACCGCCGCCCCACTTTCGTGGACCAGGCCGCCTGCACCGGCTGTCGCCAGTGCGAGATGAGCTGCACAGTGGCGGTTCCCGACGAGTTCAACGCCGGTCTCGTCTCCCGGCGCGCGGCCTACATCGCCTTCCCCCAGGCCGTGCCCAAGAAGGCCGTCATCGAGCGACAGGGGTCCTCGCCCTGCGCCTACGCCTGCCCGGCGGGGATCAGGTCCCACGGCTACGTGGCCCTGGTCCGGGCCGGCAGGTACGAGGAGGCCTTCCGCCTCGTACTCGAGAGCACCCCGCTCGTCGGCACTCTGGGGCGGGCCTGCCTCGCCCCGTGCGAGACGGAGTGCACCCGAGGCCGCCTGGAGGGCCCGCTGCCGATCCGCCGGCTGAAGCGCTTCATCGCCGACACGCACTACGCGGCGCACCCTGTCCCCGCGCCCAACGGAGAGGCGGCAGCCGGCGCGGAGAGCCTGGAGGGCATCGCGGGCGACGCCCGGTGCGACCCAAGCCGCGCGGACCGACCGGGCCCCCTCTGTCCGGCCCCGCCCTCCGGGAAGCGGGTGGCCGTCGTCGGCGCCGGCCCGGCCGGCCTCACGGCGGCCTGGCACCTCGCCCTGCGGGGACACGCCGTCAAGGTTTTCGAGGCCCACGGGGAGCCCGGAGGGATGCCTCGCCGGGCCATCCCCCCTTACCGCCTGCCCAAGGACGTGGTGGCTCGCGATATCGCCAACCTCACCGCCCTGGGCGTGGAGATCGCCTGCGGGGCGCGGGTCACCGACCTCGAGACTCTGAGGAGTGAGGGGTTCGACGCCGTCCTCCTGGCCACCGGAACGTCCGTCGCCGCCCGGCTGAACGTGGAAGGGTCCGCCCTGCCTGGGGTGTCGACCGCCCTGGAGCTCCTGGCGGGGGTGAACGACGGAAGTCCCCCGGACCTCCGGGAGAAGACGGTCGTGGTCGTCGGCGGGGGGAACGTGGCCATCGACGCCGCTCGGAGCGCGCTCCGCCTGGGCGCGCGGGACGTGCGCCTGGTCTGCCTCGAAGCCCGGGCCGAGATGCCGGCCCACGCCTGGGAGGTGGACGAGGCCCTGGCCGAGGGCGTCCGGCTCCACGATTCCTGGGGGGTTCGCCGAATCCTCGGCGAGGACCGGGTGACCGGGGTGGAACTGAGACGATGCACGGCCGTCTTCGACGAGACGGGACGCTTCAGTCCCGCCTACGACGAGAGAACCACGGAGCGGCTGGCGGCCGACCAGGTCATCGTGGCTATCGGCCTCGTCCCGGAGACCGACCACCTCGCCGGTACGCTCCGCCTCAACCCCAACCGGACCGTCGCCGTCGACCCGGGCACTCTCGAGACGTCGCTCCCCTACGTCTTCGCCGCCGGCGACGTGGTGTCCGGGCCGTCGACCATCCCCGCGGCCTGTGGTCAGGGACGCCGGGCGGCCTGGATGATCGACCGGCAGCTCCGCGGCGAGTCGCTCGACCCGGAGGTCGTGGACGACCGCCTGCCGCCGGTGGACAAGGATGCGGTGCTGGGCCGTCAGAAACGTTACCGCCGTCTCGAGCCACTACCCGAAGGGAAACGCCTGATCAGCCCACCGCGGGGCTTTGGGGAGCTCGAACCGCCTCTCACCGCGGACGAGGCCTGGCGCGGCGCCGGACGCTGCCTCGATTGCGGTGTGTGCTCCGAGTGCCACCAGTGTGTCAGGGTCTGCCCGGCGAAGGCCGTGACCATGGACGCGCGCGGGTCGGAGGACGAGTTCGAGGTGGGGGCCGTCGTCGTCGCCACCGGGTTCACCCTCTTTCCGGCCGACCTCAAGCCCCAGTACGGCTACGGGCGCTTCCCCAACGTCATCACCGGCATGGAGATGGACCGGCTCCTCGCCCCCACCCGGCCCTACAACTCCGTGCTGCGGCCGGGCGACGGGAAGGTGCCCGAGCGCATAGCCTACATCCTCTGCACCGGGTCGCGCGACCGGACCGTGGGAAACCCTCTGTGCTCCCGCTTTTGCTGCATGTACTCGATCAAACAGAACCAGCTCATCATGGGCGCCCTGCCCCTGGCTGACGTGACGGTCTACGGCATGGACATCAGAGCTTTCAGCAAGGGTTACGACGAGTTCTACGAGCAGGCCAGGGTCATGGGCGCGAGCTTCGTCAAGGGCCGGGTAGCCCGCGTCACCGAGACGGACAACGGAAACCTCGTCCTCCACTACGAGGACGTCGACCGGGGCGGAGTGCTGGCAAAGGCCGAGCACGACCTCGTGGTCCTGGCCGTCGGCGTGGCCCCGAACCCGGCGGCCCGGGCGCTGTTCCCGGCCGGAGAGCTAGCCGTGGACGACGCCGCCTTCGTGCTCGAGGCCGACGAGGACCTCGACCCCGGACGGACCAGCATCGAGGGCGTGTTCGTGGCCGGGGCCGCCTCCGGGGCCAAGGACATCCCCGATTCCATCCTGCACGCCGGAGCGGCGGCGATCCAGGCCGCGGCCTACGTCGAGAGGGTGAGGGGGGCGACATGAGCGACCGCGGTGAGAAGGCCCGGACGTCGGGACGCGACCGGCCGCACGGAAACCGCATCGGGGTCTACATCTGCCACTGCGGTGGCAACATCTCCGATTACGTCGACGTCGAGCGGGTCCTCGAGGCCGTGAAGGACGAGCCGGGGGTGGCGGTGGCCAAGACGGCCATGTTCACCTGCTCGGACGCCACCCAGCAAGAGATGGCCGAGGACATAAGGGAGCACGGCCTCGACGGCCTGGTCGTGGCCTCCTGCTCCCCGAAGCTCCACCAGTTCACTTTCCGCGAAGTGGCTAGGCGCGCCGGGCTCAACCCGTACCAGTACAGCCAGGTCAACATACGCGAGCAGTGCTCCTGGGCCCACACCGACGACCGGGCCGGGGCCACGGACAAGGCCATCCGGCTCGTCCGGGGCGGCATCGCCCGGACCAGATCGAGCCTCCCGCTGACCCCCTTGGTCGTGGACACGGTCCCCCGGGTCCTCGTCGTCGGCGCCGGCGTCGCCGGGCTGCGGGCGGCCCTGGGCCTGGCCCAGGTCGGTCTCGAGGTCGTCGTCGTGGAGAGGGAGGCCGAGGTCGGTGGATGGGTGGCCGGGCTGGGCGAGCTCTACCCGCACGGCCGGCACGGCGGCGGGCTCGTGGCGGGCCTTCTCGACCAGGTGCGGGCGCAGCCGGGCATCACTCTCCTGACCGGCGCCGAGCTCGTCGAGAAGAGCGGCGCCTTCGGCAACTTCCAGGTGGAGATACGGCAGGGGGCGTCAAGGACCGTCCGGGCGGACGTCGGAGCGGTCATCGTCGCCACCGGCTTCGAGACCTACGATCCGCCGGCCGGGGAGTTCGGCCGGGGCCGTCCCGGCGTGGTCACCCTTCCGGAGTTCCAGCGATTCCTCGAGGCCGGGACCGGAGCGCTCGTCTACGAGGGCCGACCCGTCAGGTCCATCGTCTATGTCTACTGCGTCGGCAGCCGTCAGGGCCCGAAGGCCGGGGGCGGCAACCTCTACTGCTCCCGCTACTGCTGCGGCGCGGCCGGGCACCTCTCCAACAGGGTCGCCGACCGCGACCCTGCGGTCCGGCAGTACCATCTCTACCGCGACATTCGCACCTACGGCAACCTCGAGGCCATCTTCACCGAGTCCCGGAACCGGGGCTCGGTCTACATCAGGTTCGACGAGAGCGAACCGCCGGTGGTGTCCGGGGACGCCGGCGCCGGCGAGCCCAGGCTCAAGGTCAGAGTGCGCGACCTCCTGACCGCCGGAGAAGAGCTCGACATCCGGGCCGACCTGGTGGTGCTCGTCACCGGGATGGTGCCCCGCCCGAACGAGGAACTTGTCCGGACTCTCAAGCTTCCCGTCGGCAAGGACGGGTTGTTCAGCGAGATACACCCGAAACTGCGCCCGGTGGAGACGGTCGTCGACGGGGTCCTCATCTGCGGCGCCTGCCAGGGCCCCAAGAACTCGAGCGAGAGCGTGGCTTCGGCCCTGGCCGCGGCAGCCCAGGGGGCCGCCGTCCTCAAGAAGGGCTACGCCGAACTCGACCCGCTGGTGGCCGTGGTGGATCCGGAGCGCTGCGACGACTGCGGTCAGTGCTACCCGGCCTGTCCCTTCGAGGCCATCGAGCGTGTCCCGCACCAGGGCCGGGAGGTGGCCTCCGTCAGGCGGGCCGTCTGCAAGGGGTGCGGGGCCTGCGTGCCGGTCTGCCCTGCGGCGGCCATCGACCTTCTCGGCTACACCGACGAGCAGATCCGGGCCATGATCGACGGGCTGCTGAAGGAGACGGCCTGACATGAGCAACGGCATGAGAGAACGGCGCGAGGTCATCCGGGAGGAGCCGTGGATGGGTCCCCGCATCCTCGAGGCCCTCGCCGCCGGCCCCCGGACTGTACCGGAGCTCGCCGCCGCCCTCGGGCGGCCGGCGAACGAGGTCATGTTCTGGGTGATGGGCCTGCGCAAGTACGGCTACCTCACCGAGATCCGGGAGCCCGGCGACGACGCCTTCTATCGCTACCGGGCCGTGGAGAGAGAGGTGTAGGGATGGCTCTCGTCAGCCCGTCTCTGGCCGCGGAGGTCCGCGCCTCGAGCGACTTCGACGCCTCGGCCTGCCTGAACTGCGGGACATGCACGGCCACATGCCCGATGGGGCTCGACCCTCTCCCCCGGCGGCTCTTCCGCTACGTCCTCCTCGGGCTTGAGGACAAGATTCGCGAGAGCGTGGAGACCGTCTTCTCGTGTCTCCTCTGCCGGATGTGCGAGGCGAGCTGCCCGGCCGAGGTGCCCATCGCCGAGAACGTCCGGTCGCTCAGACGCTATCTCAACCGGGCGGCCTTCGGCCTCCGGGAGGCCTTCGGAGAGGCAGGAGAGGGATTCATGTCGACAGAGGGAGGGCGAGGCGATGTCGCTTCCGATCGGCCCCACCGTCGGGCTCCTGGCGGACAATCTTAGATTCAGGGGGTCGGTGCTCCCGATTCCCCCGGTCGCCGCCACACGGTGGGCGCACGGACTCGGCCTCCCCCACGGCGGGGAGACGGTGCTCTACACCGGGAGCATGTACCAGCTCGTCCCGTATATCGCATCCATGGGCCGGTTTCAGGAACGGCTGGCCGGCTCCCGACTCGCCCGCTACGCCGGGCTCGGGCGGGCGGCGAACCGGGTGGTCAGCGTCTCTTCCCTCATCGCCCGCCCCGGGGCCGGCGGGGGAGCAGCCTACGACCGGAACCTCCGGAACATCGCCCGGCTCCTGGGGCTCGCCGGGCTGAGGCCGGGCTACCTGTACGGTGAGGAGCTCTACTCCGGAGCGCTGGTCCACGATCTGGGGGTCGACGGAGTCTTCGCCGCCCACGCCCGCCGTGTGCACGACCTCTTCGTGAGGCGCGGCGTGCGGCGTGTCATCACCGTGGACCCGCACACGACCTACATGCTGGCCGTGGTCTACCCCAGGCTCGTTTCCGGCTATGACCTCCGGGTCGAGAGCTACCTCGAGGTCCTGGCCCAGGCCGGTCTCGAGCCCCGGCGCCGCCTTACTGAAGAGGTCGCCCTCCACGACTCCTGCCTTTACGCCCGTTCCCTCGGCCTCACCGGCGAGCCGCGGCGGCTCCTCGGCCGGGCGGGCCTCACGGTACGGGAGCCGGAGTTCGCCGGTAGGTTCACCTGGTGCTGCGGCGGGCCGATCGAAGCGCTCTATCCGAAGAAGGCCCTCGAGGGAGCCCGGACGCGGGTGGACCAGCTCAGGCGAGCCGCGGCACGGGTGGTGACGATGTGCCCGATCTGCCTGGTGAACCTGCGCCGGGCGGCCCCCGACGACCTCGCGGTGACCGACATCTCGGACTATCTGGCGGAGGCCTACGCCGAGAAGACCTGCGCCACAGAGGCCTGCACCAGAGAGGATAACGCTGGAGAGGAGCAACACGATGGCTAAGAAGACGATAATCGTGTTCAGCGGTGACCTCGACAAGGCCATGGCCGCGTTCGTCATCGCCAACGGGGCGGCCGCCATGGGTGACGAGGTGACGATGTTCTTCACCTTCTGGGGTCTCAACATCCTGCGCCGGCCCGAGAAGGTGCCGACGAAGAAGAGCTTCCTCCAGGGCATGTTCGGCCTGATGATGCCCCGGGGCCCCGGGCGGCTCGGCCTGTCCAAGATGAACTTCGGCGGCCTCGGCGCGAGGATGATGAAGCTTGTCATGCGGCAGCAGAACGTCTCCTCGCTCGACGATCTCTTCGCCTCAGCCCGCGAGCAGGGCGTGAAGATGGTCGCCTGCACCATGTCGATGGACGTGATGGGTCTTGGCCGGGACGAGCTCGTCGACGGGCTCGAGTACGCGGGGGTGGCGAGCTATCTCGCCGAGGCCGACGAGGCCAACGTGAACCTGTTTATCTGAACTTCAGGCGCCCGGGGAGAGCGGCGGCTGGCCGGTGCACCGCTCCGACGCGGTGCACCGGCCGACGCCGGGGTCGACCCGCCCTCAGGGCGAGGGGACCATGGTCAGCGCTTCCCCCTCGATGACCACTTTCTCGTGCTGATTGGTGCACCAGGTTCTAAGTCGGACGCGCCGCTTGGCCTCATCCACCTCCGTAACCTCGGCCCTGGCGGTCACGGTATCGCCGAGGTACACCGGAGCCGTGAATCTCAACCCCTGGCTCAGGTAGATAGTACCGGGGCCGGGGAGCCTCGTTCCTAGGACAGTCGAGATGAGGCTTGCCGTAAGCATGCCGTGGGCCACGCGGGCCCTGAAAAAACCCCTGGCCGCGGCTTCGCTGTCAATGTGCGCGGGATTGAAGTCCCCCGTCAGCCCGGCGAAAAGAACGACATCCGTCTCGGTGATGGTCTTGGTGAACGAGGCTGTATCGCCCACGCGGGGCAGGGGCGCTTCATCATTCCGCCCTGAGCCTCTGCCGCCCTTGCTCGTCAGCCCGGTCTCCTCGAGCCTTCCAGTCAACGCGGGTCACCCCAATCGGCCTGGCGGTGCCACGGATGGAAGTCCTCACTCCGCTCGACGCAGGGCGACTCCGTCCGACGCCCGCAGCAGGAGCACTCGTCATCATCAGGCTACAAGAACTTGTCCCGCGGGTCAAAGGTTTGTTATAGGCAGAGCTATGCAAGGAGAGCGGGGAGCGATGACCAGCCTCGGTCCACGTGCTGAGGGAGGTAGACATGGAGGCTATCCAGGAGGGCGGGACTACACCCTCACCCCGGGACGCCTGTCCGCCCACGGTCGGGCCTGCTCGAGCTGGGCGGCGAGTCGGAAGAGGGTGGTCTCATCGCCGTAGCGAGCCATGAAGTGGGCCCCGATGGGCAGCCCCTCCGCGTTCCAGTAGAGCGGCACGGACATGGCCGGGTTTCCGGTCGCGTTGGCCAGCGGGGTGAATGGGATGTAGGCCCCGGCCCGGAAGAGGGGCAGGAGCGGGTTCGAGGGCTCGGGCTCGAAGGTTCCGAGGGGCGGCGGCGGTTCGGCCACCGTCGGGGAGAGCCACAGGTCATACTTCTCGAGAAAGGTCGCCACCTGCCGGGCCACCTGCTGGAGCCCGGTCACGGCCATGAGGTAGCCGGAGGCCGAAACGCTCTTCCCCATCTCGTAGAGGGCCCAGGTGAAGGGTTCGAACTGGTCGGGCTCCGGCGTGCGGCCCGTGGCCTGGGCCAGCCCGTCGATGTCCCAGGCACAACCGGCCGCCCAGATGGTCATGAAGGCCGGGGCGACGACGTCGCCCCGGAGGTCGGGCGCCGCCTCCTCCACCTCATGCCCGAGGTCCGAGCAGAGGCGGGCGGCGTCGCTCGCGGCCGCCACGCAGTCCGGGTGGACCTCGACGCCCGTCAGGGCTTGGGTGGTCAGGGCGATGCGCAGGCGGCCGGGGTCGGCCCCCACCTCCTCGAGATAGGACCGCGCCGGCGGGGGCGCGTAGTAAGGGTCACCGGGCGCCGGGCCGGCCGTGGCGTCGAGGAGCGCGGCGCTGTCGCGGACGGAGCGGGTCACGGCGTGTTCGTTGGTGAGACCGTTCAGGCTGTCGCCCAGGACGGGGCCGAGGCTGATGCGGCCGCGGGTCGGCTTCAGGCCGAAGAGGCCGCAGCAGGAGGCCGGGATGCGGATGGAGCCGCCCCCGTCGTTGGCGTGGGCCGCCGGCACGATACCGGCCGCCACGGCGGCGGCCGACCCTCCGCTCGAGCCGCCGGTGCTCCGCCCGAGGTCCCACGGGTTCCGGCTCGGGCCGAAGACCTTGGGCTCCGTGGTGGGCAGGAGGCCCAGTTCGGGCGTGTTGGTCTTGCCGACGACGACCAGGCCGGCCGCCTTGAGACGTCCGGTCAGCACCGTGTCCTGGGGGGAAACCACCCCCTTCATGAAGGCGCTCCCCATGGATTGGGGCACCCCGGCGTAGGTGGCTCCGAGGTCCTTCAGAAGGTAGGGGACGCCCCTCAGGGGCCCGTCCGGCAACGGACCCGAGGCGGCGGCCCGGGCAAGATCGTACATGGGAGTGATAACGGCGTTGAGCCTTGGATTCAGGGCCTCGATACGTGAGATCACCGCTTCGACGAGTTCCGAAGGGGTAACTTCCTTCTTGCGCACCAACTCCGCCTGCGCGGTAGCGTCAAGCCAGGCGAGTTCGGAGGCCATCGCCGCCGATTCGGACATGGATATAACCCCCTTGCCTTCCGGTCTGGCCCAACATTCTACGCCCCGCGGCTCCCGCCCTGCCGCGACCTGACCTCGGCAGGCCGGTTACGCCCCCAAGGCGAGGTGGCCGCGAAGGAAGGTGAGGGTGCGACAGGAGAGCCCCGGACGCCCCGAGGGAGAAGCCAACGAGGGCGACGCAGGAGCGGTCAAGGCCCTGGGCGGTGGGCGGGTCCTGTCCTCCCCTCCGGCCCTCATCAGCTCCCCTCCCGCCCGAGAGCCCGCCGCACGGCCGCGGCGATGCGCTCCTCGTCCGGGGCCACGAGTTCCTCCAGCACCGGGCTGAAGGGGATGGGCGTGTCCGGCGCGGCAACCCGGACGACGGGCCCGTCGAGGTACTCGATGGCCTCCTCGGCGGCCAGGGCCGCTATCTCCGCCCCGACTCCCCCGGTGAGGGCCCCCTCCTCGACGACGACCAGGCGTCCGGTCTTGCGGACGGAGTCGAGGATGGTCGCCTTGTCCAGCGGGACCAGCGTGCGGGGGTCGACCACTTCCACGCTGATACCCTCGGCCTCGAGCGTCTCGGCGGCCCGGAGGGCCCGCCCGACCATGGCCTGGACGGCGACAACGGTCACGTCGGTCCCCTGCCGCTTGACGTCGGCCACCCCGAAGGGGATGGGGTCGTCAGTGTCGGGCATCTCCCCGCCCTCGTAGTAGAGGGCCTTGTGCTCGAAGAAGATCACCGGGTTGTCGTCGCGGATGGCCGCCTTGAGGAGGCCCTTGGTGTCGGCCGGCGTGGAGGGGCAGGCCACCTTGAGGCCGGGAACGTGGGTGAAGAGGGCCTCAAGACACTGCGAGTGCTGGGCCCCGGCGGCGAAGCCCGACCCCCCGGGCACGCGCACGACCAGGGGGAGCCGGACCTGACCGCCGGTCATGTAGCGGAGCTTGGGAGCCTGGTTGACCAGAGGGTCCATGCACTCCATGAGGAAGTCGGCGAACATTATCTCGACCACCGGCCGGAGCCCGGTCATGGCCGCTCCGATGCCGCACCCGACCATGGCATTCTCGCTGATGGGCGTCGGCCTGACCCGCTCGGGCCCGAACTCCTCGTAGACGGCCGTGGAAACGCCGTAGACGCCCTGGTGCATGTCCTGGCCCATCATGACCACGGATGGGTCGCGCCGCATCTCCTCGATGAGGGCCTCCTGGACGGCCTCCAACCCGGTGGCTAGGCGGGGCTCCGCGGAGGAAGCCGTGGAGGGCGGGCCCGCCGCGTCCGGGGCGACGGCGAGGTGTGGGACGCCGCCGGAATCCGCGGCGCCCGCAAAATCCGGGGCGCCGGCCGCGGCTGAGGCGCCCGGCCCGCCAGCCCCGCCGGCCCGGTCGTCCGGCGGGGCCCAGATGTCCCGGAGGAGAGCGGCGGGGTCGGGCTCGGGGCTCTCCCGGGCGAAGGTCGCGGCCCGGTCGAGCTCCTCCTTCAGTTCGGCCTCCAGGGCCTCGCCGTCGGCCTCCGACCACAGGCCGGCCTCTTCGAGGCGGCGAACGAGAAGGCGCAGGGGGTCGCGTTCCAGCCAGGCCTCGACCTCCGACCGGTCTCGGTAGGTCTCGGGGTCGCCTTCGAAGTGGCCCCGCCAGCGGTAGGTCTTAGCCTCGATGAGGCTGGGCCCCCCGCCGGACCGGGCCCGGGCCACCGCACGACAGGCGGCCTCCCTCACGGCCAGGACGTCGTTGCCGTCGCAGACCAGCCCGGGCATCCCGTAGCCGAGAGCCCTGACGGCGATATGCTCCACGGAGGTCGTCCAGGCCTGGGGGCTCGACTCCCCGTAGCCGTTGTTCTCGCAGAAGAAGAAGACGGGCAGGCGCCAGACGGCGGCCAGGTTGAGGGCCTCGTGGAACTTCCCCTGGTTGGAGGCCCCCTCGCCGAAGAAGCAGACCGTGACCCGGCCGTCGCCCTTGAGCCGCGAGGTCAGGCCGGCTCCGTTGGCGATGATGAGACCCGAACCGACGATGCCGTTGGCCCCCAGGCTGCCGACCGAAGTGTCGGTTATGTGCAGGCAGCCGCCGCGGCCGCGGCAGTAACCGTCCTCGCGGGCGAAGAGCTCGGCGAACATCCGGTCGAAGCGGGAGCCGCGGGCCAGGTGGTGGCCGTGGCCGCGGTGGTAGGAGACGAACCGGTCGCCCTCCTCCATGGCTGCCGCCGCCCCCACGGCGCAGGCCTCCTGCCCGATGTAGAGGTGGACGAAGCCCGGGATGAGGCCCTCGGCGTAGTACTCGGCCACCCGTTCCTCGAAACGCCGGATGGCCAGCATGTCGCGGTAGAGGGCCCGCAGGGCGTCGGCCTCCGCCGGGTCCACGGCCGGGGCCTCGACCAGCGTCACTCCCGGAGGGAGTTCCGACGCGGACGGCAGGACTTTCATTCGGCCCTCGCCTCCTTCTCGGCCAGGAGCTCCTTGTAGATCTTGATGTTGCGGGGCATCAGGCTAGCCAGCTTCAAGATGCCGCCGATGTTCCCCTCGGTGCGCACGGCCCGCCTCATGAAGGCCATACCCACGTTGAGCCGGCCGGTGAAGATGTCGTGGAAGGTGTCGCTCGTGGTCTTCATCGCCGCCTGAGGCGGCGGGTCGGGGTAGTCGCGCAGGATGACAATCTCCTCCCCGCTCGAGCAGTCGAGACCGAAGCCGAAGCCGAGATCCTCGAACTTGAACCCCACCACCAACCCGAGCTTCTTCCAGGCCTCGAGGAGAACGGGGTCCTTCTGGGTGGCCGCGAGATACTCGATCATGAAGGCTTTGGCTCGGTCGGGATCCTTGTAGGGAAACGGCAACTGGCTGTCAACTCCTTTCGCTTGCCTCTCTAGTCCGTCGTCCCCCGGGGTGAGCGGGGAGCTCCGGCCGCCGCGGACGACCCGGGCTCGCGCCAGCCGAGACGGTAGGAGATGGCTTCGGCGGCCCGCCGCAGAATCTCGATTGTCGCCGCCCGCTGGCGGGGCCCGGCCACGCTGGCCGCCGGGGCCGCCACGGACACGGCCGCCGCCACCTCCCCGGCCGCGTTCCACACCGGGGCCCCGAAGCAGACGACCCCCGGCAGGCTCTCCTCCTGGTCGACAGCCACGCCCTCGCGGGCGACCCGCTCCAGCTCCGCCCGGAGCTCGTCGAGGGAGGTCAGGGTGGACTGGGTCATCCTGGGCAGGCCCTCCCGTCCCAGGCGGGTAACGAGCTCCTCCCGGCGCTCCAGGCCCAGGTGGGCGAGAAGAGCCTTCCCGAGAGCCGAGCAGTGGAAGGGCACCGGGGCCCCCACGTCGAGGACGGACAGGAAGGACAGGGTTGGAGCGGCTTTCTCGACGATGACCGCCTGCCCGCCCACCAGAACGGCCAGGTAGGCCGGGAAGGAGGTGTCGGTGTAGAGGCGGCGGAGAGACTCGCGGGCCATCGTCCGGAGGTCGCGCTCGGCGGCCGCCGTGAGCCGGTGGACGGCCGAGCCCAACTGGTACTTACCGCTCGCCGGGTCGCGCTCGAGGAATCCCTCGCCCTCGAGCACGCCCACGAGAAGGTGCACGGTCCCCTTCGACAGGCCCAAGGACCGGCTCAGGTCGGTTATACCCTGCAGGTGCGGCGGGCTCTCGAAGGCACGGAGCACGGCCAGGGCCCGCCGCACCGAACGAAGGGGCAGCTGCCGCCCCCCCTCTCGACCCCGGACCGGGCTCACGGCCGCCTGCCTCCGCCCGGCGGCCCGCCCGACCCGCCCGGCGGTCCGCCCGACCCGCACGGCGGTCCGTCCGACCCGCACGGCCCGCCGAAGGTGACCGTCCCCGGACCGTGGACCAGAGCCTGAACGGCGACCGGGCGGCGCCCGGCGAGATCCGGCAGAAACGCGGCCCGCGGCGAACGACCCGGCTCGAGGACCGCGCGCCCCGGCCCGAAGGCCAGGCGGGCGGGAGCTTCCACGCGCATGACGTCGGTGAGGCAGGCGGCCCCGCGCCGGCTGACCAGGCGGTAGCCGCGCCTCTCGGTGAAGGGCAGGCCGCCGTCCTTCACCGCCATCCGAAGGAACGTCTCCCCGTTCTCGCCCCCGGGGTGGCCGACGCTAACCTCCCACCAGGCCCCCGGGCTCCCGGGGAGACTCCCCTCCCCCCTCCGGGCCGTCACGGCCGCCACCCAGGCCGGCTCGCCCCAGATCTCGTGGGAGTAGGCCACGGCCGCCGGTTCGGAGACAGGTATGGCCGCCACGTAAAAGTGGAGGTCGGTGAAGACCCTCTCCGTGCGCCAGAGAGCCTGGGCCAGGAGCGGAAGGAGCGGAACGGGCGGGGGCGGCTCCGGCCGGTCGAAGCGCGCGTGGACGGGCAGGGACACCGAGACCTGGCGATACGGGCCGACCGGCGAGTCGGCGAACTGCTGGCAGGCCACGACGAGGAGGGTCCTCCCCGGCAGGAAGCGGGCCGCCCGCCAGGGCAGTCCTCTCTCGGCCAGCAGGCGCTCGGCGGCGTCGGCCCGGGCGAGGAAGGCGGCTGTCACGGCGGACTCCAGCCTGTGCCTCGCCGGGAGTTCGACGAGCCTCCTGTCGGACAGCTCGAAGGCGGCAGGGGCGGCCAGCAAGGCTAGCCGGCCTCCTGGCCGAGCTTGACGGAAGCGTATTCGCCCTCGAACTCCGTCGGGATGGTCCGGAGGAGCTCGACCATCCGCAGGGTGGAGTCCGACCCCGACAGCAGTTTGAGCAGGTTCCCCCGTATCTTCAATCGCCGGGTGGTCATGGCCGCTATGGGACCGAGCCTGCCCTCGAGAATGCTCACCCAGACCCCGTAGGGGGCCGAGAGGACGAAGGTGGTCTTCCGCTGGCCCGTCCACGCTTCGGTGACCTCGCCGTCGACCATGCTGTAGCCGACGATGTGGCGCTCGGCCACCCCCTTGTCCGGTTCGGGGTCGAGGACGAGGAGGTAGGAGTCGGTCTCCCCCTTGGCCGCCCGGCGGTGCTGCTCGTCGGAGTTGAGCACCTCCTGCATTTTCTTGACGTACTCCATGCTGGCGAATCTCACGTTCGGTCTCCTCCCATCTCCGGCCGGCCCCGGCGGCCGGAAACCCCTTCAGGGCCTGACCAGTATCTTGGCTGCCGCCGCCCCCGGCTGGAGAAGGACCTCGAAGCCCTCCGCCACGATCTGCTCGAGGGGGATGACCGCCGAGACCAGGGGCTCGGTCCGCCAGCGGCCCTGGGCCATGAGATCGAGCGCCAGCCCGTACTCGTCGTAGCTAGCGTAAGTACCGCGGTAATCGAGCTCGTTCATGACCAGGCTCAAGAAGTCGGCCGCCACCGGCTGCTCGCAGATGCCCACCGGCACAACCACCCCGCCCTTGCGGACGAGGGTGAAGGTGGAGGCCATAGCCCCCGGGCTGCCGGAGGCGCAGAAGACCACGTCCGCCCCCTGGTCCTCGGTCAGGTCGGCCACGGCCAGGTCGAGGTTGTCCACCTCGGGGTTGATGACCTCCGAGGCGCCCATCTCGCGGGCCAGGCACCGGCGGGTTTCGTTCATCTCGGCGACAAACACCCTCCTGGCCCCGGCCAGGAGCGCGGCCTGGACGATAAGGAGGCCGATCGGGCCAGCCCCGATGACCAGGACCCGGTCGCCCAGCCTCAGGCCGGACCGGTTCACGGCGTGAAGCGCGTTCGACGACGGGTCGGTAAGGGCCGCCTGCAGGTCGGAGACGCCGTCAGGTAGGCGGTAGAGAGCCCTGGCGGCCACTGTCATGTACTCGGCGAAGCCCCCGTCGCAGGTCACCCCGGGCATTGTGACTGCGTCGCAGATACTCACGCGGCCGGTGCGGCAGTAGCGGCACTCCCCGCAGGGGACGATGTCGTTAGACGTGACCCGGTCGCCGGGCGCCAGGCCCGCGACCCCGGGACCGACAGCGGCGACTTCGGCGGCTATCTCGTGGCCGATGACGATTCCGGGCTCGTAGAGGCCGTAGCGGTAGGCCTCGAGGTCACTCCCGCAGATGCCGCAGTACTTGATCCTGAGGAGCGCCTCGCCCGGACCGGGTTCGGGGACGGGCCGCTCCTCCACCCTCAGGTCGCCCTGACCGTGGAAAACGGCCGCTTTCATCGTCTCCAAGACAACACCTCCTGGAACGGCTCGGCGCGGTGCCGCCGGCCGTCGGCTTGGCTGGCTCGGCGCGGTGCCGCCGGCCGTCGGCTTGGCTGGCTCGGCGCGGTGCCGCCGGCCGTCGGCTTGGCTGGCTCGGCGCGGTGCCGCCGGCGCGCTTCGGCTGAGCCCCTGCCAGCCCGACCTGTCTACCAATCGGCCAGGAGGCGGCGCCGCGACCAGAGGAACCAGATGACGAACGACCCGAAACCGAGGGTCCAGACGTTGATGACCGTCTCGATGGCCATCTCCACCCCGCCAAGGGCGTACATGCCGTGCTGGAGGTTGAAGAGAACGTCCATCAGGCCGAGGAAGATCATCGCGCTCCCGGCGGCCACGCCGAAGAGCAGACCCCAGGCGCGGCCCCGGAGGAGGCCGGCGCCCGCCAGGAAGCAGGCCAGGGTCATCCAGCCGTCGGCGGCGGGAAAGGCGTTCTCGAAGGCGATGTAGACCTCCGAACTCTCGGCCTGGACGGCCCCGCTGGTGAAGTAGACGACCCAGTAGACCACCGTCAGGATGCCGGTCAGGTAGAGAAGGAGGGCGACCGACTTCAAGGACGTGGGGACAGGAGCGGCGCCGGTCCGGGCCCCGGGAGGTTGGACAGCGGAGAACCGGTTCAAAGCTCTCACCTCCCCCGGGCCCTCGGGCCGCCGCTGCCATGGCGAGCTCTCCGTGCCCGGTGGGAAGGTCAGAAGTGTGGACCGAACGGCGCAGAAGCCGGCCTGGGCTGTGGTTCAGCAGAGTTGAACGGCCGTTCAGGGATACCCGAGGCCATAGTAGCAGGAAAAGTGAGAATTGTCCATACTTTTACCCCGGCCGGTCCACCCACCTGCGGCCGACCATCCGGCGCAACTCCCGCCAGGCTGAACGGGCTTCAGGGATTCCCAGGGCGGCGACGCCCGCGGCGCAGGCCGCCAGATAGGTCCCGGCGAACGCGCTCACCCGGAGCAGAACCATGAGCTCGCCGGGCCGCCCAGTCCCAGGAGGGGGGCCGCCGCGAAACTGACCGCGGTCTTGATCACGGTGGCCGTCAGGAGGACCTTCACCGGGGTGAGACTGTCCCCGAAGGGAGTAAAACGCCCGGGCGGTGACCGGCGCCCAACCCAGGCGACGACGGCTCCCGCGTGGTAGGCGGCCGCCGTGGCCGTCAGGCTGATCGCTTCCGGACCGAAGGCACCGCGCCCGTAGACGGGGTCGACCACCGGGGCGGGCAGGACCAGGAGGATGGCCGCGAAGGGCGCCAGCACCAGGGCGCTGGAGACCCAACCCTTCTGGCCCGGGACGAAAAGCTCCGTGAGGGCCGGACCACCCGGCCGCACCGGTAGCCCGGCTCTCGAACCGAACCCGGGCCCCCCGCCGAGCGACTCGTCTTCGGCCGAAGCCACCACCCGCGCCAAGGTCGGGAAAGCTGAGCCGACCCGGTGCTTCGCCCGCTGACGGCACAGGCAGGGTTTCGGCCAGGTACGGCAAACCCGTCGACGACAGCCGGTGAGAGCGTCGAAGCCTCGGAGAGGCCTCAAGGGGTGAGCGCAGGGTGGACCGTTTTCTGACCCGGTCTGTGCTCTACCCGCTCGCCGACGGTCTCTTCGGAGCCAGCGTCCACGGCCTCGTGAGAGAGCTCGAGGCTTTCAAGCGCCTATCACCGGAGGCCCTCCGCAAGCGCCAGTGGCTCAGGCTCAAAGACCTGATCCGCCACGCCCACCGCACCACCGCTTACTACCGCCGGGTTCGCGACGAGGCCGGCCTCTACTTCTCGCACTACCGGCAGGCGCCCCGGCTTAGGGAGCGGGTCTGGCACGGTCTCACCGGGCGGCGCTACTTCCCGCACGGACCTCTGCTGGCGCACGACGGGCAGGCCGTCGCCGACCTCCTGGACCGGTGGCGCCCGGACGGCGTCTTCGGCGTCCCGGCCTTGACGAGCGGCCCTGGAACGGTGGAAGGCCCGTGACCCCGACCGGCGGGTCGAACGGCGGTCCGAGAATACTCATCTGCCACGGATGGTCTGACCGCAACAAGGGCGACGCGGCCATCGTCGAGTCGCTCGTCGGCCTACTGAGGCGTCGGTACCCCGGAGCCGAAATCCGGCTCCTCTCGGAGTTCGGTCCCAGCGACCGGCGCCTGCACGGCGAGACCTTTCGCGCGCGGCAGCTCTTTGACGCCGTCCACGGGGCGGTCTTCCCCATCCTGCCCGTCGAGCCGGCGAGCGAGGCGAGACTCCGGCTTCCAACGGGCCTGGCGGCCGCGCTCCATTCAATCCGGTCCCTCCTGGCCCTCCTCCCTCTTCCCAGGCCCGGCCTCATCTGGACGGAGGCCGAGCGCGAATCCCTCCGGGTCCTGGGCGCGGCCGACGTGGTCATCAGCAAGGGCGGCGGCTTTATCTTCGGACAGCCCGGCCTGCGGTCCACCCTGCGGCTGTGGCGTATCCTCTTCCCCCTGGCTCTGGCGGCGCGGGCCAGGGTGCCCTTCGTTCTCTACGCCCAGACCGTCGGCCCCTTCGCCTCCGGCTTCCAGAAGCGGCTGGCCCGCCGGGTGCTCGGGCGGGCGGCGGTCACCCTCACCCGCGAGGCGCCGAGCGCCCGGACCCTGGCCGAACTGGGCGTCGCCTCCGGCGGCGGGGACGCTCGGACGGCGGTGAGAGTGGTGCCTGACCTGGCCTTCGGGCTGGGGCCGCCCGAGACCGACGACGCGGTCGCGCAGGTCTTCGAGCGGCACCGGATACCCGACGGGCCCCCCCTCTTCGGGGTGACCGTCCGGGAATGGCCCGGCAGTGATTCGTACCTGCGGGCCGTGGCGGCCGCTATCGACCGGATGGCCGAAGAGGTAGGAGCCCACGCGGTGCTCTGGCCACAGTGCACCGGTCCGGGAAGGTTCGAGGACGACCGGTACGCCGCCCGCCGGGTGCTGGAGGCCGTGACCCGGCCGGAGGCCGTGACCCTGATCGAGGACGAACTGCCCGCCTGGACCCTCAGGGCCGGCTACGCCCGGATGGACCTGTTCCTGGCCACGCGGTTCCACTCGGCCATTTTCGCCGTAACCGGCTACGTCCCGACCCTGGCCGTCGGCTACTGGACCCACAAGGCCGAGGGGATCTTCGGAGACCTCGGCCTCGGTCAATGGGCGCTCTCCATCGGTGAAACCTCGCCCGACGAGCTCAGCGCGGCGGTCGCCGGCCTCTGGGAGCGCCGGGCCGAAATCCGCCGTTACCTGCAGGAAAGGGTGCCGGCCGTCGTGGAAGAAGCCCGCCGTCTGGACCCCGCGGTGGCCGGGGTCATCGACCGGCGCCTGGAGTACCGCCGCCGGGAAGATGGCAGGCTCTTGTCGTCGCCGACCTGAACTGGCAGTCGGCTGCGCGTGCTACGGGGTGCTGAGACTGCTGAGTGGCATAGCTGGGCACCGGATTCTCCTGACGGTGATGTGGCTGTCGGGTCGGAGGAGGCGCCCCCTAAGGGGGGCTAACCTCCGTCCGCCGCTCAAACGGCCCGTACGGTTTTCCCGTAGGCCGCTTTCACAAGAAATGCGCCCTCGGACGCTCAAGAGAGGGGACTATGGCAACAAGGCTCTGCAGTCCAAATTCGCCGCGCAGCCGCTTGGTGGGGTATTCCTTCCACCCGCGATTACGCCACCGCTTGTACCGGTGCGACCATATCCGCCGCACGATCCAGCGGTCGAGTTGGTTGAAGAGTCTCCGTACGTGGGCACGTCGGTAATACATGCCCCACCCGCGAATCACAGGGTTGAGATCGCGGATCAGCTGCGCGGTCGAGACGGGTGCCCGGCGTCGCGTGAGTGCCCGGATTTCCCCTTTGAACCGCCGTCTCGACTTCTCGCTGGGTTGGGCGTACATCCCTCCTTGCCGCGCTCCGGACTTGATCCGGTCCTGCGGCAGTCTCAGGGGGCGTTTGCCCTGGCGCACCACATACCCCAGGAACTCGAACCCATAGCCGACCTGCACAATCCGGGTCTTCTCCGGATGGAGCGCGACGCCCAGCGTCTCGAGAATCTTCCTGGCCGTGGTTAGGGCTTGCTGCGCCTCCTTCTTGGACGCACAGGTTACCACCCAATCGTCAGCAAATCGCGTCAACTGGTACCCCCGTGCTCGCATCTCCCGGTCGAATGGCGT